>DETO01000145.1:0-2175 GCA_002362135.1 Ruminococcus sp. UBA3286 | reverse complement strand
TGACATAATGCCGCACAAGTAAAATATTATCTGATCTTCGCGCCTGCCGGAATGCTGTCGTCGAGGAAAATGACCTTAACGCCGTCAGCCGTATCTGCCGCGCAGATCATTCCGAAGCTTTCCACGCCGCGAAGCTTTACAGGTTTAAGATTGGCGATAAGCTGAATGGTTTTGCCGACGAGATCTTCGGGAGCGTAATATTGCGCAATTCCCGAAACTACCTGACGTCCGCCCATTCCGTCGTCAAGCTGTAAGCAAAGCAGCTTGTCGGATTTCTTCACCTTTTCCGCGGAGATTACCTTTGCGGCTCTGATCTCGACCTTGGCAAAATCGTCGATGCAGATTTCGGGCGCAAGTTCGATCTCCTGTTCAGGCTTTTCGTCCGCCTTAACTTCGCCCTTTTCAGCAGAGGAAAGATTCGCCTGAGCGGATTCCATATTCTTCTTGATTATGCCGTTGAGCGCCTCTATCTCCTTTTCAACGTCGATACGCGGGAAAAGTATCTCGCCCTTGGAAACCTTGACATTTTCGGGAAGAACGCCGAATTCCGAAAGTTTATCATAAGCCACATCAGCTTCCGACGCGCCTATCTGCTCCCATACTTTCGGCATTGTAGTTGGCATAAACGGGCTGAGCAGAGCCGAAATTATTCTTATTCCGTCAAGCAGATTGTAAAGCACAGAAGCAAGTCTGCCCTTTTTGGAATCGTCCTTGCCCAGTTTCCAAGGCTCGGTCTCGTCGATATATTTATTGGCGCGGTCTACCGCCTTGAAAATAGCTTCCAGAGCCTGCTTGATCTTCGTTTCCTCCATAGCCTTTTCGGTTTCGGCAAAAGCGTTCAGCACTACAGCCTTAAAATCTTCGTCGATTTCGTCGGCTTCGCGGTCGGAGGGAAGAATTCCGCCAAAATACTTGTCCGCCATTGCAACTGTACGTGAAACGAGATTTCCAAATCCGTTTGCAAGGTCGGAATTTATTCTGTTTATAAGAATTTCGTTTGAGAATGAACTGTCCGCTCCGAGAGCCATTTCACGCAGAATATGATATCTGATAGCGTCGCAGCCGTAACGTTCGCCAAGTACGAAAGGATCGACAACGTTGCCGAGAGATTTGCTCATTTTTTCACCGTTAAAGGTTATCCAGCCATGAACTGCAAGATGTTTAGGAAGCGGAAGATCGAGAGCCATAAGGATAGCAGGCCAGATTATCGCATGGAAACGCATGATATCCTTTGCGACCATATGAACGTCAGCAGGCCAGAATTTGTCCATATCGTCATAAACGCCGTTCATATAACCCATTGCCGTGATGTAGTTCGAAAGGGCGTCTATCCAGACGTAAACGACGTGATCTTCGTCGAAAGTTACGGGGATTCCCCATTTAAAAGTAGTTCTCGATACGCAGAGATCTTCCAGACCGGGTCTGATAAAATTATTTACCAGTTCAGTTGCACGAGTTTTAGGGCGGAGATAGTCCGTTTCCGTCAGCAATTTTTCAATGCGCTCCGCAAATGGCGACATTTTAAAGAAGTAAGCTTCTTCCTTTGCCATTGCAACGGGACGGTGACATTCGGGACAGCATCCGTTTTCGTCAAGCTGCGAATCAGTCCAGAAGCTTTCGCAGGGAGTACAATATTTTCCCGAATATTCGCCCTTATAGATATATCCCTTATCGTAAAGAGCCTTGAAAATTTTCTGTACAGCCTCAACGTGATAATCGTCTGTAGTGCGTATAAAGCGATCGTAATCAACATTCATATATTTCCAAAGGCTCTTGAATTTGTCAACTATCACATCAACAAATTCTTTTGGTGTAACGCCCTTTTCAACAGCCTTCTGTTCAATTTTCAATCCATGCTCGTCAGTACCAGTCAGGAACATTACATCATATCCCTGCATTCGCTTGAAACGGGCGATAGAATCGCAGGCTACAGTAGTATAGCAATGCCCGATATGTGGATTGCCCGACGGATAATAAATGGGCGTGGTGATGTAAAAAGGTTTCTTTGACATAGTTAAACACTCCGATCATATGTATTGACCTGCCAATGATACAGATCATTATTATTATAACATATTTTTTCCTGTTTTGCAAGCTTTAATTCAGAACTTCAGAAAATCAATTTTTACTTGTGCTGCATTATGCAAGGGGACGCTGTCCCCCTGCACCCCCTGC
>DETO01000124.1:7511-7945 GCA_002362135.1 Ruminococcus sp. UBA3286 | reverse complement strand
ACGATTTGTAGAATACGCACTAAATAATACAATCAGCAGTCAGGATCAGTAAATTTACTTATTTTAATAACAATTAAAACATAATAGCGTAAAATCTAAAAAAACAAGATTATTCGCAATAAAAATCTGCAAATCGACGAAAATTTAATATGCAATTAAGCTTTTATTGACAAATCTCAAAAAAATGGTATACTGATTATAGAAGAATATTTTTCTAAAAGCCTGTTTAGTGTCCCGGCATATACAAGCAAGACGTGTGTAAAAGATACTAAACAGACTTTAAGGCTTTTTCTGATACTATGAAATCGGAGGGAATTTAATTGAAAAACATATGGCATAATATCAGCCCGAAGCGAATAAGCCCCGATCATTTTTATGCTGTGATCGAAATCGGCAAAGGAAGTAAAATAAAATATGAGCTTGATAAAGAAACG
>DETO01000124.1:0-7227 GCA_002362135.1 Ruminococcus sp. UBA3286 | reverse complement strand
AAATATGAGCTTGATAAAGAAACGGGATACATCAAAATGGATAGGATCCTTCACACATCAACCCATTATCCCGCAAATTACGGTTTTATCCCCAGAACTTACTCTGACGACCTTGATCCGCTTGATGTGCTGGTTCTCTGCTCTGAAAAACTGATGCCGCTTACTCTCGTAAAGTGCTACCCGATCGGCGTTATCAGAATGCTCGACAACGGTCATCACGATGACAAGATCATTGCAGTTCCCTTCGACGACCCTAACTATAACATGTATATGGACATCGAGCAGTTACCTAAGCATATATTTGACGAAATGACGCATTTCTTTACCGTGTATAAGGAACTTGAAAATAAAACTACAGTCGTAAACGAGATCGATCATGCAGATGTTGCAAAGGAGATCATCGCTCACGACATTGACAACTACATTGATAACTTCTGTAAGTGAGACAGAAGATATGTATTGAAAATGATCTTAATTAAAAAAACGAAAGGATTTTATCATGATTGCTTCAAGTGAAAATTTATTCAGCAGCGAAACAAGCGCTGCGCCTATCGGCATTATCGCCATGAACAGCGTGACCGAACTTGGAAACAAGATCAACAACTATCTCGTTGAATGGTCAAAGAGAGCAGGCTACGACGTTGACAGCTTTCTTATTGAGAGCGAATGTCCGCGTTTTTCCTCCGGTGACGGAAAGGGACTTATCAAATCTACAGTAAGAGGCAAGGACTTATTCATTATAGTTGATGTCGGAAATTATAATGTTAAATATAATTATTTTGGATTTGAAAACGCTATGTCTCCCGATGACCACTATCAGGATCTCAAGAGAATAATTCAGGCTGCAAGCGGAAAGGCTCACCGTGTTAATATTATCATGCCTATCCTTTACGGCGGCAGACAGCACAGAAGAAGTTACCGCGAATCGCTTGACTGTGCCTGCGCTTTACAGGAACTGGAATCAATGGGAGTTGCCAATATCGTAACTTTCGACGCTCATGACCCACGCGTTCAGAACGCTGTTCCGCTTATGGGATTCGACAACGTTATGCCAACTTATCAGGTTCTCAAATGCCTGCTTAACGACATTAAGGATATCAACCTTACGAAGGAAAAATTCATGATCGTTTCACCCGACGAGGGCGCGCTCAACAGAAATATGTACTACGCTTCCGTACTCGGAGTCGATATGGGTATGTTCTACAAACGCCGCGATTATTCCACTATCGTAAACGGCAGAAATCCTATCGTTGCTCACGAATATCTCGGAAATCCCGTTGAAGGCAAGGATATTTTCGTTGCGGACGATATTATTTCCTCAGGAGAATCCATGCTTGACCTTGCATATAATCTTAAAGAAAAAGGCGCTGCAAGAATTTTCACATATGCTACATATGCTATCTTCACAAACGGTCTCGAAAAATTCGACGAAGCTTATGAAAAAGGCATTATCAGCGGCGTTCTCGGTACAAATCTTACATATAGATCGCCCGATCTTCTCAGCAGACCTTGGTTCCATGAAGTTGATGTATCAAAGTACATCGCATACTTCATTGAAGCTATAAATCATGAAGTATCTATCAGCAAAATTCTTGATCCTCACGCTAAGATCGACGCTCTGCTCAAAACATACGGAATGAAGTAATTATACAGCCGACTGTTTACGCAGTCGGCTTTTTGTTTGTTTTTCATAAATTCATTTATTTTCCAAGACATTATTTATATTAAATTTTGAACCGATAAAATAGTCATTTTCTGTAAAAAGTAGAATAAATATGAAATATTTGTGAAATATAGCCAAACAGATTGACAAATATTCATCATAATGCTATAATTTAAGTTGTCAAACAATATCTGAAATTATGAAAGGAAATCATGATATGCTCCAACTCAAAGATGTCGTAAAAACATACGGCAGCGGAGATAATGTTGTAAAAGCCCTCAACGGCATAAGCATTACGTTCCGCGAAAATGAATTTGTGGCTATACTCGGTCATTCCGGCTGCGGTAAAACTACTATGCTCAACATCATAGGAGGTCTCGACCATTACACATCAGGCGACCTCGTTATTAATGGCGTATCGACAAAAAAATATAAAGACCGCGACTGGGACGCTTACCGCAACCATTCTGTCGGATTCGTGTTCCAAAGCTACAATCTCATTCCGCATCAGACTGTTCTTTCAAACGTAGAACTTGCCCTTACTATTTCGGGAATCTCAAAATCCGAAAGAAGAAAGCGTGCTAAAGAGGCTCTTGAAAAAGTCGGTCTCGGAAATCAGCTTAATAAAAAACCGAATCAAATGTCAGGCGGTCAGATGCAGCGTGTGGCGATAGCGCGCGCGCTTATCAATAATCCGGATATTCTTCTTGCCGACGAGCCTACGGGCGCGCTGGACAGCGAAACTTCAATTCAGGTAATGGAGCTGCTCAAGGATATCGCCAAAGATAAGCTGGTAATTATGGTAACACATAACCCGGAACTTGCAACTGACTACGCAAACCGCATCGTAAGAGTTAAAGACGGCACGATAATCGACGACAGCAATCCCTATATACCCGAAAAAACGGATGCTGAAAAGCCTTCGGAAAAGAAGCGCGTTTCAATGTCATTCGGAACTGCCGTTTCCCTCTCAATGAATAACCTTATGACGAAAAAAGGACGCACGATCCTTACAGCTTTTGCAGGTTCTATTGGTATTATCGGTATCGCTACCATTCTTTCGCTTTCTTCGGGAATCAACAATTACATAAACGATATACAGGAAGAAACGCTTTCTTCCTATCCGATACAGATAAACCGCGAAAATGCCGATACCACAGCGATCATGGCGTCGATGATGGATACGCAGAAGGAATATGAAAACAAGGAATTTTCCAACGACAAGCTGTATTCCAATACAACTATTTATGATATCTTCAATAATATGAACTCCTCCGCAAAGCAGGTCAACAACATGAAGGATTTCAAAACATTCCTCGACAACAACGAAGATATTGCAAAATATTCGACCGCGCTTTCTTACACTTACGATGTTCCGATAAATATTTACACAGAAGCTCCCGACGGCGAAATAATCCAGACGGATTTCATGAAACTTTATACTGACGCTTTCGATATGGGCAACAGCGCAATGGTCAACAACATGATGGGAAGTTCCATGGCAGGCGCAGAAATGTCCATGATGGGATTTCAGGTTCTCGAAGAGCTGCTCCCGAATGAAGATGGCAAGGGCGTTAATGATATTGTAAAGGAGCAGTACGAAGTTGTGGCAGGCGAATGGCCAGACAGCTATGATGAAGCGGTCGTCGTTCTTACTAAGAATAACGAAATACCCGATTTCATTCTCTATACTCTCGGTCTTAAAGATCCAGATCTTTTCGGCGAACATATCAAGGCTGTTATGAATAATTCAGTCATTGAGGATTATGGTCAGACGGAATGGGAATTTGACGAACTGCTCAACAAGAAATTCAAGATGATTCTCCCCTGCGAGACTTACCAGTACAACGAGGGTGAATCCGCTGCTGTCGATCTTATGGCTACCGATACAGGTGCGGATTACCTCTTCACATCAAACGACATCGGTACTGATATAAAGATCGTCGGATTTGTACGTCCGGGCGAAGATGTTTCAAACGGCATGATCTCCGGATATGTCGGATATACCGCAGAACTTACGGAATACGCCGTAAATAAGACGAATGAAAACGCTCTTGTAAAAGCGCAGGCTGACGATACCGAAAACGATTTGCTCAGCGGCATGAAATTCATGACCGACGATTATGTTGAGCCTACTCCCGAAGAAAAAGCCGAAACCGCAAAAGCTTACATCAAGGCTGCCGATACTTCCAAAAAAGCAGACATTTTCCGCTTTATCAAATCTCAGCCCGATCCCGCGCAGCTTCAGGCTCAGCTTGACGCAGCGATGAAAGATTTCGACAAAAAGGAATTCATCGATCAGATCAAGGCAAATTATGCCGAGGAGATCGGCGTTAATGCGGAACAGATCGAATCTTATGTAAATTCGATGTCGGACGAGGAACTTCAAGGTTTCGCCCGTGAAGCTCTGACAGCTCAGATCACAGAGCAGTATGCGGCTCAGGTTCAGCAGCAGCTTGCTTCAAGCAGTAACGACGATCTTGCAAAGGCTTTAGGCGCGGAAAAGATTTCCGTTGATACATACGCGCTCGTGTTTGATGAATATACTCCCGAACAGATATCGGATTATTCTCACGAGGATATTATGACAAAACTTGGTACAGCCGATCTTTCCGACCCTTCATCTATCAGAATTTTTGCTAATTCCTTTGAAAACAAAGACGAGATAGCTGATATCATCAAGGATTACAACAAGGGCAAGGACGAAAAAGATGTTATTCATTACACAGATATAGTTGCTCTTCTTATGTCGTCGATAACAAGCATTATCACAGGTATTTCTTACCTGCTTATTGCTTTCGTCGGAATCTCGCTTGTTGTATCGTCCATAATGATTGGTATCATCACATATATTTCCGTTCTGGAACGTACACGCGAGATCGGTATTCTCCGTGCTATAGGCGCTTCCAAACGCGACGTTTCCACTGTTTTCAATGCTGAAACTCTGCTTGTCGGACTTTGCGCTGGTATTATCGGCATAGGTGCAACGATACTTATAAATATCCCGATAAATCTTATAATACACGCGGTTACAAGTCTCGATACTCTCTATTCAAGCCTGCCGCCAATTGGTGGAATAATTCTTATCTGCATAAGTATGTTCCTTACATTCATTGCAGGACTTATCCCGTCAAGAGTCGCTTCAAAGAAAGACCCTGTTGAGGCTCTCAGAACAGAATAATTTCAAATCCCCTTCATTGCGAAGGGGATTTTTGATTTATGAATACTGCTCCGATAAATATGTAGAAATGCGATCCTGCATATGCTCCGCGCATTCTTCCGCCGTGCATTCTCCATGGAAAAAGCGTCCGATCTCATCATAGGCTATCTCATAGAATTTCGAATCATGCGGCATCGATTTTTTAGGCGGCTTCGCGTTGTATATCAGTTCGTTTACAGCTTCGTAATCCTCATCAGTAATGTCGCCGATTGCAATATTTTCATCTCCGATTTGATATGCCAACCCAACATAATCTGACGGAATCCCGTTATAATCCGCATCATCCCAGCTTCTATCCGTATTTCTGGAACGCTCTTCCTCCATTTTTAATCCTGATTTTGTAACAGGGAAAAAGTAATAATTATTGGTATCACTATAAGCTTCGTCGGTAATTCGCGATTTTATAAACTCCCATGCAAGTTCCTTATTCTTCGATGTTTTACATATGAACAGAGGCGTATCGCATCTTACGGTCGCGCCCTCAACAAACGAGATCGGTTCTCCGCCAAAACTTCCTCTGGTCAGATAAACATAATTCTCATAATTACATATCGATTCATATGAGAAAAGCTCTTTATCCTCTCTGAATTTTATGGACTCAAGATAACTCAATCGGTCCATTTCCTCCATCCATTCTTCGGATTGATAATATGACTCGTCGTATTCCTTAAATTCTATCTCGATCACTTCTGCTTCGTCGCAATATTCAAGATAGCGTACAAAGCTTTCGTCTGTAAACCAACATTCCGCTTTCGAAAGATCAGCCCAGTCCGTCCATGTCACGAAATCGCTTAATCTTCCATATTTCGAATCAGTAAATCGCTCCCTTTCAATAGGCGGATCGATCATCAGATCGAGCTTCTTTTCAAAAGACCAGTCCTCAGGTTCGCCGAGATATTTTGTTTTGCCTACCACACCCATATCAAGACAAAAGCTGTTTCCGAGACTTAGAAGTTTGCCATCCTGTTCGAAGCTTTTAAGAACGCTTGGAATGAAGAAATCGCGGTTATAAACCTCTTCCTTGTCCATATACGTGTAAAGATCTTCAAATACGTCCATCTTTCTCAAATCAATTTCTCCAAAGTTGTCAAAGCACAATATATCGGGAAGCTGATCTGACAGCACATCCTGCGACAGCTGATCGCATTTTCCCAAACTATCGCTGTCATATTTTCTTTGCTCAACCATAAAATCATTGCCTGCGTCGTTCCATTTATTTATGTAATTCTCAACAAAAAAATCGCCCATATTACCAACGGTTATAGTCTTTATGTCAGCCATTTCTTCATCGGAACGCGGAATGTATTTCTTGAAATTCACCTTGAATTCAGTCGCGTCGTTATACAAAACCGCCATATTTCCGTCGTCCATCATCTTATATCCCTTTGTATGATCGGAATTCACGCCCGAAGATGTGATATCCATAAGCGGAACTATTTCATTGTTGTCAGCGCGTATTCCATAAATCGACGAACGCGTGCGAATATACAAGCTGTACTCCCCTGTTCCTGCGATCATGTCCTGAACAGTTTCATCGAAATCGTAGACGGCGTTATTAAACTCCGACAACTTGCCTTTAGCGTCGATATTGCAGAGTTTCATTTTCTCAACTTCATTTTCCTCATACGTCACCGCGCAGACAAGCTTGCCGCTGCCGTCGAGCGCTATAGCGTCAAAATCGCCATCTTCAACCGCGAATTCGCCGATATGTTTGCCATTGTAATCGAACATTTCATAGCTGCCGTTTATAACTGCAATAACAAAATCTTCCGCGGCGTAAACGTTGTTGATTATTGAACTTATATCAGCCGTAAGTCCGAAATCCTCCACATCGACTGACGCGATCAGCTTGCCGTCGGGAGAAAAAGTTTTTATCATGAATTTGCATTCAGCGGCGGCATTATATTTCTCCAGTTCATCGCCTTCGGGATATTCATAAAGCGGTATTGGAGGAAGGTCGCCGTAATCGGCATGATTAACAAAAACAACGACTCTTCCGTCGGCAAGATTGTTTAGACCGTAGCTTTTGCCTATGTCGAATTCGGAGAATTCAACGACCTCAAATTCCGTGAAATCCTTGTTTGTGTGCCAGAATTCCGGTGTGCGGGAACTTGATCCAAGAAGCAGATAATCGTTTCCGCCATTATATGGCATAAACGTATATATCTGGCTCATGTCCGCAGGCAGCTGGAAATTTTCCTTTTTGTACGCCGCAACTTTCAGTTTTTCCGTAGTAAAGCTCTGAACATTCTCCTTCTTCTCGCTTTTACTGCTGCATGATGCAGCCGATGTCATAACGGTCAGCGCAAGCAGAAATGCTGTAATCTTTTTCATAATTTTTCCT
>DETO01000051.1 GCA_002362135.1 Ruminococcus sp. UBA3286 | reverse complement strand
GGACAGCGTCCCCTGACATAATGCGGCACAAGCAAAATTGATTTACATGAGATTTATCACCATTTTTAATTTAACTCCATATAATGAAGCGTGGATATAGTCAAACGACTTGATAATCAAAAAAGTGAAGCTGCGATATGCAGAATGGAGATCAATATGAAAAATAAAATTAAAATACTTATTGCAGGCGGCGATATGAGACAGATATTCTGCGCTGAAAAGCTTGCCGGAAAATATGATATATGCGTCAGTGGATTTGACGACGAATACATTACGGAAAAAATATTACCGTACAAGAATGATAATTCGGCTGAAAAATTTGACTGCGCAGTATTGCCGATAATACCTTTTGACGAAGTCGGAAATATAAATACTCCCTGTTTTTCGGGAAAATTATCGACTGCGAAAATCTATTCCATGCTGAAAAAAAACGCCGTCGTATTCGTTGGCAACGATGATAAGCGTGTATGGGAAAAATTCCCTGAAACGGCTGTCGTCAATTACATGAGCCGCGAGGAACTTTGCCTGAAAAATGCTATTCCAACGGCGGAAGGCGCTGTCATGACGGCGATACGGGAATTGCCCGTAACGCTGAACGGCACGTCGGTTTTGATAGTCGGAGCGGGCAGGATAGGCACGGCTCTGACAATGATACTGAGAGGGTTTGGCGCGGACGTAACTCTTGCCGTCAGAAACGGAAAAGGCGTTGCAAAAGCGCGTATCCTTGGTGTAAAATCGGTGTTTACAAAGGAAATGGGCAGCGATTATGCGCTTGTATTCAACACCGTTCCCGAATTAATATTCGACCGCGAAAGGCTTTTCGGATTTGACAAAAATACGCTGTTTATCGATCTTGCGTCACGTCCCGGAGGAATTGATTTTGACGGGGCGGCGGAACTTGGACGAAAAGTCATATGGGCGCAGGGACTGCCCGGGAAAACTGCTCCCGTAACGGCAGGAGAATTTGTCGCCGAAACCGTAAGCAGTATACTTGATGAAAGGAGCGAAAGCTGTGAATGAAAGCTTGAAAGGAATAAAAGTCGGATTCGCCATGACAGGCTCGTTCTGCACGTTCGAACGCTGTTTCAGGCAGGCGGAGAGGCTTCGTGAAATGGGCGCGGAGATAATACCTGTCATGTCGGAGAATGCCACGAAGTTTTCAACACGTTTCGGCACGTATGTTGAAAACTTGAACAGGATGAAAGCAATATCAGGCAGAGACGTAATAACAAATATTGCCGATGCCGAACCAATCGGGCCGCATTCCATGACTGATATCATGGTTGTCGCGCCGTGTACTTCGAATACTGCTGCCAAACTTGCCAACGGAATTACCGATACAGCGGTAACTATGGCGGTAAAATCTCATCTTCGCAGCGGAAAGCCCGTTCTGCTGGCGATCGCTTCCAACGATTCGCTGCTTGGTTCGGCAAAAAATATCGGGGAATTATTCAACCGCAAGAATTATTATTTCGTCCCCATGATGCAGGACGATATAAAATTAAAGCCGGCGTCTCTTGTTGCGGAATTTGAAATGATACCGCAGGCGGTTGAAGCGGCGTTTAAGGGGATACAGCTCAGACCTATCATCTACAGTTCGGAAAGAATCGCGGAATGATTTAAGGCAACACCGCACAAAGCCGTCAGGCGGTCTTTGTGCGGTATTGCCTTAATAAATTTCATGAATGGAAAATGTTTTGTGCATAATTCTGAAAATTGTGAAAATTTGCAAATAGTACTTGATTTATTGGAAAAAGGTGGTAAAATAATATTAGCACTCAAAGAGAGCGAGTGCTAATAAAAGTTAATTTTAGGATCTGTTTTCATGATTCATGATTGCGGATTCAAATACAGGAGGTATATATCATGACTATCAAACCCTTACAGGACAGAGTTGTCTGCAAAATGACCGAAGCTGAAGAGACCACAAAAAGCGGCATTATCCTTTCGGGCAGCGCCAAGGAAAAGCCTGAAGTCGCTGAGGTCGTTGAGGTAGGCCCCGGAACTTCCGACGTTAAAATGGAGGTAAAGACAGGCGATAAGATCCTCATTTCCAAATATTCAGGCACTAACGTTAAGCTTGAAGGCACAGAATATATCATCGTTCGCATGGAAGATATTCTCGCAGTTGTAGAATAATGCTGACAAAATTTATAAAAGGAGATATTTACTATGGCAAAGGATATTAAATACGGCGAAGACGCAAGAAAATCACTTCAGGCAGGTATTGACAAGCTTGCCGATACAGTAAGAATAACAATGGGTCCTAAGGGCAGAAACGTTGTTCTCGACAAAAAATTCGGCGCTCCCCTTATCACTAACGACGGCGTTACTATCGCTAAGGATATCGAACTCAAAGACGCTTTTGAGAATATGGGCGCGCAGCTTGTTAAGGAAGTTGCCACAAAGACAAACGACGCGGCAGGCGACGGTACTACTACCGCAACTCTTCTCGCTCAGACTATCGTTCGCGAGGGTATGAAGAATATCGCAGCAGGCGCAAATCCCATGGTTCTCAAAAAGGGTATCGCAAAGGCTGTAGATACTGCTGTAAAGGCTATCGTTGACAATTCCAAGGCTGTTGAGGGTACGGAGGATATTGCAAGAGTAGGTACTGTTTCTTCCGCTGATGAAAATGTCGGAAAACTTATTGCAGAGGCTATGGAAAAGGTTACGTCTGACGGCGTTATCACTATTGAAGAGAGCAAGACTGCCGAAACTTACAGCGAAGTAGTTGAGGGTATGCAGTTTGACCGCGGATATATTTCGCCTTATATGGTTACTGATACGGATAAGATGGAAGCCGTTTACGACGATGCATTCGTTCTTATCACAGATAAGAAGATATCTTCTATTCAGGAGATTCTTCCCCTGCTTGAGCAGATCGTAAAGATGGGCAAGAAGCTGGTTATCATTGCCGAGGACGTAGAGGGCGAAGCTCTTACAACTATTATCCTTAACAATCTCCGCGGAACATTCAAGGTTGCCGCTGTAAAGGCTCCCGGATTCGGCGACAGACGCAAGGAAATGCTCAAAGATATCGCAGTTCTTACAGGCGGCGAAGTTATCACGAGCGATCTCGGACTTGAACTCAGCGAAACAACGATCGACCAGCTGGGTATGGCTAAGCAGATCGTTATCCAGAAGGAGAATACTATCATCGTTGACGGCGCAGGCGATAAGGACGCTATCAAGTCAAGAGTTGCTCAGATACGTGCTGCTATCGAGACTTCAACTTCCGATTTCGACCGCGAAAAGCTTCAGGAAAGACTTGCTAAGCTTGCAGGCGGCGTAGCTGTTATCAAGGTAGGCGCTGCAACCGAGATCGAAATGAAGGAAAAGAAGCTTCGCATTGAGGACGCTCTCGCAGCTACAAAGGCTGCCGTTGAAGAGGGTATCGTTGCAGGCGGCGGTACTGCTTTCATCAACGCTATCCCTGTAGTTGAGAAGATGATACCAAGTCTTGACGGCGACGAAAAGACAGGCGCAAAGATCATTCTCAAGGCTCTTGAAGCACCTGTTCGTCAGATCGCTGAAAATGCAGGACTTGAGGGCAGTGTAATCGTTGACAAGATTCGCCGTTCGCGCAAGGTCGGCTACGGATTCGACGCATACAATGAAGTATATACAGACATGATTCCGGCAGGCATTGTTGATCCTACTAAGGTTACAAGAAGCGCGCTTCAGAATGCGGCTTCCGTTGCAGCTATGGTTCTTACGACAGAGAGCCTTGTTGCCGATATTCCTGAGGAAAATCCCGCTCCTGCAATGCCGGCAGGCGGAATGGGTGGTATGTATTAATAGACTTGCTGATATATGCATTAATATATATATTCCATAACAACAAAAACTCCTGTATCGCAAGATATGGGAGTTTATTCATTCACATTAAAAAAAGTCTCCCATACCGCAAGATATGGGAGATTAGTATTATATTTATAAATTATTCGCTGACAGGCAGATCGGTAACTTTGTAGATACCTGCGTCGACCTGCTGGATAGTGAGCGCGTCCTGAGCCGTAACGCCGTCGCCGCCGCCGATAACATCGGCATTCTTCATGCCCTGATCGGACAGCTGATATTCGTCCTTATTCGTGAGGAACTGGAGTATAAGCGTAGCGTCCGCAATCTCGACCTTGCCGTCGCAGTTGGCGTCACCGTAGAGCGTGTCGCTTGTAGTAGGCTTAGTAGGCTTAGTAGTATCGGAAGGCTCTGTCGGGTCTGTAGTCGGTGGAACTGAACCGCTGAGTTTGCCGCATACGATACCTGCTCCGACAGTAGACATAAATACCGTGCCGAATTCGTTCATATCGCCAACGAGGAAGTTGCCGTTGCCCGTGCCGCCATAGAGGTGATCGGTATTAATGCACACCCAAGTTTTGCCGCCGTCAGTTGAGCGGTAGATGCCTTCGGGGTCGTTTTCGGCAGGTTTGCCGTAAATATAGAGCGTATTAACGCCGCCGTCCTTTTCGGGAGCGCCGTAGCCGATGCATTTGCAGTAGAAAACGTCAGATTTCTCGATATTCTTTCCGCTGTCCGTGATGATATACATACCGTTCCAGCCCACAGCCATAGCGACCGTGTCGTCGGTGATGTAAGCGAGATCGCCTGTATGATCGCACATATCATATTTGCTGACAACGGTTTCCGTGAACGTAGCGCCGTAGTCGGTGCTTATATAGAACGAGTAGTGGGATTCTTCGAGCGTAGGTTCTTTCTTATTGGGGTCGGAAGCCCAGTAGTCGTTATGTGCGATGCCCGAACCGTAAACAACAGCAGGATTGTTGAGGTCGACAAGGGGATAAGTAGGCTTCGAGCCTTTAAGTCCGGAAGCTTCTTTCCATGTTTTGCCGAAATCGTCGGTATAGCTTATGGAACTGCTGCTTGAATTGGATTTGATAATTCTGTAAGAGCCGTCTTCCAGCTGAGTAATGGCAGCCTTGCCGCCGGCAGAAATCTCCATTTTAGTCCATGTTTTGCCTGCGTCGGTCGAATAATAGCCATTGCCGTTGTCGCTTCCGTGTTCAGAAACTCTGACCATGACGTCGGAATTCGCAGGGCAGTAAGCGATAGCGGAAGTAGAACCCATATTGGGCTTATACTGTTCCGGATTCTTAGTGATATCGGTATGAATAAAGCCGTCGTAGTCGCCGATAGCGGAGTAATTCTGACCGCCCGGAACGCTTACGAAGTCGAGAGCGACGACTTCTTCAACGCCGTCGGGCTGGAAGTAGAACTGAACGCCCATATCATCCCAGACGTTATCGCAGGCGTAAACGCCGTTGCCGGAAGTCATGAGGATTCTGTCGGAGTTGCGAGGGTCGAGGAGGATACCCGAACCCCAGTGGCAAGCCTTGCCGTAAATCCAGTCGTAGCCGTTGGTATCGATAGGGAGCGAAACGAATTCCTTGTGGGAGCCGTTTTCGTCATAGATAGTGTCGCCCTGACCGGGAGTGATATCCTGCCAAGTTTCGCCGCCGTCGGTTGAGCGGAAGAAGTGGTCGCCCCAGGCGATAGAGCTGTCAGTCCATTCTTTTTCGAACCACTGATCAGACCAGACGCCGCAGGTTCTTGCGAGAAGCTTATTGGGGTCGTCCTTGTCGGCTTCGATCATGCCTATGGCGTTTGTGAGTTCGTCGAAGCAGGTGACCTTGCCTGTTTTCGTATCGTATTTGTAAGCTCCGCCCGACGCGCCGGCGAAAGCAAGACCGGCGATATAGGTAAAGAAAATATTTCCGTGACCGTCGTTAGTGATGGAGCAGGGATAATTTGCAGTTGGCAGATCGGCGGAAAGTTCGGTAAACTTATCGTCCTTAACGTCGGCGACATGGATATTAGCCTGACCTGTAACGGAAGTGCCGACATAGACCTTGCCGTCTTCGATAAGGATACAGCCGATACCGTTCTGCTGGTTGTATTCCTTCGAGGGTTCTGTACCTCTCACCATATTATTTGTCCACATAGGATACTTGATCTCGCCTGTAAACAGACCGAGTTCGTCATATCCCATAACGGGATTCCAGGTTTTGCCGCCGTCGGTTGACTTGATAAGGGCGGATTTGCCTGCGGTAACGTCGCCGCCTGCATAGATAACGTCGGGGTTATCGGGGTCGATAGCGATAGGCTCGATGCATTCGCGTCCGTCGCCGTTGCCGTGAACCTGAATATGTTCCGTAACATCGACGGAAGTAAAGGTTTTGCCGCCGTCTGTCGTTTTGTAGACAGCCGTTCTTGCGTCCGAGAAGTAAGCGCATCCGCAAAGGAAATAAACGGTATTATCGTCAGTCGGGTCGATCGCGATACCCTTAACGCTGAGCATGCCCTTATCAGCGTCGTTGATGAATGCCATCAGCTGTTCCCATTCGCTTGTTTCGTAGTTCCACTTGTACGCACCGCCTACGTCCGTACGAAGATACATTTCCTTCTGGCCTGTCACAATGCCCGAAACGAAGCCTGCGCCGCCGATCTTAACAGCGTCCCAGGTTATAGACTTTGAGACGTCTGCCGCCGCGGACGCGTCCTGAAATCCAGCGGAGTTTGGTGCTATGCAAACAACGCTGAGGCAAAGGGCAAACAATCCGGCAGCTGATTTTTTGAGTAGATTCATTTGCTTTTTCCTCCTAAAGATTTAATTTATTTAT
>DETO01000134.1:526-4795 GCA_002362135.1 Ruminococcus sp. UBA3286 | reverse complement strand
GAAACCCAATTTTCATATTTTCCTATCCCAGATGGGATAGGAAAATATGAGAGCCGACTTCAATAGAGTAACACCTTTGCAAGGAATACAAAGGGGCAAAGTCCTCTCGTATATTACAGCATAGTAAAATTGATTTTTATAAATGGAGGAATTTAAAATGTATGATGTAAAATCTTTAAAAGCCGAAGAGTTTATTTCTGATGAAGAAATATTGGCTACGCTCAAATATGCCGATGAAAATAAGCATAACAAGGAACTTATCGAGCAGCTTCTTGAAAAAGCCCGTCCGAAGAAAACGGGCAGGGGAGTTGAATGCGCAGGGCTTTCGCATAGAGAAGCCAGCGTTCTGCTTGCCTGCGATATTCCCGAAATGACGGAGAAAATCTATTCTCTTGCAAGAGAGATAAAGGACGCGTTTTACGGCGACAGAATAGTAATGTTCGCGCCCCTTTATCTTTCGAATTACTGCGTGAATAAGTGCGTTTACTGCCCTTATCATATGCAGAATAAGGAGATTCCGCGTAAAAAGCTGACTCAGGAAGAAGTTAAGCGGGAAGTTATCGCTCTTCAGGATATGGGACACAAGCGTCTTGCCATTGAAGCAGGCGAAGATCCCGTAAACAATCCCCTTGAGTATATTCTCGAATGCATCAACACGATTTATTCTATCAAGCATAAAAACGGCGCTATCAGACGTGTAAACGTTAATATCGCGGCGACTACCGTTGAAAATTACAGAAAGCTTAAAGAGGCAGGAATCGGCACTTATATTCTGTTTCAGGAGACATATCACAAGGAAAGCTACGAGCAGCTTCACCCGGCAGGCCCGAAGCATAATTACGCTTATCATACCGAGGCTATGGATCGCGCTATGGAGGGCGGAATCGACGACGTCGGACTTGGCGTTCTCTTTGGTCTTGACAAGTACAGATATGAATTCGCAGGACTTCTCATGCACGCCGAGCATCTTGAAGCCGTACATGGCGTAGGCCCGCATACTATCAGCGTTCCGAGACTGAAAAGAGCGGCGGATATCGATCCCACCCAGTTCGACAACGGAATCGACGACGATACGTTCGCAAAGATAATCGCCTGCATTCGAATTGCAGTTCCTTATACAGGTATGATAATTTCTACCCGTGAAAACGAAAGCTGCCGCGAAAAGGTAATGAAGCTCGGCATTTCGCAGATATCAGGCGGTTCGAGAACTTCCGTAGGCGGCTATGCAGGCTATACTCCGGAGGAACGTCCTCATGATACGGAGCAGTTCGACGTTTCCGATCAGCGTTCGCTGGACGAAGTTGTAAAGTGGCTTATGGAGGGAGGCTATATACCGTCGTTCTGTACTGCCTGCTATCGCGAGGGACGTACCGGCGACAGATTTATGGCGTTGTGCAAAGTCGGACAGATTCAGAATTGCTGTCACCCTAACGCGCTGCTGACTTTGCAGGAATATTTGCAGGATTACGCAAGCCCCGAAACAAAGAAGATAGGCGAGGAACTTATCGACCGCGAAATACAGAAAGTTCCCGATCCGAAACGCCGTGAAAAAGCTTTGGGCTATCTTGAAAGGATACGCAGCGGAGAGAGAGATTTCAGATTCTGATATTTAAGGAATTACTGATTAAATCAGGTGCAGTGTTATCCTAAGAACCTGTCCACATAATTTCTGTGTGGGCAGGTTCTTGATTTTATGTTATACTCATCTTCAATCAACCTATAGGCAATCTTGACAGCTATAATTTCGTCATCCGTCGTCAGCCAAACTTGTCAGGCGAAAGCCTGACTGCATTTGGCTTCCTATGCTGACAAAATTCTATCTGCCAATCTTGTCTATAGAACGATCTAAGATTAGTATTAAAACTATTTAGCTGAGGTTATAATGAAAACGATTTTATTTTTGATACCTACTTTAGGAGGCGGAGGTGCGGAACGCGTACTTGTGAATCTGGTGAATAACATGGATAAAAGCAGGTATAAAGCGACTGTTCAGACGCTTTTTGATGTGGGGATAAATAAAGAGTATTTAAGCGGCGATGTAGAATATATAGCCGGTATGAAAAAACAATTTATCGGATATGAAAAACGATACGCACAGTTTTCTCCGACTTTTTTATATAGTAAGATAATAAAAAAGAAATATGATATCGTTGTTTCATATCTTGAAGGGCCTACGGCGAGGATAGTATCCGGCTGCTGCGATGCACAAACTAAACTTATTTGTTGGATACACAGCGAACAGCAGACTATGGAATTTGCAGCCCGCAGCTTTTGTTCTGCCGAAGAAGCGGAAAATTGTTATGGAAAGTTTGATAAGATTATTTGTGTTGCAGAGACTGTCAAGGCTGATATCGAGTCTGTTTTTGATCTGAATGTGCCGACAGATGTTTTATATAATATAAATGAAGACGCTGAGATCAGGGCGAGGGGAAACGAGAGCATTCCCGAAAATTTATATTCAAATGAAATAAATGTAGTTTCGGTCGGCAGGCTGATACATGAAAAAGGCTACGACAGATTGATCAGAGTACACAGAAAATTACTTGACGAGGGTATGAAACATCATGTTTACATACTTGGAGCAGGAGATAAACTGGCAGAGCTGCAAAGGCTTGCGACTGAAAATAAAGTATCTGAAACGTTTCATTTTCTTGGATTTGTCAGTAATCCATATAAGTATGTTTCAAAGGCTGATCTGTTTGTCTGTTCATCAAGGAAAGAGGGATTCAGCACGGCTGTTACGGAAGCGCTGATATTGGGAATACCTGTTGTAAGTACAAATTGCAGCGGTGCAAAGGAACTTTTGGGTTTTGATAACGATTACGGCATTGTCACTGAAAACAGCGAACAGGGGATTTACGATGGATTGAATAAAATTCTGAGCGACGCTGAACTTCTGAAATATTATAAAAAACAAGCTGTAATACGCGGAAAAGATTTTTCGAAAGAAAAATTCGTAAGAGCGGTCGAGGATATGTTTGAGAACTTGTATTGACAGGCTGCTGATGATTTTTTAAATTACCGTTATTTTTTGAAAAAATAATTGACAAACGCCGAATAAAGTGATATACTTAGTGTATGTAAAATTGCATGAATGCGTAAATGAGGTGTTTTATATGAAGAAAAGTCTGGCGGCGATTTTAGCCGTATTGTCAGTTGTATGCACGTTTACAGCCTGCGGAAATGAAACTATGGAGAATTCCGAAAGTTCGTCCGTTTCGGAATCTTCCGAATCTTCTGATTCTTCCGAAAGCTCGGCTGCCGATACCACGGAGGACGAATCTTCCGACGAGGTAAAAGTTGAAAAAACCACGAAAAAGATTACCGAGGAAGATCTTGAAAAAACTTCAAAAGCTTCAAAGGAAGATATCGAGAAAAAGATCGAGGAAGCCAAGGAAAATATCAAGAAACAGACCGAGAAGCTGGAATCTGAGATCAGCAAGGCGGAATCCGATGCTTCCAATGCAGAATATATCAACATTATGGAGGAATTCTGCAAATCCGTAAAGGCTCAGGACGTCGATAAACTTCTTAAATGCTGTCTGCCTGATACTTCTTATAATTCGATGAAGGCTGTCGGCGCGCTTGACGCTATGGGCGAAGAGATAGGCGTTGAAGATATGGATATGCCTGCCGACATTGACCGCGACGATATAAAGGTGATTTCCGTGAGAGAGGCTGACGAGGAGGAGAAGACTTCCAGCGAGCAGATCTATTCGCTTCTTGACGCTATGTACGGCATGATGGCTGACGTCGGCATTACTTATGATATGATATCGGGCGATGCTGAAATGCCTGACGATGTTTTCGAGGCTTATGTTGAAAGAATAGGAGAACTTGATTTCACTTCGCCCGAGGATATCCCGATAACCGTTGAATTTGACGAATATGTTTTTGTAACGTATTCGCTTGCAGGCGAAGAAGAGGAGATCGCTCTCTTCAGAGTAAAGGGAGAGGGCGTTAAGCTTGATTCCATTCAGGCTTCAGGCGTTGATTTCGACGATATGTTTTAATTGATTTTGTGAATTAAGAACCTGCGTTCGTAGGATGGTATCTACATCTTTTCTGTGAACGCAGGTTTTATACTGATCAGAGATTAGTATAAAAATCTTTATTGACAATATCAAATATTCAATGTATAATATAGACGCAGATACTTATTTGGAAGGGAGCATATAACATTAAACTTATAAAAAGAATCGTTTCAGCGGCGGCTGCCTTTTGCCTTGCGGCTGCGGCTTTTGCGTATTCAGGACAGGCTGTAGAGGG
>DETO01000134.1:0-256 GCA_002362135.1 Ruminococcus sp. UBA3286 | reverse complement strand
TGTAGAGGGCGGATTCTTTTTTAATGCTAATGCAAGCCTTACAATAGAAAAATATACGTCCGATGACTTATCGCTTGAGTATAGAGTGCAGGACGACGGAACGGTTGAAATTGCATTTTATAGATCTTCGTCTTCAACGGATATTGTTATTCCTTCAATTATTGACGGGAAAGAGGTTACGAGTATTGGATTGGGGGCGTTTTCCGCCTGTTCTTCATTAACATCCATAGCGATACCTGACAGCGTTACGAATATT
>DETO01000155.1:26979-27102 GCA_002362135.1 Ruminococcus sp. UBA3286 | reverse complement strand
TTAATTCAAATAGATTTCAAGAACAATTTCCTAAGCAAGAATTCAAGAGAACAGTTCCACTCAAATAATGACAAACAGCAAAATTGATTTTCGTGACATAATATAAAAGGGGTTGATTTATTG
>DETO01000155.1:991-26720 GCA_002362135.1 Ruminococcus sp. UBA3286 | reverse complement strand
TGATTTATATGTTGTTTTGTGTTATAATTTGTAATGAACGCAAAAATAAAAAGCGTTTTTCTATTATATAATATACATACGAGGTATAATAATATGATCACTGTTTCAAACAAAAATTTCGACGAAGAAAGGGCATTATACGGCAGCCGCGGTCTCATAGTGGAAAACTGCTCATTTGACGGCCCTGCCGACGGCGAAAGCGCTCTCAAAGAATCAAACGATATCGCTGTTTACAACTGCTACTGCAATCTGCGCTATCCTTTTTGGCACATTCATAATCTCAGGATACGCGATACCGAAATGACTTCTATGTGCCGCGCTGCGATCTGGTATTCCGACGGCATAGAGATCGAAAATTCCAAACTTCACGGCATAAAAGCTCTCCGCGAATGTTATGACATAAGCATTCATAAATGCAGCATTATTTCCCCTGAATTCGGCTGGTCAACCGAAAATGTAACGATTACGGATTCCGCTGCCGAAAGCGAATATTTTATGCTTCGCAGCAAAGGTCTTAGATTCGAAAATGTTCGTTTAAAGGGTAAATATTCTTTCCAGTACGTCGAAAATGCAGTATTCAACAACTGTAATTTTGATACGAAAGACGCATTCTGGCATGGCAAAAACATTACCATACGCAACAGTACGATAAAAGGAGAATATCTTGCATGGTATTCTGACGGATTGACTTTGGAAAACTGCATGATAATCGGTACTCAGCCTTTCTGCTACTGTAAAAATCTCCGCATAATCAACTGCGAAATGATCGACGCCGATCTTTGTTTTGAAAAATCTGATGTAACGGCTGATATTGTATCACGCGTTATCAGCATTAAAAATCCCAGAAGCGGACGAATTGACGTTCCCGTACTTGGCGAGATAATCATGAACGATCCTGCCGCACAATGCGAGATATACTGCGGCGGTGAAAAATTCTTCGGAAATTATGAGCAATAAAAGCCGATTCAGCGATACTTTCGCCATGCTTCGCGTCATATTGACGCTTTCTGTACCGACCATGCTGGAACAACTCCTGCAAACTGCTGTTCAGTATATCGATACCGCAATGGTAGGCTCGCTCGGCACTCACGCAACAGCGGCTGTCGGAGCAACAACCACGGTAAACTGGCTTATCAGCAGCACGATATCCGCTATAGGCGTGGGATTTCTTGCGTTTATATCCCAGTCATTCGGTGCAGGAAATAAAGAAAAAGCCCGAAAAGCCGCGGCTCAGGCAGTTACAGCCGTAATTGCCGTCGGAATCTTATTTACTGTTCTGACCGTATCCCTCAGCGGAGCGATACCCGTATGGATGCGGGTCGATCCCGAAATACAAGGCATGGCTTCGCGGTATTTTCTGATATTATACATTCCGATGCTGTTTCGCACGGCAAGTATAATTTTCGGAACAGTTCTGCGCGCTTCAGGAGATACCAAAACCCCGATGCAGGTTGGAATAATAGTTAATCTCATCAACATCGCCCTGAATTTCCTGCTGATATACCCTACAAGAACGATAACTATTTTCGGGAACTCATTTGTTGTCAAGGGTGCAGGTCTCGGAATAGAAGGCGCTGCCGCCGCGAGTGCGGTCTCCTATATTGTCGGCGGTATCGCGATAACGGTCATGCTTTGGAAGCATAAGGAAATCTCTCCAAAAGGTAAGAGCATTCGTCCCGATATGAGCGTTTTGAAGCCTTGCCTTCGCGTGGCATTCCCGAATATGCTCCAGCGTTTTGCAACTTCGCTGGGATATGTAGCGTTCGCTTCAATGATAAACGCGCTCGGCGAAACTGCCACGGCTGCCCATACGATAGCAAATACAGTCGAATCGCTGTTCTATATCCCCGGATACGGTATGCAGACTGCCGCAGCCGCTTTATCAGGGAATGCATACGGCGCAGGCGATAAAAATCGACTGAAACGACTGTCAAAAACAATAATTCCTCTTGAAGTGGGATTGATGATAATTTCGGGAGGTCTACTCTTTATTTTCGCTCCAGAACTTATGAAGCTTTTTTCTAAAGACAGCGAAGTTATCGCACTTGGAGCTGCGGTACTTTGCATGGTTGCCGTTTCTGAGCCGTTTTACGGCGTTCCGATCGTTATCGAGGGAATGATGCAGGGTCAGGGAAAAACAGTCGCGCCTTTTATTTTCAATGTGCTTGGAATGTGGTGCGTCCGTATAGTCGGCACTTTCATCTGCACAAATTATTTCGGCGGCGGTCTTAAATCGGCATGGGGCTGTATGATCGCCCATAATCTGCTGCTGTTCATTCTTTTTACGGCGCATTTTACAATTACAAATTTACGCAGCCGCGACAATGATACAAAACAACTTGTGCGGCAAGATTAAAGAAGATCGGAAAGGATTTTTATATGGATAATCGCAATAACAGCAATCCCCCTTACACTTACGATCCTGACAATACTCCGACGTATGAGCCGTTTAATGATATGACAGCGACGAGAACTGATAAAGCTGTTTCGCCGTCTGATATCAAACATTCGCCGCTTCATACTCATCAGCCTTACACTTATAAAAATGACAGCGAATCAGGCGATATTCCACAAAAGGAATGGGATAATCAAGATACGATGATGGTTCCGCCGTCTGCCGCTCCTCATGACGATACGAAAATATATGGGGAACCGCAGTCAGAGCGTCAGACTCCACCGCCTTTGAAGCCTGTTCGCCGTCAGCAGCCTGCTCCTCCTCCACAGCCATATCAGCAAAATTCTACTCCATATCAGCAGTCCACACCATATCAGACAAGTAATTTTCCGCAGCCTCCTCCTTATCAGCCGCCCGTTGTTCCTCATTATGAACCTCCAATGCCTTCAAAACCGCGGGATAACGATAGAAAACATGAAGAAAAAAAATCCGGTCCAACGCTGATAATATTGATAATTCTGCTTGCGGTAATGATAGTTCTGCTTCTTGTTTTCGGTGGAATATTCCTTTTCAAAAATAAAGATGACGGCGGCGAAAATTCGATAAGCTATTCGTCATCTTCCGTTTCGGATATTAACAGGGATATCACAGACGAGGAACTTCAATTGCCTGATACCGGAGGTTCATGGATATCAGTTATTGATTACAACAAAATTTATGATCACGAGCCTTATGTGGAGCTTGTCGAGAATCTATCGGATAACAGCTGTTTTTTCCTTTGTGATATAAGCGGTGAAGGAACGCCGGAACTCTTCATAACTTCCGAAAGCAACGCGATAAAAACGATCTACACACTTGACGACAACGGCGTATCAAAGCTGCTGGACTGCTCCTCCGAAGAAAGCGGCAAACTTGATCTATGCACAAACGGTATGATCGCGCACACTTACAAAGACGGCGATGCCTCCGAAATAACTTATCTGAAATTCAACGGAGGAAGCTTTTCGCCTTTTGAGACGGTCGAAAAAAGCGACGGCGAGCTTCATTACAGCTATAACGGTCAGCGAATAGAAATCACCTCGAAAGAAGCTGACAAAATACACAGCCGCTACGCTTCCATGCAGTTTACGCCTACTCTTGCGGCAGCAGTTGAATCTGCAACTTCTTCCATTAACGCGTATATAGAAACTTTCGATCACTCGGCTCTCGATTATTTCTCAAGCTATCTCGTCGCTTCCGGAGATTTCGATCACATTGAAGTTAGCGTTAAAGGCCCTGAAAATCAGGATATTTCATACAATTTCGCTAAATCCGACTGCAATGCGTCGCTCTTTCTGCTTGATTACAAGGAATATTCTGCAGACGCATATGTTGAGATAACGCCGTATGACAGCGAAAATAAAGCAGGCGAAAAAATCAAATGCGTTTTCCCGTCTGCAATAAAAAATACTATTAAAGATAAAGTCAAATCTGAGCCGATTAATACTGTCAAGGGAGTGATCAATTGTCCCGACGAACAGCTTCAGGGATTTGACTCATCGTATGTTCTGGATGGCGGCGATGTAAAAATAGTTTGTGATAAAATTGATCATGATTGTCGTATTACTGCCAAAAATAAAGCTTTCAACTACGGTGTGCATTGGTATGAACTATGGAATTCCGAAAACGGCGATTATTATGGCTGGGTTGACGAAAAGTTTATCAATTTCAATATTTCTCAGGACAATGAAAACGATCAGCAGACGACTCCGCAGCAACCTGAAGCGACAAATCCTGACAATGACAATTCAGACTTTAACTTCTGGAAAGATTTGTTTTCTTAATTTTCACGCCGATAATGTCAAAGGCAACACCGCACAACTTTGTGTAGTGTTGCCTTAAAATTATTTCCATTCCTCCGATAACTTTTCAACAATGAAATCCGAGAATGTTGAATCTTGCGGACATTTAACATAATTTTCAGATGTCATCAGCCGCATATCAAAATTATCCGGAATCAATGCTATATCTGCAATATTCAGCATAGGCGCGTCCATGCTGCTATCCCCTGCGGCGATTATCTTATCCGCGGAAAGCTTTTCGCATAACTTTTTCACAGCTGCGCCCTTATTCAGTCCATCTGGGAAAAAATAAATCTTCCGCCCCGTAACTTCGACGGCGATATCCTCTTTCGCCCTTAATTCTTCCGCAATACTCAAGCTGTTTTCCCCGTCATCGCAAACGACATACACAAACGCGCCGTCAACAATACGGCAGATCCTGAATCTCGAATCATCGCAATATCGCTCATAAACAGCATTCAGAAGCCCGCTGAGCTTTTCATTTCTGCAAATCAGCTCCCATTCCTCCACAGGCTCGCCATTATGAAGAAGCGTCGCTCCATTGGAGGTCAAAGCATATTCGGGAATGTATCCGTTCGGGAATTTTATGCGTCGAAACTGCTCCACCGAACGTGTAGTCACGGGGATAAATCTGACATTTTCAGCCATTTTCCCGAAATTTTCATATGTGCGCTCCGTCATAAAGCCCTGCTGATGTTCATTGTAAATCTCAACGCAGATTCCGCCGTTTATCTTGCTTTGGGAATATATCAGCGTATTATCAAGATCACTGGCAAAAATAATATTCGTCATATATCGGACAGATCGCGTATAAGTCCGCATGATTTATAAAATCTGAGCGGATATTCCACGACCTCTACTCCTTTCTCACGGGCAAGCTGATAAATATGACCGAGATTTTCTTCATCGTTCAGGCTGTACACCAGAATTTTCCACGGAATTCGCCTCAAAAGCACGCGAGTTGTTTCGCCGATACCGGGTTTTACAAAATTAATGCTACGAATCCCGAAATGCTCCCGTATATTCTCCGCTTCCGTCAATCCCGCAAAAGGTTCAGCGTCATTTTCAATGACGAAATCCTTATTCAAATCAAAATCCTGAACTATCCTGTCTATAAACTGATAAGTAACGTCCCTGTCGGCAAGCTCGCTGTAAAATGCAGCGCCGTGGAAATCATTTTCGCCGATTATATCACTGCGCAGGAAGGTTCTGCTGAGAAGTCCTGAAACGGTAGAATTCAGACACGAACTTGCTATCAGGAAATCTTCGTGAGTACCGCATTTTTCAGCTGCATAGGCAGCGTCGGAAAGAACTGCAAGATCGCCGCTTATCTGCGGATAATCGCGAAGAGCCTCTGTAAGAACGTTCTTTATTGCGCCCTTTCCCGTCCAACCGTCCACAAATTGGATATCTTCGGGACGATGACGGCTGAGGATATAGTTGACAGCATTTTTATCAATACCTTTACCACGTATTATCGATATGGTATAATGATTAATATTCACATGATGCCGTGCGTCAATATAACGCTTAATAAGTATTCCAACAGGCGTACCTGCACGCGCAAGAGATACCAGAACGGCATTTTCACCCTTTTCAGCCCATATCTGCTCCGCAACTGCTCCCACGGCGTCAGCTGTGATCTTTGAATACCGCTCCAAAGCAAGGCGATATATCGCCATATACGCTTCTGTAGGCTCATATTCCAGCGGAAGCATCTCGCTGTAATGAACGCCGCTTTGAATGAGCGGTTCGCGCTCGCTTGCAGCAAGAGGTTTCACAAGTCCCGTTATATCTTTTAACAGGATCTCCACATCGTCATGATAATAAGTTCCAAACATTTTCATTCACCCAAACAGTAAAATACATTCGATATGCCATGCTTTTTAAGAATTCCGTCAAGAATATTCACTGCTCCGGCCGACGGACAAATACTGTCGGATATCACGACTGCCGCATCATAATGCCGAATATTGTAAATATAATTAACACGTTCATCTTCGTAAAAACTGCCTATCGCAAAGCCGCTGCGAATGGGATAATCCATATCACTGCCAATGCTTATAGGACTGCGCGTTGTGGCATGGCAATATGCTCTGATACCGCATTTTTCCTCGATTACCGATGCCGCGCGAACTGCCGGGAACATACACTCCTCAGTACCGAGAAAAAGCACTTCCCCATATTTTTTAAAATCAACACGATTGATCAGTTCTTCCGCAAGTTCGTCGCAGCGTTCCCGATAATCCGATATTTTATGCGGATATTTCGTATACGGGAATTTAAATCTGAAAAAATTCTGCGGAAACTCCCCTTTATCTCTCCCATCAGCGATTTCAGGAGCTATCAATCCCTCGCCGCTTTTTTCAAGTATAGAATCGTCGCAGACAACGTGATACAGACTTTCAAAATAAATATTGTTTTCATTGAAAAAAGCCTCGCGATCCTTAGTAAGACGATTCAGCACCGAGCCTACAACTATCCGGCGATCTTTAAATTCCGGGATCTTTTCTCTCATTGCGCTGATTATGTTGAAAAGAGTCTTTCCCGTAGATATTTCATCGTCGATCAAAACCGCTTCATCAGTCGAATCCAGCAATTTTCCCAGATCTTTCGCATAAAGTTTCTGCTCGACAGCATGGCTGTGTTCCTCGCAGAAAAGTATGCATTCGGATTCGTCGTCAACCTTTTCGCGCGTCGTATGAAAACAAATGGTATCTTCTCCCATAGCTTCCGCCGCGCCTGCCGCAATTGCTGTCGCCGTTTCCGCAAATCCGATAACCAGACTTGCATTGGGATAGGCTTTATGTATCTTTTCTCCGAGAGCATGATACATTTTCAGCGCTTCGGAGGGCGGCGTCGGGATATGCTTCGCCTGCACGGTATTTACCAGCAGATAAGAGCGTTTTTTATTGTTATGCCGTCTGGCTATTTTAATTTTCGAACAAAAATTCCAATTTTCCATTATTACCTCACTAAAACACGGCGGCGGGCGATTCTATCTGTATGCAGCCGCGGCTTTTGAATTCGGGGTACGCCCATTTTACGGATTTTCCAAGCAGTTTTCTCAATGCAAGTACAGGAAGATTGATCTCGGAAGCCGCGCATGAAATTTGCAGTCCGCCCGACATACGAGGATTTATCTCCAGAACCACAGCCTCGCCATTGTACATACGATACTGAACGTTGAAGGGCATTTCAAAATCGAAATACTTGGCAATTTCCTCTGTACGCTTCATAATTTCTTCGTCAAAACGAATCTCATAGAAGCGGCTTGCGGTCTTGTATCGGGGCAGCATAAGAAGTCCATTTGCAGTCTTCAGACAATCAACGCTTACTTCAGGAGAATCAAGATAAGGCATTACCATTATTCTGTTTTCAAAACTATATTCGTCAACTATCTTCTCTGCCTGCTCCGATGTGATATGATACGGAGAATTGCTGTAAATATTCGGTTTTCCGTTATTGTCGATAATCCTGAATGTTACAGCGCCTTCGTCAACCGCAAGTTTGTAGCAAACGCGAATTCCGCGTGAACTGAATTCTTCTACGGCGTTTCTGAATTCTCCGGCATTTTCACATGAAAAATAAGGCGGCAGCAAATGTTCAAGACCGATGTTTTTGATATACTCATATGTTTTGATCTTATCGTCTGTAATTTCAAGATGTGCAGGATTCATATTCGCAAAAAGCCTTATTCCCTGCGATTCGAAAAGTTCGGCATTCCTGACTATATCATTCAGACCTCTTCGCGGCACAAAAACATCAATAGAATGTTTTTTGCAAAAATCAAGGCAGTATTCCGCATATCCGCCCATATCCGCATTATAATCTTCCTTGTACCATTCGTCGCACTCAAATTTATAAACACATTGATCATTGCTGCTTGAACCGATAAATTCCGCATCTGTTCCGCATTCACGCATCAGGCGTATAAGATGATACGCCGTACTGAACCAATGATTATACCATATTCGTGTCAATTTTTCTCCTCCTTGATTCCAAAAAATTCTCCCAGAATAAAAGTGCGCTTCGCCCATTTTCGGTGAGTTTTAACTTCATTCATTCGCTTGCCGTCCGAACTTCCCTTTACGCCCAGCGCATCCGACCAGAAAAGCACGGATTTCGCGTCCTCAAAATCGCTTTTCGACGGTTTCAGGCTTTCTGCAATAACAGGCAATTGGCTGGGATGGATAGCTGTTTTGCCGATAAAACCGTTGAGCCGGTCAAGTTCCAATTCCTTTTCAAGTCCGCATTTCCAGCCGTCGTCCGTACCGTTATCATAGTATTCCCAGACAGGCCCCGAAACAACGTATTCATCAGAAAAAACATTGAGAATGTCGATAAGTATATCGCGGACAACGCCTATCTGATAAATATTCTGATCTATATTTCGGCGCAGACCATATAAATTGCAAAAATCATTTCCGCCTACGCGGACGTTAAGTATAAGATCTTTCATCGGCTGCATTTTATTTTTCAGTTCAACAAGATTTGCCGCCCTGTTATGACAGCTTGATATCAGCGAACTTTCCAGAATAGGCATAATATATTTTGGTTCGTCGGTACGATTATTTATTTTTCTCGTGATACGGAAGTAATCATCAAGATTGCTTATATCAAATTTTGGCAGTACAAATCCCGTGAGTACGGATATATCGTCGCCGAGATAATTTGCCATGTATTCCAGATGCGCAGGAGTTCTAACACGAATGAAAAGCAGCGGAAGATCGGGTTCGTCTTTCAGCTCTGACAGAATTTTTTTGGTATTGGCTTCCGCCTCGCTGAGAACCGAATCTGTTATGGAATCCTCCAGACACAAAACCAGAGATTTCAGGCATGGAATAGTCTTTGACCTAAGTTTTTCGGCAATTTTTTTATCTGTTGCAGGAGTATATATAAGACCTCCCAGACAATATTTCAAACGATCTTTTTTTTCCAATCAATTTAACCTCCCCAAGTATAAACGATTCCATTCCCTACAATAATGATATAATACAAGCAAACCGCACACGTCGACTGTAAGACGTGTGCGAATTGCATTTTGCGATATATAGTAATAATTCGTTAATTATTATTTAGACATTGCCTTTGTGATAAGCTTTCTTACTATGTCTATCGGAATTACCATAAATGCAAGTCCGATACAGATAGCCCATGCCATGGGAGTAAGGCTTTCAACGCTGAGAACTTCGCCGCCGAATGTTACAAATACAAACTGGAGAACGAAAATTCCTATCATTACCAGAAGGAAATTTTTATTTTTGCCGATTCCGTGAAGCGGATTCAAATGAGACGTTCTTGCATTGAATCCATTGAATGTGATAGCCATCATGAAAGTAGCGAATACCGCCGATTTCAGATAAGTCACGTCCACGTCTCCGAAAAGATCGCGAAGAGGCGGGAAGAAGAGGATTCCAAGACAAATTGCCGTGATATAAACTGCGGAAATAATTATCTCAATTAGCATTTCCTTGCTGATGATGCTTGCATTACGCGCTATCGGTTTTTCTCTCATGAATTCCTTATCCGCAGGCTCGCTTCCGAAAGCGATAGCCGCAAGGGTATCCATAGCAAGATTTACGAGAAGAAGCTGTACGACCGTAAGAATAACGCTGTGTTCCTTACCGCCCATGAGAGGCCCGATAAAGCAGGTGAACACGGCTGCAACGTTTACAGTAAGCTGGAATATGAGGAATTTACGAATACTCTTGAACATTGTACGTCCATAGAGAATTGCCTTTTCGATAGAGAGGAAATTGTCGTCCATGATAGTGATATCGCCTGCGTCCTTTGCAACTTCAGTACCGCTTCCCATAGCGAAGCCAACGTCGGCTTTCTTCAGCGCGGGTGAATCGTTTACGCCGTCGCCTGTCATGCCGACAACATAATCAAGTTCCTGAGCAACTCTTACAAGACGGCTCTTGTCCATAGGAAGAGCGCGCGCAACAACGCGGAGTCTTGGAAGAAGAGCTTTAAGTTCGTCGTCAGTTTTTTCAGCCATTTCAGCGGAAGTCATTACCACATCGTCGGGATTCTCAATAAGACCTGCCTCCTTGGCAATAGCGGCAGCTGTTTCTTTTCTGTCGCCCGTAACCATTACTACCTGTATTCCCGCATTCTTAACTTCGCGGATAGCGTCAACGGCTTCCTTACGAACGTTGTCGCGAATACTGAGAACGCATATAAGGGTAAGTCCTGATTCGTCGTTTTCGCCGTCAGCCATTGCAACTGCAAGAAGTCGCATCGAGCGGCTTGCCTGAGAATCACTGTATTCTGTAAGAGCAGCTGTGCTTGTAAGTTCCTTGCGCTCGCCGTTTTCGTCCATATAATGAGTACATCTGTCGATTATCTTCTCAGCAGCGCCCTTAACATAGGTAACGCACTTTCCGTTACGAAGGATAACTACGCTTGAGGATTTTTTATTGGAATCGAACGAATTGAAAGTCTTAACTTCAACTTTGGATTTTACGTCCTCCTGATGAGCCTCTGCAACAAATTTCATAAGCGCGCGGTCTGTACTGTTTCCGCCGATGATATTTCCGTCGCTGACAGAAGCGCTGTTATTTACGCCGATTCCCACGATCATTTCGGAAGAAAGCGCAGCCGGCATCTTTTCAAATGAATCGTAGCATTTTACATCGCCCGAAGCAATCTCAACAACGGAAAGCTTGCCCTCCGTGATAGTACCTGTTTTATCGCTGAAAAGCAGACTAAGGCTTCCGGCAGTTTCAAGACCATTGATCTTTCTGACAAGAACGTTGTCCTTTGCCATTTTAAGACTCTGGAACGAAAGCAGAATAGAGGTAAGCATCGGCAGACCCTCGGGAACTGCACATACGATAATAGTTACCGCGACTGTGATAGCGTTCATTATAAGGCGTATCCACTCATAAGCAGTATCGGGAATTTCGCCCGTGATAAGGCTTTTCGCAAGCACGCCGATAACGATGCAGATTGCGCCGACATAGCCGAATGTGGAGATCTGCTTTGCAAGTTTTGCAAGCTTGATCTGGAGAGGAGTTTCGCGGGTATCTTCCTGAACTTCGAGAGCAAGTTCGCCGAACAGAGTCTTATCGCCGACTACCTTTACTTCAAAATGAGCCTCGCCGCTGCAAACTACAGTTCCGCGGTAGATATAGTAGGGGTTGAGCAGGTCAGCCTTATCATAGGTTGCGCCCTCGGGCAGAACTATCTTCTCGGCTTCTTCGGTCTCACCGTTAAGAGCCGCCTGATCAACAGCGATCTTTCCCTCTACAACAACGCCGTCGGCAGGAATTTTATCGCCTGCCTGCAAATATACGATATCGCCCACAACAACTTCCGTTACATGGATTTCCGTAAGCTTTCCGTCGCGTATTACCTTAGCAGTTTCTTTCGCAAGTTCCTCTGCTTTAAGAGCCGACGCCTTGCCTTCCTGTTTGCTTTCGCTTATGGACGAAACGCCGTTTGCAATAAGAATCGCCACGAGAATTCCCGCAGGCTCGAACCATTCTGCCTGATGAAGGAAAAAAAGTACCACCTGAACTACCAGAGCGACGAGCAGTATCATGATCATCGGGTCTTTAAATCCCGCAAGTATCTTTTTCCACAGCGGATCAGACGGAATATCCGTCAAAACATTCGAGCCGTGCTTTTGTCTGCTTTGCTCGGCTTCTTTTGTTGTTAATCCTTTTAAATTCATTTTATCCTCCTTTTGCGAATCCCTTCGCATTGTGTAAATGATTGGATAAGGAATTATCCTAATCCTCTATATCAACTCCGTAATCTTCGCACAAACGCTTCAGACCGGAATGATAACCCGAACCGATACAGCCGATCTTCCATGAATCGCCGTATCTGTAAATTTCTGCCGCAACTATGATTTTTTCACGCATAAGCCCGTCCATGGGGAAAATATACGTATTCGTATCATCGGCAACAATACGCAGCTTCGGTGACTTAACATGAATAAAACATTCCTCTGCATTATCGCCATAAATCGACCAGCAGAACGCGATTTTTTTTATCTCCTGAGGAACATTTCCAAGATCGACGGCAAAATGTGCCGATTGTCCCTCCCCTGCAATCTGAACGGATTTTTCGGGCGAACTTGTATTTCCCCAGAAAATCATGTCCTCATCTATCAGCGTTTTTCCGTTTTCATGCAGCAGAAACGCATATCCGTCGATGTCCATTGGCTTTTCGATATTATCGGCGACAAGCTGCAATTTTACTGATTTTACTTCTCCGCCCAACGCCATGCGCTGCCCTCTGCGAAAAAGTTGGAATTTTTCATGAGAAGTCTGCGGCGGAATAACTTCCGCAGGCGCAGTATCTACCGAACGCTGCTCAGTATTATCAAATGTTGCCTCCGCATTTTTTGGAAAATGAAGCGCAGCCGTCTCGGAACATTCTGCGCAGAATTTTGAAGCGGCTGCCGAAAAACAGACTTCCTTTCCGACTCCTGCGCCGCATTTGAAAATAAGCGAGCCGAAAACCGTGACTTCGTCGCGGAGAGGTTCAACATTCACAGTAATTTCATTTTCACCGACAATCAGCTTTTCAGGAAAAACTGACACGCCGCTTATCGTATTTTCTATGACGCTATCTTCCGCAATATTAAGGGAAATTCTGACTGTATTCCGAGAATTCGCAGGTATCAAGCCCAGATCTATGCGATCGGGATATTGCGAAACAGACGTCAGCTTATTTCCGCAAATCATATCGCCTCGCAGGATAACGCCGTTCAGACGCGTATCTTCGAGACAATGCAGAACAGGCGGCATCCCCACGGCTGATGAAGTCCGTTCTATCCTGATATTTTTTAATTCCGTCTGTACAGCTTCGATACGGACGCTTTCCGAATCGCCGCAGACTATCACAGCGCCGTTTCCGATAACGCTGCACGGTCGGTCTATCAGCAGCGGCCCTTTGTATGCCATTGGTTCAAGCACAAGTTCTCTGCCGCAGCTGTCAAATAATTCTTGTATCAGTTTCATATCGGTCAATCTTTAGTGCCGTGAGTCCAGTTAAGACCCCAGCCAAACGCCTGATCGGCATATCGCTGTCCGCGGAAGAATCTCACGATTTTCTCAACGCTGAGCGTATTATTGACATTTTCCAGATATGCAATTGCGCAAAGAGGAAGATTGCTTCCATATTCGTCCATTCTAACGATAATTTCGGGACTGCCGGGGCATTTCACAGTAACAACACCGTCGGCTTGCTTCCAGTTTGCCGCGCCCTCATAAATATAGGTATAGATCAGAATTCGCTTGATATACTGAACCATCTGACCGTTTATACGCAGATTTTCGCCGTTCACGGAAGAACCCGAGCGGTCGTCGCCGTCAAGCGCAATAAACGGAGGTTGTGTAAGCGAGCCGAACGTATTTCCGAGAGCCTGAATTGAGCCTGCATCGCCGTTTTTCAGTTCATAGAGACAGCCGAGATCAAGATCTATCGGACGGGCAAAAATGCCTTTGGGCTGCTTCCAGTTCAGATTTATGAGAACCTCTCCCAATCCTGCGCTGCCCTTTACAAGGTTGACTTTCTGACCTTTTACGAGATTTATCTTCGCAGGCGGAGGCTGTGCGACAGGTGTTGGCGTTGGAGGCGGAGTCGCAGGTCTTGGAGGCGGCGCAGCAGGTCTTGGCGGAGGTACAACGGGTCTCGGCGGAGGCGCGGCAGGTCTCGGAGGTGGAGTAGGATTTGCAGGAGCAGCTTCTTCTCCGCCGTAAGCGCGTAAAAGATTGCCCAAACCGCCGTTAAATCCACGCGCGACCGCATTTATGCGCCACACGTCCTTCATGTAAATCTCAATACTGATTATTGCGCGCTCCTGCTGAAAATCGCTTCCGTTAAGAGCGAGCCGAAGTGCAGGCATTCCGTTTTGTTTCAGCGTAATAACATGAGAATTTATATTTCTCATAACGCCGCTTCCGTCAATACTTACAGTAAAAACAAGCTTCTGGATAGTCATGGGAATCCTGTTCAGCTCAATCGTGAAAACTGCCGAACCATTTCCGCCCCTGTAAGAGATCTCATTCGCAGGCGACGAAGTCTGATTATAGAAAACCATGTATCTGTCATCGGACAGCTTATCATTTACGTCAACTCCGAAACAGCAGAAATCATAAACCGATGCTCCCGATATCTGCATTTCCACTTCAATAGAACGATTTACGTCGATATACTTTTCAAGCTTATCGCGCATTCCTCTTTGTAATTCCATTATTTTTCCCCCTTTTAAATCATGCCTTTTCGTTTTATTTCATCAAGCCATTTTGGAAATTCATTAAGTAAGCGGCGGTACAATTCGCTGTTCGGAACTTTTTTGAAATCGTCAAGAGCAAAGAAATTAGCGTTGTCAACGTATCTGTCTTTCAGGGTATCAAGTTTTTTCAATACGCCGTAAGAACCTCCGCCAATACCGACAAATTGCCAAAAAATAGGCTTTGTAGAAACTTTTCTCAATAATTCTTTCACTTTCCGCGGAGATACAAACGCGCCATCCGTTACAAATATAACATAAGCAGGAATTATTGTTTGATAATACTCCCGTATCACTTCATTCATGACATCAACTGCATTTGTACCGTAACCAAGTTCTCCCATCAGCGTTTTCCAGCTATTCGGAACAGCAGTAGTATAATTATCAAGATTCACAGACTCCATTCTCCTTGAACGCGAGCCGTAATACCAGAAATCAAGTTCGCCGTCGTCGTCAAACTGAACGGCAAGAGGAAGTATTTTATTAACGATCTGCTGAACCGTACCGTTGCTGTATCTTTCGTCCATTGAACCCGAAATATCCATGACCAGAGCCACTTTTGCGACAATACCAAGCAGATTCTGTCTTTCCAGTTCAAACGTCAAGGGTTTTGCCAAAGAAACGAGCTGAGGAGTTTTTTCAAGCTTCTTTTCAAGCGATACTTTCGCAGGCTGAACCATTGACGCGGAAGACAGCGGATTTGAATTTACAAAAACAGCTTCCTCGCCGCCGTAAGAACGTAAAAGATCGCCTAAACCGCCGTTAAATCCACGCGCGATCGCATTAATTCGCCACACGCCCTTCATATAAATTTCAACGCTGATTATTGCGCGCTCCTGCTGAAAATCACTTCCGTTAAGAGCAAGCCTCAAAACAGACGTTCCATATTGTTTTAGCATAAAAACATGAGAATTTATATTCCTCATAACACCGCTTCCGTCAATACTTACAGTAAAAACAAGTTTCCGGATAGTCATGGGAATTCTGTTCAAATCAATAGTGAAAATTGCCGAACTATTACCGCCTCTATAAATGATCTCATTCGCAGGCGACGAAGTCTGATTATAGAAAATCATGTATCTGTCATCGGACAGCTTATCATTTACATCCACTCCGAAGCAGCAGAAATCGTAAATCGACGCTCCTGATATCTGCATTTCCACTTCAATAGGGCGATTGGCATCGATATACTTTTCAAGCGTATCGCGCATACCCCTTTGTAATTCCATGTCAAATCAGACGTTTCTGCCTGATGTCATTAAGCCACTGCGGAAATTTCGCAAACATCATATTATAAAGGCTGACGTCGTTCGCATCATCGAAATCGTCTACCTCAAAAAATCCGACATTATCAGTCATTCTTCCCTGAATTGATTCGGGATGTTCAATATCGCCGTATCTCATTCCGTTCAAACCGATAAACTGCCAATATATCGGCTTATTAGATTGCTGTCTTATAAAATCGGCAACGGCATTTCCGTCCTTAATACTTCCGACCGTCACGAAAATAACATAGACAGGAGTGCGTATTCCCGAATATTTCTGCGCAACGGCATTCATGACTTTGAGTTCATCGTTTCCGCCGCCGAGTTCCTGCATTATTCTCGTCCAGTCACATGGAATAGAATTTACATAATTATCGGGAGTAATTGTCGGCATTTCACGCGGAATATCACCGTACAGCCAGAAATCAGCCTGACAATTGCCGTCAAGCTGCGCTATAACGGGCATAAATTTGCTTATCGCCTTTGAGATAGTTCCGTCTTCGTAATCCCAGAGCATAGTTTGCGTCATATCCATTACTACAGCAACCTTTGCCGACGCATTACTCATTCCACGCTGCTGAACTATACGTTCCAAAGCGGCGGCAGACTGCGCAAGAGCAGGCGCTTTCTGACGAATTATCGCTGAAGCAGGCTGACGATTTGCAGTCTGTACGGGCGGAGCAGTATTTTTCACCGGAGTTGGAGTCGGAACATTTGCAGGCGCAGGAGTCGGAGAATCGTTTACGGCTTCTCCGCCATAATTGTTGAGCAGATCTTCAAGACCGCCGTTAAAACCTCTTGCAACAGCATTTATACGCCATACTTCTTTTTTGTAAATTTCAGCGGTGATTATCGCCTTTTCCTGCTGAAAATCTCCACCCGAAAGGGAAAGCGAGAGCGCTTCTGCGCCGTTCTGCCTGATTTTCAGAGTATGAGAACCGATCTCGCCCATAACTCCCGAACCGTCGATGCTAACGGTAAAAACAAGCTTCCGGATACTTGCGGGAATTCGGGAAAGATCGATTTTGAATACCGCCGAATTCTGCGCAGCGGTATAAGTTATCTCGCCGCTTGGCGACGAAGTCTGATTGTAAAACACCATAAATCTGTCGTCGGAAAGCGTATCGTTTGCATCAACGCCAAAACAGCAGAAATCGTAAACAGCCGATCCCGCGATGCTCATTTCCGCTTCGAGGGGACTGTTTACGTTAACATATTTATCAAGTTTATCGCGCATTCCTCTTCTTAATTCCATAAAATATCACCTAAAACATATTCTTATTTTTGGCAGCCTGAAGCCACAATGGGAATTCATTAAGCAGACGGCTGTATAATTCCTGAGTTGAAACGGAGCGAAAATCGTCAAGAGCAAAAAAATTCGCATTGTCAATATAACGCCCTTTCAGCGTATCAAGCTTTTTCAGAACGCCGTAATCCTTGCCGCTGACTCCTACAAATTGCCAGAATATCGGCTTTTCCGAAGCTTCGCGCATCAGTTTTTTGATCTCCGAAGAATTGCCGACCTCGCCGTCGGTTATAAAAATCACGTACACGGGCATTTTTGTGAAAGCATAGCGATCTATTACCTGACGCATTACTTTGACCTCGTTGTTTCCGTAGCCGAGGTCATACATAAGACGCTGCCACTCGTTCGGAACGGCAGTTTTGTAATTTTCCAGCGTAACGGCGGGCATTTTCCGTGTATCCGTACCGAAATACCAGAAATCAAGTTCGCCATTGTCATCAAACTGAACGGCGATCGGAAGTATCTTATTGATTATCTCCTGAACCGTTCCATCGCCATACTGCTTCATCATCGAACCCGACATATCCATAACGAGGGCAACACGCGCCTTTACGGTATTCAGCTTACGCTTGTCAAGTTCAACTTTCAGCGGCTTTACAAGGGAAACCAGCTGCGGAGCCTGCCGTTCGATTTTTTTTTCAAGTGAAACCTTTCCCGTATCAGCCGAGGGAACAGGCGGCGCAGATATCGGAGATAACGGATCTAATTCGGGCATTGAAGGCATTGCCGCAGTATTTTTCACAGGCGGAGTATAAACCGTCGGAGAAGGCGCAGCCGATTGTTCCGAAACCTCCTCGCCGCCGTAAGCTTTGAGAAGATCAGCCAATCCGCCGTTGAATCCGCGAGCAATAACGTTTATCCGCCACGAATCTTTAAAATAGATCTCCGCGGTGATTATCGCCTTTTCCTGCTGAAAATTACTGCCGTCAAGCGAAAGCGACAGCGCCTCCGCGCCATTCTGTATCAGCGAAAACTCGTGAAGTCCGATCTCACCCATTGTACCGCCGCCGTCGATGCTGACCGTAAAAACCAGTTTTCGAACGTTCCGCGGAAGAGACGGCAGAGAAATTTCAAATGAAGCTCCCGAATTTTCGGCAAAATAAGCGATCTCTCCGTTTGGAGACGAAGTCTGATTGTAAAATATCATGTATCTGTCATCGGATAATTTATCATTTTCATCAACTCCGAAGCAGCAAAAATCATAAACAGAAACGCCCCTGACTTTCATGACAGCCATGAATTTCTGCGCGGAATTCATATGATTATCCAGTTTATCCCGCATTCCTCTTTTAAGTATCATTTTTATCTTAACCCTTTATCTGTATTTCGGCAAGCTGACCGTTGGATTCATCGGAAAGACGGAATACCGTTCCATTTTTCAGCAATACCGCCTGCCCCGGAGGAACGAGATTTCCACTTGGAGAACGCATTCCCTTGATCTTCTGATTCACAAGAAGCCAATTTCCCTGATGTTTCACAACGTACGCGCAAAGATCGCGGTCGGCTTTTTCATCGGCGAACACGTTCGAATAAATATGCCACGAAAAAAGCGGATAGTTGTTATACGCAATGAGTTCTCCCGAGGGCATCCATTGTCCGCTTTTTCCGCGAAGTTCTTTTTTGAATTTGATCTTTACTATTTCAGAATTCACCCGTTTCCCGCAGAATGGGCATACGGGATGTTCAATATCATGCAAAACGAACCATTTTTCACGGCAGTTTGGATTTTCGCAGGGATAAAGCATATCCCAAGTTTTTATGAGTCCGCGCTCCCAGTCCATAGCCTGCGGACGCCGTTTCGGGGAATGAAGCCCGTCTACGAAAGCCTGCATAAAAAGCTGCTCAAGATGAGGGCCGAGATCATGAACAGTAATATTGAGATTCTGCGGACGATTGCTCTGATCGTTGGGATCTTCAATAAACACCGCCTTTGGCCCCATGAGGAGGAAATCCTCTTCCTCAGGCGTAATATTCGGGATATGCTTCGGCCCGTTCAGAGGATGGCGCAAAAGCAGATACTCATATATCAGCACCGCCATTGAATGAAGATCGGTCTCAATGCAGGGCAGACAGCGGCGTGGATCGCTGCGCGGATATTCCATCGTTTCCAGCACTTCTGGAGCGATATAGCCGCGTGTTCCGGCAACTTCGGGCGGATACAAACCCGGAACTACAAGCGAATCGATATCTATAACAACGCAGCTGCCCGATTTTGGATCGATAAGCACGTTATTGTTGGACAGATCGGAATGAGCAAGACCTGCGGAATGCATACGCCGAATCGCACGCGCAAGGCATATCGACAGCTTCAGCATCATCATGAAATTGCCCAGTTCCGATTTATTTAAATATTTTCTGTTTCTGGAAGTGAACCAGTTGCTTTTTTTATCCTTGCCGCTTAGGTCGAGTCCTTCGACGATTGAGGAATTGGAATCGAAGAAATAATTTGAGGGGTATGCAGGGCATACTATGCCGAATTCCGGATATTTTACCATAGCTACAGGCCAACAGTACCGTTGAGAAAAATAATCCGCAAGCGTCTGCGAATTTCCTCTTGCGCCGCCGTTTTCTTCTGATAAAGTCGGATTGTATTTCCCGATAATTGCGGAAATTCTGTCCTGTATTTCGGGTATCATTCCGATTTCGGGATCGTTGAAAAACTGTATTACATACGATTTATCAGGTGCGAAATAGGTATATTTCATACCTCCGCGAGGCGGATTATCCGTTATAACATACGGAAGCTTAGAACCGTCCATCAGTATAGCTTCTGCAATTTTCGACATTTTATCACCTCTCAAATGATCGCAATGACAAGGGTGCGATCGTCAAACGATCCTCTCTCAACGTAATTATCCAGCCATACTTTCAGCCGCTCCGCAGCGTTTTCCTCTGAAAAAACGCCGAGTTTTGCAGCCGCCGCTTCAAGTATCTCAGGGGCGTTCCAGATATTTTCAAACGTCAGCCCTGTTTCTCGGCATATTTTATTTGTATAATTTGCCGCAACCATTACCGATTTATCGTTCACCCACGGATAAACCGACGGCTCGGGAAGCTTGTCCTGCCATTCGTCAGCAGAATTTTCGTTGGAAACCTTTCTCGGCGGCAAGATACCGTTGGCGGCAAGATCGAAATAAAGCCTATGCATCTGGATTTCCACAGGAAAATAATCATCGGAAACGCCGTCCGTCATCATCATTAGAATATCGGAATTTCCCCGTGAAATCCTCGTTTTCAGGGCAATGCTTTCGGGAGCGCGCATTTTTTCGGTAGTAAGGAATTCCGTCTCACCCGAAAATTCGCCGCTGTCGGAATCGCCCATACGCTTTACGGAAGCGGAAAATTCAGCCGACGTATCTATAAGTGCGATCATGCCGTCGCCGATCTGACATGAAACTACCAGTTTTTCATTCTTTTCATTTCCGAGCGGTATCACTACAGAAATAAGGAGCGTAGCCGAAAAATCGCGTATATCGAGCGATCTGCCCATATACCCGATGAATTTTTCATTGGAGGCGCGGCAGTAAAACGCTGATCTCACAGCAAGATAAGCTTCATTTACAGCGCCGCGGACAGCCTCCGCCAAAATTTTGCAAGCCGACATAAAATCGTGAGAATTCATATCGAGGGCGATACCGGACATGATCTTCGTGTCGTTTACGATATTCTTCTCGAAATGATCTTTCAGAAATCCGACCGCCGCACGGCAGGATTCCTGCGAACCTATGCGTGAAAGTTTCTTTGAACCTGCGCCGTCCGCCACGGCAATAAACGTAATATCGCCCAATGAAGCCGTTTCAAACCAATCGTCGCAGCAAGTTCCCTCATGCTTGTGTTTTTTTCCGCGAACGCGCGCTCCGATAACCTTGCCGCCATCATATATATCTGATCTTGTGTAATATTCAGGAGAAGGATCAGGAACATCGTCCGCTACAGCCGTATATTTCCAGAGCGAAGCCGTATACTCGGTAACGCTTTCCGTCTTTGATTCCTCAGAATCTTCAGGATTTTGTTCTGCATTTTTTTCAGATTCAACAAATTCCTCCGTATCAGCTGAATTTTCTGATTCTTCGGCTGCCGACGGAATTTCGCACGGCTGCTCGGCAGTTGTCTCAACTTTTTCGGATTCGCCGTTATTTTCGTTTAGATAATTCTCTTCGTTCTGAGCATCTTCCGCAACTTCCGTGTTCTCATCAGACGATTCGACAGGCTCCGGATTCTCAGATATATCGTCGTTTGACGACAATTCAGCATTCATCGTGGCATCTACAGGAACAACTTCATTGCCGTCGTTATCCTTAATCAGATCAGCATCGTTTCGGGTAAGAACGACTGTATCGCAGGCGTCCTGATCAACGGGACTGATGTTGATATCTTCGGGAATAATTTCCTTTTCGCACACTTCGGCGCTGTTTTTTACAAGATCAGGTCTATCTTCCATAACTCACCTCATCAGGGAACGATCTGGAAGCCCTGCGGAGGAGGAGGAAGTTCCAGCGCCTCGCCCGGCTTTGTGTCAAGGCTCTTTGAAGTCATTTTTATAGAACCCGATACCCATGCGAAGAACTGCGCAAGATCGCCTGCTGACAGAGAATTCATCATAAGAACGTTCTCCGTCATCATTTTAAGGTAAGTCGTATCAGCGTCCGCACCTGCTGCACAAGCAATGATATTGGCGATTTTCATGGTCTTGAGCTGTTCGGCAGCGCGTTTGAAATCGTTCACATCGGAAGGCGCGCCGTCAGTAAGAACGAATACAAGCGGTCTCCAGTCGCCCTTCTGAGTTTCGGTAGATTTACGGACTTCGGTATTGATGCAGTCCATGAGAACGTCAAGAGCGCGTCCGAACATAGTTGCGCCGCTTGCCTTCAATTCGGGTTCTTTAAAAAGCATCAGTTCGGTCAATCCTGCTTCCTGTTTTGCCGTGCTTGAAAAAGTTATTACTGAAATATAGGCAGTTTCCAATGCCTGCGGATCGCCTTTAAGCTCGGTTATCAGTGAACGTATGCCCTGCTTTACCGCCTCGATCCTTTCGCCCATCATTGAACCGGAGCAGTCCAGAAGCAGATACACCGGCAGTCGTCTTACAAATTCGTCCATACCTATCAATACAATCCTTTCGTTTAAAAAATTGCCTTTGCATTACTCGGGCAATACAAAGGCAATGCTCTCAGAACCTGTCTTTACAAGATAGATTCTTAATTTTAATTATATCTTGCCGCCAGTGAACTTATATCATTATCCTGCGTAGCCTGTCCGATGGCATTGAATTTCCATTCGCCGTTATGACGATATAATTCGCCGAAAATCATAGCTGTCATATTGTTATAATTTTCAGACAAATTATATTTACAGATCTCCTTGCCCGTTTCAGCGTCGCAGATTCTTATAAATGCATTGCGGATCATTCCGAAATGCTGATTTCTCTGACGTGCCTGATAAATATTTACCACGAAAACGATCTTATCATAATTCGCGGGCAGATTTTCAAGATCAACAAAAATCTGCTCGTCGTCGCCGTCGCCTGCGCCTGTGAAATTATCGCCCATATGCTTTACAGTGTGACTTGAGTGGTTAAGATTATTGAAAAACACAACATCTCTGTTGTTTACAAGCTTGCCGCCCACACACAAGATAGCCGAAGCGTCGCAATCTATATCGTTATTGAGAGTTTTCGGGCCGAAAAGCGACGAAAACAAACCTTTTTTCTCAGGAGCTGCCTCGTCCCAGCCAAGACCGACCATTACTTTACGCAAATTTCCGCCGTTATTTTTTCTGAGTTCGACCTTTTGACCCTTTTGAAGATTAACAGACATAAATTTACCCTAACTTTCAGCGATCAGACATTTACGCCGAAATTACGGCACAATGCAGCCAATCCGCCGGCAAAACCGCTTCCGATAGCGTTGAATTTCCACTCGCCGTTGTGACGATAAATTTCGCCTACAACTACGGCAGTTTCAACAGAGAAGTCCTCTCCAAGGTCGTAACGGATAATTTCCTGACCGGTCATTTCGTCAACAATACGAATATACGCGTTGGAAACCTGTCCGAAATTCTGTCCGCGAACGTCGTAATCGTAAATAGTAACCGTAAAATCGATCTTGCTGATATTAGCGGGTACTCTTGCGAGATCGACCTTGATCTGCTCGTCGTCGCCGTCTCCGTCGCCTGTCAGGTTGTCGCCCATGTGGATAACGGATTCGGAAGCATGTTTGAGATTTCCGTAAAAAATGAGGTCGGAATCGCACGGAACTTTGCCGTTGTCACCAAGGAGAAAAGCCGCAGCGTCGAGGTCAAAATCAGCGCCGCCGTCGTATTTATTTGTATCCCAGCCAAGACCGATATAAATTTTAGAAAGTCCGGGATTTCCTTTTGTAAGGTCAACTTTCTGACCTTTCTGCAAACTTACTGCCATAATAATTACCTCAATTTCATATTATTTTTATCTCAGACATTTACGCCGAAATTGCCGCACAAAGCAGATAAACCGCCCTGAAAACCGCTTCCGATAGCGTTGAATTTCCACTCGCCGTTATTGCGGTAAAGTTCGCCTACTACAACGGCTGTCTCAATGGAGTAATCCTCGCCGAGATCGTAACGGATAAGCTCTTCGCCCGTAGCTTCGTTCATAACGCGGATATAAGCGTTGGAAACCTGTCCGAAATTCTGTCCGCGCGATTCAGCGTCGTAGATGGTTACGGTGAAGTCGATTTTCTCTATTCCAGAGGGAACTATGCCGAGGTCAATCTTGATCTGTTCGTCGTCGCCGTCGCCTGCGCCTGTCAGATTGTCGCCTGTATGGATAACGGAACCCGACTCATGCTCTTTATTGCCGTAGAACACGAAATCTTTATCGCTTGCGACTTTGCCTGCACCGCCGAGAAGGAATGCAGCAGCGTCAAGATCGAAATCGTGACCGCCGTCATACTTATTAACGTCCCAACCGAGACCTACAACGATCTTGGTCAAACCGGGATTTGTTTTTGTAAGATCAACCTTCTGTCCTTTGGTCAAATTTACAGCCATCTTTAGTTACCTCGCTTTTATACAAATTATTTTCTGCCGTCTGTCAGGCGGCTATTCGGGAAATATGTTAATTTTGAGCGCACTTACGCAATTTGCATAAATTCTTCTCATTTTGTACATATCCTCATTCAATAATATAACATATTTCTGGTAAAATGTCAAGGGATTTTTTGAAATTTTATGCAAAAAATTAAATATTTTCAACCATATTATGTAGTTTTATGAACTTATAAAAGGTTCTTAAAGCACAAAAAAGGCTGATCGGAATCAGCCTTTTCAAATTATTTAACGATAAGCGACTTACCTGTCATTTCGGCAGGCTGCGGAACGCCCATAATATCAAGCATTGTAGGTGCAAGATCGGCAAGAACGCCGCCGTCTGCAAGCTGTCCGTCAATTCCTACCGCAATAAGGGGAACGGGATTTGTAGTATGCGCCGTGAACGGGCTTCCGTCAGGCTCGTACATCTTATCGGCATTGCCATGGTCGGCAGTAATAAGAGCCGCGCCGCCCTTTGCAATAATAGCCTCGACCATACGTCCAACGCACTCGTCAACTGCTTCGACAGCCTTTACAGCAGCGTCGAAAATTCCCGTATGTCCAACCATATCGCAGTTTGCATAGTTGAGAATGATAACGTCGTACTTATCAGCTTCGATAGCCTCGACAACGGCGTCGCAAACCTCATATGCGCTCATTTCAGGCTTCATGTCAAAAGTCGGAACGTCGGGCGACTTGATAAGAATTCTGTCCTCGCCCTCAAACTGCTTTTCCTCACCGCCGTTGAAGAAGAACGTAACGTGCGCATACTTCTGAGTTTCGGCGATACGAAGCTGAGTTTTTCCGAGCTTTGCAAGGTACTCGCCCATTGTCATGGTAAGCTGCTCAGGCGGATATGCAACGCTTACATTCGGCATAGTCGCGTCATACTGAGCCATGCACACGAAATTAAGCGGGAAGAAGCCGTTTTTGCGCGTAAATCCTGTGAATTCCGGATCAACAAAAGCGCGTGTGATCTGTCTTGCGCGATCAGGACGGAAATTAAAGAAGATAACGCTGTCGTCAGCCTTTATCTGCGCGCCGCCTGCGATAACAGTCGGAAGCATGAACTCGTCTGTAACTTCGTTGGCATAGGAATTTTTTATAGCCTGAACAGGATCTGTCTCCTGAACGCCCTCGCCGTAAACCAGCGCAGCATAAGCCTTTTCAACTCTGTCCCATGCATTATCTCTGTCCATTGCGTAGAATCTGCCCGAAATAGTTGCAATTTTGCCTAAGCCGATCTTGTCAAGTTCGGCAACAGTTTCAGCCATATATTCTGCGGCAGACGACGGAGGAACGTCTCTTCCGTCGAGGAATGCGTGAATATAAACTTTTTCAACGCCATTCTTCTTAGCCATTTCAACGAGACCGAAAAGATGCTCCATATGGCTGTGAACACCGCCGGGAGAAAGAAGTCCCATGAGGTGAAGCGCGGAATTTTTAGCCTTGCAGTTTTCCATTGCCGACTTTAAAGCCTTGTTTTCAAAGAAAGCGCCGTCCTTGATGTCTTTGGATATCTTAACGAGCATCTGATAAACGATACGTCCCGCGCCGATATTGGTATGACCAACCTCAGAGTTGCCCATCTGTCCGTCG
>DETO01000155.1:0-700 GCA_002362135.1 Ruminococcus sp. UBA3286 | reverse complement strand
GTTGCCCATCTGTCCGTCGGGAAGTCCTACATCAAGACCGCTTGCTCCGATAAGGGTGTGCGGCCCTTTCATGTATTTATCGAGATTCGGCTTTTTTGCGGCAGTAATAGCGTTGCCGTAATCGTCGGGATTATAGCCGAAACCGTCCATAATTATAAGTGCTACAGGTTTTTTTGACATTTTTAAAACCCTTTCATTAAATTTTTTATTACTATGTCCAGTACACAACAAGTCCTGAACTATAGTCGAAAACACAGCCTTTATCATAATAAGACGGTATTTCATAGATTATCGCATCAAAAAAATCGTCAATATGCTTGTCATCAAGCCGACAATAAACGTGTCCGGGGAACTGTTTGGGATATTCCGGCAGATACTCTTCATATCTGTTGCCATATTCCCTTTTATACTCTTCAATGTCAAGCTGTTCAATTTCTATAAGTTCTGCATCTTTCAGTGATTTATAGCTGTTTTCAAGTATTTGCATAGTTTCCGTATCAGTATGAAAAATAAGATATGCAGACGGGTGATAATCCTGCGCAGGAAAACTTCCCTGAGTGAAAAATTTATAGTCATCACAGACTTTCGGCAATTTTTCGGGAAAATATATATCATAATCTAAATATACGCCATGGCAGTAAACAAATTTTTTAACTTTATACATTGCCTTGCTATAAGTAAAATTAATCAGACTCAATGG
>DETO01000034.1 GCA_002362135.1 Ruminococcus sp. UBA3286 | reverse complement strand
GCAGGGGGTGCAGGGGGACAGAGTCCCCTTGCATATTGCCGCACAAGTAAAAATTGATTTTCGTGGTCTCAAACAGAGGTGATAATATGACAAAAGAAGAATCGGCAAAACTGAAAGGGCTTTTTGAGATCTACGAGCAGCCTATGTACAGAATTGCGTTTGCAGTCCTGAAAGATCAGGCGGCGGCAGAGGACGCGGTTTCTGACGCTTTTATGCGGATAATTCCCAAAATCGGGAAAATAGGCGAGCCGGATTCCCCAAAGACCAAAAGCTATATTATTAAAACTCTTAAAAATACCGCTATCGACATTTACAGGCGGAAAATTCGCTTCAACAGCTATTTTATGGACGCGGAAGAAGAATTTGACAAAATTCCCGATACTTCGGAAAATTACGACGACATAGTTTTTAGTGACAAAACCGAGAAAATGCTGGATTCTCTCGGAAAAACTGACAGACAGATAATTCTTTTAAGATGTTCGGAGGAAATGACGTGGCGGGAAGTTGCCGATTCTCTGGAAATGACAGAATCAAACGTACGCAAAAGATACGAAAGAGCAAGGAAAAAATTGCTTAAAGGAGGAGATTTTTCATGAAAAAAGGCTTTCCCAATAATCAGGAATGGAATAAAATCGTTGAGGAAGCATTTTCCTCCGATGACAAACATGATTTTTCCGCGCATTATGAACTGCGGAAAGACAGAATGCAAAGGAGTATCAGAATGACAAAAAATACTGACAGAAAAGGAAAGAAGATCGTCGCCGCCGTTATTGCTTCTGCGGCTGCAATAGCCTTGATTCCGACTTCCGTTTATGCTTACAACCGCATTAAGGCTGACATCTCCAAAACTGCTGATTATCAGACTACAATCAGCATAAGCACTCCCGAACAGATAGCCGATGAAAGCGGCGATCAGTTTATGTTTTACACTTTCAACTGGTTGCCCGACGGATATGTCAAAGCTGAAGATCCTTACACTTACATTAATGAGGATACGAACGGCAAGATCGGCGCTCAGTTCTACGATCTGCCAAAAGGTACGGATATAAGCATCGATCTGCCGTTTTCGGAAAACTGCGAAACCTACGAAAGCGGCGATAAAACGGCGATGATAAATTACCGTACGCCAAATATTTACGACATAACACTGCATAACGACAACAGCGGTCAGCCCGGTTTCAGCAGAAATATTTTCGTGACGTTCGGGGAAACTTCTTATCTCGTTGAAATCAACATAAGCGACGACGTTAGCGATGAAGATCTGCGGAATTTGATAGACAACATGGAACTTATTCCGACCGAGGAAAAAATGTACGGAGACTATATTCCGTTCCTTGACCCCGATAACAGTTCGTCGTCCAATTATGAGGAAACTTTGCAGGATGCCGTAAATATGAATGTGGTTCACGTCGGCGATACGGTATATTATGACAATGAAGAATATTTCGGCGGATTCTCGTTTACACTTAATTCCGCGGAATTCATCGATAATTTCGACGGCATAAATACCGACGCCTGCGGAAATTATGCGGATTACAGCCAATATATGGACGAAAACGGCAATATCATTGAAAATATCCGCAGCATTATTGAATTTGGCGACGGAGTTAATTCGAATGATAAAGTACTCTCCGAAGAAAGCATTCCCATGCACATTCTGAAAATTAAGGCGACGTTTACCAATACGCGCGACGTGGAAAACGAGATAGGAATCGACCCCACAATGTTTGCGATTCAGGACGGCAAGCCGGTAAATCAGGCGTTCGTGAACTACAACGGTCAGAGATATATAGATTCCGTTTCGGGAGTTTCGGGTTCGATGGATTTCTTCTCTATGGATACCGCTCCCGAAAAGAAGGGCAGCAAAAATGCGGTTTATTTAGCTCCCGGAGAATCGGCGGAAGTCCAGCTTGCATTCTGGGTTCCCGACGATCTGAAAGACGAAGTATATTTTATGCAACGTCTTGGCAATGCATATGACACGGAGATAAATAGGGGTTCTCCCGTTTTTGATTTAAGAGCAAGCACGATAGGTTAAGAAACTGAAAGTGTGTTAATTGCCTCCAACTCTCCTAAAAGTCTGTACCAATTACTTCTGATTGGTACAGGCTTTTATTGTTTAGGTAAATGTTAGCAAACATATTGACAATTTAGTGAAAATTGTGTATAATTAATGTACAGCATAGAGCATATTTTGGCGATCGCCGCTAAGAGCCTGAACAGGGTTCTAAAGGAGAAGATTTATGGCAGTTAATGAACTGATATCAATAATCGAGAGGCAGATAGAACAGCCTCTCTGGGGAAACTGGTATATAAAAGAACGAATAGGCGGAGGAGCGTTCAGCGCGGTATATCGCGTTGAAGCGAAAAGATTGAACCGTACTGACGTTTCGGCGCTGAAAATAGAGCCTATCACGGCTTCGAACACACTATTTACCGACGAGCAGAGAAAACGTTCGTATATCGAGGAGCGCAAAAAATATATAGACGCCGAATCCTCGATAATGTACAATCTGAAAGGCTGCCCGAATATAGTTGCATATGAAGAAGAGGACTTGAAAGAGCTTTACATAGACGGCAAATTTGAGGGCTATTATTTTCTGATACGCATGGAAATGCTGACCTGCCTTTCCGATGTTATTCGTTCGGGAAAGATGGATTTTTCGGAAAAAAAGATCATCGAACTTGCAAAACAGATCGGCAGGGGAATTAAAGCCGCGCATGATATAAAGGTCATTCACCGCGATATCAAGCTGGATAATTTCTTTATTTCCGACGACGGAATTTACAAGCTGGGCGATTTCAATGTTGCCAAGCAATCCGACAGAGCGAATACTTTTGCAGGTACTTTCGGCTATCTTGCTCCCGAAATTTATCGTGCAAAGGCAGGCGCGGTAAGCGGTTATACGCGGCAGGCTGATATTTATTCTTTCGGAATATGCCTTTATCAGCTTATGAACGATCTCTGTTTTCCGCTGGAAAAGTATATGTCGCAGGAGGAAGCCTTCGACAGACGAATGCGCGGTGAAAGGCTGGTCAAGCCTGCTAATGCATCTCCGGGATTTTCGCGTATAATCCTGAAAGCCTGCGCTTATGATACCAAAGAACGTTATCATACAATGAACGAAATGCTTATAGATATTGAAAATTACGATACGTGGACTAATCGGCAGAATTTTGATAACTTTACCAATAACAGGCAAAAAAATCAGCAAAAAATCATTGAACCTCGAACTGCAAACAAAAAGAATGTCAGAATGCCGAGTCTTTATGACGATATTAATCAAAAGAAAAGAAATAATAATTATTATAATTTAAGCAAAAATAATAGTAATAACAATAATATTAATAAAAATAATTATAATAAAAGCAA
>DETO01000136.1:2671-10786 GCA_002362135.1 Ruminococcus sp. UBA3286 | reverse complement strand
TAAACGTAAAGGCAGAATCATGGTGATCTGCGAAAATCCGAAGCATAAGCAGCGTCAGGGTTAATCCTGAGCATAACTAATGGAGGTAATTATATGGCAAGAATAGCCGGTGTTGATCTTCCTAAGAATAAGAGAGTCGAGATCGGACTCACTTACATCTACGGAATCGGTCGTCAGACTGCAACAGATATCCTCGCTAACACAGGCGTAAATCCCGACGTAAGAGTTAAGGATCTCGCTGAAGAGGATGTAGCTAAACTTCGTGACTATATTGACGCAAACTATACTGTTGAGGGCGATCTCCGCCGTGAGGTAGCTCTTAACATCAAGAGACTTGTTGAGATTCAGTGCTACAGAGGCGTTCGTCACAGAAAGGGTCTCCCCGTAAGAGGTCAGAGAACCAAGACAAACGCAAGAACCCGCAAGGGCCCTGTAAAGACTATCGCAAACAAGAAGAAGTAAGGAGGTTATGAGCTTTGGCACAGCAGAAGGGTAAAAAGGTTACTACAGTCAGAAGACGTAGAGAACGCAAGAACATCGAAAGCGGCGCAGTTCATATTCAGTCCACTTTCAATAACACAATCGTAACTATCACAGATACTCAGGGCAATGCGATCTCATGGGCAAGCGCAGGTGAGCTTGGATTCAGAGGTTCTAAAAAGTCTACTCCCTTCGCAGCTCAGACAGCAGCAGAGACAGCTGCAAAGGCTGCAATGGAACATGGCCTCAAGTTCGTTGAGGTTTATGTTAAGGGACCGGGCGCAGGTCGTGAGGCTGCTATCAGAGCGCTTCAGACTGTCGGTCTTGAAGTAAGAATGATCAAGGACGTTACTCCTATTCCCCACAATGGATGCCGTCCTCCCAAAAGAAGACGTGTCTAATCATATTGGAGGTGTTATAAATGGCAGTACAGAAAGAACCTATTCTTAAGAAGTGCAGATATCTGGGCATCAGCCCTGCTGTTCTCGGCGTTTCCAAGAAGGAGTCCATCCGCTTTAAGAACGCTAACAACAGAAAGAAGATCTCTGAATATGGTCTCCAGCTTAAAGAAAAGCAGAAGCTGAAGTTTATCTACGGCGTACTTGAAAAGCAGTTCTATCACTACTTCGAGATCGCTTCAAAAATGGAAGGCAAGACAGGTGACAACCTCATCACTTGCCTCGAAACAAGACTTGACAGCGTTGTTTACAGAATGGGTCTCGCTCTCACAAGACGTGAAGCAAGACAGCTTGTCGTTCACAGCCACTACACAGTAAACGGCAAGAAAGTAAACATTCCTTCCTATAGAGTTAAAGTCGGCGACGTTATCGCTCTTAAAGAGAAAGACAGAACTTCCGAAAAGTTCAAGGCAACAGTTGAAGAGACTAAGGACAGAATCGTTCCTACATGGCTTGACGCTAAGAAGGACGATTTCTCCGCAGCAGTTACTCGTCTTCCCTCGGCTGAGGACATCGATTACGAGGTTGCTACACACCTCATCGTCGAGCTCTATTCTAAGTAATCCTAAGATTGCTTGAACTCGAAGAAAACACTTATTGCGAAATAGGAGGGTTTTTATGCTGGAAAAAATCAATAAGCCTGATATCGACATCGTCGAGCTTAAAAGTGACGGCAAATACGGCAAATTCGTTTTAGCACCGCTTGAGCGTGGATATGGTATAACTCTTGGAAACAGCCTCAGACGTGTGCTGCTCTCCTCACTTCCGGGTGTAGCTGTAACATCTGTGAAGCTTTCGGGCAAGGATGGTACTATACACCATGAGTTGTCAACGATTCCGGGCGTCAAGGAAGACGTAACTGAAATAATCCTCAGCATTAAAGGTCTTACGGCAAAGCTTCACGGAGAAGGTCCAAAGACTGTGTACGTAGAGGCAGAAGGCGAGTGCGAGATCACCGCCGGCGACATAAAGGCTGATTCTGAGGTTAGTATCCTTGATCCCGGAATGCATATCGCAACTCTGGGCAAGGACGCAAAACTCTTTATGGAAATTACCATTGACCGCGGAAGAGGATACGTTTCGGCAGAAAGAAACAAGAAGCAGGTTTCATTGCCTGTTGACGTTATCGCTGTCGACAGTATCTATACTCCCGTTCTCAAGGTAAATTATACCGTAGAGGATACGCGTCTCGGACAGGTTACCGACTATGATAAGCTTACTATGGAGGTATGGACAGACGGAACTATCTCCGCTAAGGAAGCTTTATCGCAGGCAGCAAACCTCCTCAACGAACACCTGAAACTGTTTATCGACCTCTCCGAAGAGGCAGGACTGGCAGAGATCCTTGTTGAAAAGGATGAAAAGGGCAAGGAGAAAATCCTTGAAATGACGATTGAGGATCTTGACTTATCGGTACGTTCCTTCAACTGCTTAAAGCGTGCAGGAATCAATACAGTAGATGACCTCATCAACAAGTCTGAGGAAGAAATGATGAAGGTTAGAAACCTTGGAAAGAAGTCCTTCGATGAGGTAAAGGAGAAGCTCGCGTCATTGGGCTTCAATCTCTCCTCCGAAGAAGAATAATACTAATTATCACTTATAAGAAAAGGAGTGAAATACATGCCGGGTACAAGAAAGCTGGGCAGAACATCTGACCACAGAAAGGCAATGCTCAGAGGCATGGTAACTTTCCTTCTCGAAAACGGTCAGATCGAAACGACTGTTACAAGAGCTAAGGAAGTTCGTGCTGTTGCAGAGAAAATGATTACTATCAGTAAGAAGAATGATCTGCACTCCAAGCGTCAGGTTATGGCTTACGTAACTAAGGAAGCTGTTGCTAAGAAGCTTTTCGATGAGATTGCTCCCAAGTATGCAGATAAGAACGGCGGTTATACCCAGATCGTGAAGATCGGTCCTCGCCGCGGCGACGCTGCTGAAATGGCTATCATCAAGCTTGCATAAGTTTATAAATCAAGCCGTTCCAAATTCCGGAGCGGCTTTTTTGTATATACACCAAAATCAGCTTTTGCTTATGTGGGCTTTATCAAGGGAAACTGCCTTCTTGAATCTCTCTGTATAGAATTAAGTCTTTATTATCCCTGTTCAAATTTATCCAGCACCCGAACGGGTGCTGGATAAATTTAATTTTGGGATTCATAAGGGACTGAGTCCCTTATGCAGGGGGTGCAGGGGGACAGCGTCCCCTTGCATAACGCCGCACAAGCAAAAATTGATTTGAGTGAAAAATACATGAAAAGTATTGCAATTTTCAGCCATATATGGTATAATTATTAATATCATATTGAAAAAGGAGTATATAAATGAAAAGGAAAATTACAGCGATTCTTACATCTGCCGTATCGACTGTTTCGGCGGCAAGTCTTTTTGCTATGAACGCTTTTGCGGAGGAGGCTGCAAGCGGAAATTCGGACGCTGCGGCTGCGGCAGGCACGGGCGGCGGAATGATCACTACATTGGTAATTCCGTTGGTTCTGATGTTCGTTCTGCTTTATTTTATGGCTATCAGACCCCAGAAAAAGCGCGAACAGGAAGCTAAGGCTATGCAGGACAGCCTTCAGGTAGGCGATGAAGTTATTACAAGCGGCGGAATCGTCGGCATGGTAGTTCGCATCGGCGATGATACCGTTGTTATCGAAACAGGCGGCGAGAGACATAAACTGCGCATAAAGAAATGGGCGATCGGCGAAAATGTTACCGCTTCCGAGCGTGCAAAGGCTGCTGCGGCAAAGACTAAGACGAAGCTTGCTTCGGCAGGAGTTTCCGACAGCGCTGACGAGGAAAAGCCTAAGAAGTCCAAGAAAAAGAAGGACGAGGAAGAATAATAAAAATAATCTCCGCATATATTGTTACATACCTGACAATATTGCGGAGGTGTTTTTTTATGCGGCGTCATCGTCCGAGCCTTTGGTCGAATACTTTTTTCAGCTTTGCGGCGTCGTCTGCGGTGGGAATTGCCGTGACCGTTATATGCTGCATAATATTCTCGCTGCTTACTTTTTTCGTCCTGAAAACTATGATGTTCCTGCCGCATTTCAGCGTAATCTCGCTGTTTTGCGGAGGAGTTGCGGCAGGCGGGATATGCGGAAAATTCCGCAGACGGCGCGGCTTGATAGACGGAATAATATGCGGCTGCATATTAAGCGCGGTTGTAATTGCAGCTTCGGCAGCTGTCGGGGGATTTCCCGATATAAAAAAACTGCTCCTGTTACTTGCGGCAGGAGCAGTCGGGGGAGTTATGGGCGTAAACTCAAAACGTCCCAAAAATTTAATGTAAGTTGAATCAATAATCGCCGGAGGTATCTTCCATAAGCTTGAATTCTATCTCGTATTCTTTAATATTTCCGTCCTTATCGACGCTTGCGCAGGTTGCGGGAACGGTATCGCCTGCGCCGTATGATTCGCTTATCGTATCGTAAAGCTCGTCGTAAGTTCTTACAGGAATTCCGTTTATCTCCGTGATGAAATCCTTCGGCTTGAGCGCGGTATTGTAAATATCGCAGTCCTCGCTCAGTTCGGTGATGTAAATTCCGTAAAAATCTTCGGGGAGAGAATAGCCAAGATCCTCTTCGATAGTCGCGATCTTCGAGGGATCAGCCATATCTATCATTACTATGCCGATACGGAATCTGCCGCCGATATAGCCGTTGCTGATCAATTCCTCGATTATCGGCTTCGCTTCGTTGATCGTTATCGCAAATCCAAGTCCCTCATAATAGCTGCTGATGTACTTTGACGATGTGATGCCGATGACCTGACCGTACATATTTACAAGCGCGCCGCCTGAATTTCCGGGGCTTATATCAGCGTTGGTCTGTATGCATTTCATCTCGAATCCCGTGGAATCGCTGCGAATTTCGCGATTTACTGCGGAAACTATGCCGTCTGTAACTGTATTTGAAAGTCCTGCCGGATTTCCCACGGCAATTACCTGCTCGCCGACCAATACCTCGTCGGAATCGCCGAGAGTTGCAGGGGAAAGTCCTGTTCCCGAAATTTTCAGCACGGCGATATCAGTTTTGGAATCCCTGCCGATTATCTTTGCGGAATAAATGCTGCCGTCCGCCGTGTGAACATCGTGATAACCCTCGGAATCCAGAACATGGGCATTTGTGACGATATATCCGTCCTCGTTGAGAATAACTCCCGAACCCGTACCGAGAAGATCTTTGTGGAAAGCGTCGGAATAGGTCTTGATTTCAACTATCGAATCCCTTACGGCTGCCGCAGCGCCCTCAGTTGTATATTTTCCGTTTTCGTCCTGAAAATCGGAAAGATCGGTTGCTCCTTTTGGTTTGCTTTCCTGATAAATTACGACCTGATCGCCGCCCAGCGTTTTGATTCGGCTGCTTCCTGTCAGAATATCGGCGACGATTCCGCCAAATCCAAAAAGAATGGTAGCTGTTGCAAGAACGGCGAAAATAACAAGTATGGCGCGCTCCTGTCTGACATGGCGCGTTTTTTCTTTTTCAGCCTGAACAGCGGCGGCAGCAGCCTGACGGCGCGCGGCGTCCTCAAAGCCTATGGGTTCGTACATGAATGCGTCGTATTTCGGCGAATTCATGGGCTGCCCCTGATCGTACCGAGCGGTGGGATTCGGCTGAGTATAAGGTCTCTGATCGGGAGTTCCGTTATTTACGGTTGGATTTTCCGACGGAGACTGAGTTGGGTCGCCGTTGAAAAATTTATCCATTTCGTCCATTATTCTTCTCCTTTTTGTCTTTATTGACTGTTCTGGGATCGACGGGAATGCGTATCTGAAATTCCGTGTATTCTCCGTAAACGCTCTTGACCACGATATGTCCGTTGTGGAGGTGAACTATTTTCCGCGATATCGCAAGTCCAAGACCAAGTCCGGAGGTATCTTTTCCGCGTGATGAATCGGTTTTGTAGAATCTGTCGAAAACCTGCGGAATTTCGGAATCTTTCAGCCCTTCGCCGGTATTTCTTATGCCGATTATGCAGATGTCGTCCTGCTTATCGAAACTGAACGAGAGCGTTCCGCCCTTATTGACGAATTTCACGGCATTTTCAACGAGATTGTAAATGACCTGCTGCATGAGATCGGCGTCAACAACGGCTGTCAGTCGGCTGCTGTCAAGCTCCTCAACTTCCAGTTCCTTTTCTTCGATTCGCTTTTCAAACATTAGAACGACTTTTATCACCAGATCGGTAATATTGGTCTCGCGGAAATTAGGCGACATCGTTCCGGATTCGAAACGGCTCATATTCAGCATTGAAGTAATGAGAATACGCAGACGCTGGATCTCCTGAGAAACGAGGATAAGATATTCCTGCTGGCGGCTTTTTTTGATAGTGCCGTCGAGAATTCCGTCGACGAATCCGCCGATAGTTGTAATTGGTGTGCGCAGTTCGTGGGAAACGTTGGCAATGAACGTGCTGCTCTTCTCTTCGCTTTTTGAGACGTTCGCGGCAAGAATGTTGACGTGTTCGGTGATCTGTTTGAGATTCTCCGAAAGATCGGTATCCAGCTTTTCGGAAAAGTCGCCTTTGGAGTATTTTTCGCTGATTTTCAGGAAATTATCTTCAAATTCGATATGCTTTCTGAATCGCCTTTTTATGATGAGATAGCAGAGGACAAATACTGCAAGCGCTGTCGCGATGCAGGCAAGAGTTATATTCATCGTGAAGCGGTTGAGTCCGTCTGTTCCGCCGTAAATTAAAATGTACGCCGGCATATATTTCCCGTCGTCCTGCTGAAGATAAAATTTTGAACCATATACGAAATAAGGCTCGCTTTTCGACAGATACGACGTATTTTCAATGTCGAGATAATCATCGGAATCCAGCGCGTCATGCATAGTCACGGAAAGCGGCTGTACGTCCTCGTCGCTCCATTGCTCGCCGAGCAGAGATGTGCCGTTCTGATTATACATATATATGCGCACATCATACTCGCACATGATATTAAGACGAAATTCTTCGGCATATTCAATATAATCCTCGCTGCTGCGTTCGTATGCGTCGCTTACGCAGTTGACGAACATTTCGCCCATTGACTTTATATCGTTAAGGCGTGATTTTTTATAGATCGCCGCGCTCAGATTAACGATAAGTATACTCATCGTAACGAGAAAACACAGTATAACGATAAGCGTATGCCGAAACAGGCGGTAAAAAGAACTTTTATTCTTCTGCAATTTTAATTACCTCGACTGAATGCGGTCATTCTTCTTCCTCGGCTTCAAATTTATAGCCAACGCCCCAGACGGTTTTCAGCGCCCATTTATCGGAAACGCCCTCAAGCTTTTCGCGGAGACGTTTGATATGAACGTCGATAGTACGCGAATCCCCGTAATATTCGAATCCCCATACTTCGTCGAGAAGCTGGTCGCGCGTGTAAACTCTGTTGGGATTTGAAGCGAGATAGTAAAGAAGTTCAAGCTCCTTTGGCGGCGTATCTACGTTCTTTCCGTTGACTTTAAGCTCATAGCGCGTCATATTGACGGAGAGCTTGTCATAGCGGACTTCCTTTATTTCGGGTTCAACGTTGATGCTGCCCACTCTGCGCGTAACAGCGTTGATTCGGGCGATAACTTCCTTGGCGTCAAAGGGCTTTACGATATAATCGTCCGCGCCCAGTTCCAGACCGATGATCTTATCGATTGTTTCGCCCTTGGCGGTTATCATAATTATCGGAACGTTGGATTTTTTGCGAATTTCGCGGCATACCTGCCAACCGTCCATACCGGGCAGCATAATATCAAGAAGAACCATATCCGGTTTAAGTGCATTGAATTTTACAACAGCTTCTTCACCGTCATGGGAGAGAATAACGCTGTATCCGTCCTTTTCGAGGTAAAGCCTCAGCAGATCGCAGATGTTTTTGTCGTCGTCCACAATGAGTACTTTCAAACTTTTTTCATTAGCCATATTATAACCTTCCTTCACAATTTATTATACATCTATTATACCGCAATTGCCGCGAATTGTCAATTGATTTTTCTGCTTTTTCACGTAATTCAATTTTTACTTGTATTGCATGATTTAAGAGGACTTTGCCTCTTGTATTTCTGCATAAGACTCGGTCTTTATCGTCCCTGTTCAAATTATTTATGTACCCCTTGTGGGTACATAAATAATTTAATATTGGGATTCATAAGGGACTGCGTCCCTTATGCAGGGGGTGCAGGGGGAC
>DETO01000136.1:0-2376 GCA_002362135.1 Ruminococcus sp. UBA3286 | reverse complement strand
GTCCCTTATGCAGGGGGTGCAGGGGGACGGAGTCCCCTTGCATAATGCTGTACAAATAAAATTGATTTCCATGTAAAAACAATGCCGCCGCAAATATGCGGCGGTTGATATTATTATTCTGATTTCGGGCGGAGCATAGCCGCTTTGGGATCCATCTGGAGAATAAGCTTTTTTACGTCCTCGTCAAGAGTGAGATTATAAGTCAGCTTCAAAGCGTTAAGAGCCTGCGGAATATCCTTTTTGCCGATATAATAGCTTGCAAGCTGAGCGGCAATTTCAATTACCCTTTTATTCGGGCCGTATTCGATATCGTATTTCTTCATGGTGTCGATGACCTTCTGCGGAGAGGGCTTGACAACGGGAGAACCTTTAAGATCGGCAACGTGCTGTAATTCAAGGGGAATTGCAGGATTCGGAGCGAACATTGCGCTTGCGGTATAGAATACGACAGCGTCTTCGTATTCGCCGTGATCTACCAGAGTATAGCCGACATTTGCATAACAGCGTGCAATTGCAACGGGTGAAGAAGCTATTTCAAGAGTATCTCTTGTGACTTGCAGAACCATTTTCTTGTTGCGGATTATTTTATATATCTCGGCAAGTTCAAAGCGAGGGCCAACGTCTACAGGGTTGAATGAGATAGCTTTTTCAAGTATCGGGATGGCGTCGATATTCGCGCCTGTTTCAACAAGCAGATAAGCGTATGTTGTGACATATGCCGAAAAGTCGAACGGCGTTCTGCTGAGATTCTTTTCCTGTTTGAAGAGCATCTGACAAAGATTATCTTCAAAGGGATTTCGCAGCGAAACGAATTTTGAAGTTTCAGTCTCGGCAAAATCGAGCATGATCTTTTTATAAAGCTTCTCTGCAAGCGGCAGCGCTTCGAGAGTTTTCTTTTCGTTTATGAGTTTGAGAATTTTGCCGTATACCTCGTCCAGTCTCATGCCGTCGAGATAAGTGAGCCGCTGTAATTCTTCTCTGCGATCTGCGGGCATATTTTCCATGAGCAGTTCGCCTACGGCTTTTATGGCGGTATAATCGCCTGCCTGAGCGAATTTTTCGCCCTCGGCTTTCAGTATTTTTTCGTTTTCTTCGGGTGAATCGCCGAGCTTGCTTCTCAGCTCTGCAATAATTTCATTGTATTCCATTTTGTACCTCTTTTATTTATTTCTCTTAGCCATTTCCTTCTGGAATTTAGCGTCAATCTTTTCCTGCTTCTTCAGCGCTTTGAGTTCAGCTTTTGAAAGCGGTCGGTTTGCAGCAGGCGCGGAAGGTTTGCTGAGAGACGTTTTTGGAGTAGCCGGTGAAGATGAATAAGACGATGATCTTGAGGGAAGTTTGAACTCCTGATAAGCAGGGATACTGCTCTTCATCTTTGATTCTGCCTGCTTCTTTTCTTTCAGAGAATTGTCGCCAAGCTGAGAGAGAACGTCCTCGATAGAGGAAAGAACGGCTGAACGCTGCTGAAGTCCCTGAGTTTCGGTAAGGCTCTGATTTGCGTATTCCTTTGATTCGGAGATCGCGCTGATAAATGCCTGAGAAGTTGAACGCGCATGGGGATTTGTAGCAATCTTTGATACGTTTGCGGAAACCTGAGCGCCCTTTGCCGCTTCGGCTGCGGCAATACGCTGACCGGGAGTCATATCCTTGTAGGAAGTGGGAACTTCCTTTGCAGCGGCTATCGCGTCTTGCAGGCGAGTATTTTTATTGAAGCTCGGCATGGTCGGAACAGGGATTTCCTGACCGGGAAGTGGAGCGAGTATAGGCTGACCGTTCTGATCATATCCCTGAAGCTGCATCTGAACGTATGTATAAATAGGCTGATTGCTTTCGTTGTAGCCCGTAATCTGCGGAACAGAGATAATCTGAGGCGTATTTGCCGCTGCCTGAGCAGGCATAATGGGCTGAACAGGAACGGGTGCAGGAGTGGGCATAACGGGTTGAACGGGAACAGGTGCAGGAGTGGGCATAACGGGCTGAACGGGAACGGGCGCAGGAGCAGGCATAACGGGCTGAACAGGAACGGGTGCAGGAGCAGGCATAACGGGCTGAATGGGAACGGGTGCAGGAGTAGGCGTAACGGGCTGAACGGGAACGGGTGCAGGAGCGGGCGTAACCGGCTGAACGGGAACAGGCGCAGGTGAATTCAGCGCGTTGAGTGCGGCGTCGATATCGTTAAGCACGGGCGGCTGAGCAGGCTTAGGCTCTTCCTTTACAGGAGCGGCAGCAGGCTTGTTAAGCGCATTAAGAGCCGCGGAAATGTCGTCGAGTACGGGCGGAGCAGGCTTTTCAGCAGGCTCGGCAACGATATCTTCGAGTATCGGTTTTTCCTCAATAACAGGCTCGCTTATGGGAGCAATATCTTCCAGAACGGGA
>DETO01000017.1:4641-4810 GCA_002362135.1 Ruminococcus sp. UBA3286 | reverse complement strand
CACAAGTAAAAATTGATTTTTGTGATAAAATTGTGAAATCATGTTGACAAAGGCGAAAAACCATGATATAATAACATTACGTCGGCATTTGTCGTATCGAATTATACTCCCCTCTATTCCAAAACGTACCAAAGATTTTGAGCATAAATTTCGTATGTCAAGGCGGAGG
>DETO01000017.1:1558-4354 GCA_002362135.1 Ruminococcus sp. UBA3286 | reverse complement strand
CAAGGCGGAGGAGGAAAGCATACTGTCGTATGGTGACGACGACAACGTAGACAGGCGAAATTTATGCTCGGAAGATTGGTATGGTTTGGAATAGAGGGGAGTATATGTTAATTTACGCTCGGAGGTGTTATCGTAATGGCGCAAACGCTGTCGGCAGAACAAAAGCGAAAGCGAAGTGAACTTATAGTTATCATAGGTGTTCCCGTTTTACTGCTTCTGCTGTATTTATTTCAGCGCCCGATAGTATCTTTTGTGCAGATGTTCGGAACTTGCGCGTTTCACACCGTTACTGGGAAATACTGCCCCGGCTGCGGAAATACGAGAAGCGTCAGATGTATGCTGAAAGGCGATTTTCTTCTCGCGCTGCGAATGAATCTTACAATGCCGTTTTTGATAGCGCTGGGAGCGTTGTTTTACATAGAAATGATATTTGATGTTTTGGGCAAAAAAATAAGGCTCATTCCGAGAAAGATATGGCTGCTGGTAGTTGTACTGGTATTTTTCGGCATATACTTTATTGCAAGGAATTTTATACCATGGCTTGCGCCGCTTCCTATGCCGTAAGCTGTTTTTTTACTGAAATAATGATTACCAAACAGGCGTTTAGCCTACGGAGGTTTTTATGGATAACAATTACAATGAATATTCACCCGAAAACGGCTATGACCAGCCTGCGAATTACGGACAGAACAACAGCGAATCTAACGGAACAAATAATTTTCCCGTAACGCCGATACCTACCGTAACTCCGCCGCCTGAGCAGAATTTCGGCGCGATGTACGGTCAGGCGTTCAATAACGATCAGAGCGCGTCCGGAATTGCCATAACCGCGCTGGTAATGAGCATTGCAGGACTCGTTCTTACGCTTATCGGAACTATAGCCTGCTGCTGCGGAGGGCATCTCATTATTATTCTGGGAATGCTCGCTTCGGCTGTAGGAACTGTTCTGGGTATTCTGAACAGAGTCTGGAAAAAGCCCGGCGCAGGTCTTGCGAATGCAGGTCTTATCGTAGGTATAATCGGTCTTGTATGGGGAGTAGTGATGTTTGCTCTTTTGATAATTCCGCTTATCATGGAGGCAGGAAGTACGTATTAACAGGCTTTTATATAACTGTTCAAAAATTAGTTGAACGGTTTTTATATGAGAAAAATTATAAAGGAGAGACTTAATTATGGAAAACGAGTTCAATTACGGAGGACAGCCCGGCAATGGATATGATCCCAACTCAGGCGTAAACCTTGATAAAAATGCAGTCAACGACGCAAATACAGGTTACGATCAGAATGCAGGATATGACGCAAATTCAGGCTATACCGCAAACACAGGAGACGCTTACGGAACTGCCAATAATAACGGTTTCGACAGCTTCGGAAATCCTATTTCCAACATGAATGATTACGGTATGCCACAGAATCAGGGCAGTTCTACTCTTGCAATCGTATCTTTGATATGCGGTATCGTAGGTATCGTTGTCAGCTGCTGCTGTTGCCTCGGCCCTGCCGCAGGTATTGCCGCTATTATAACCGGTATTATGAGCATCAAGAAGCAGGCTCCCGGCAAGGGAATGGCTATCGCAGGTATCATCACAGGCGCTGTTTCAGTCGTACTGTATCTGATATCAGGCGCTTCCACATCATTTATGGAAGGCTTCATGGAAGGTATGGAAAGCTGCATCAGATTTTTAGGTTAATCACTAAATAAAAAGGCTTCGGAAGATTTATCCGAAGCTTTTTATTATATTACTATTCAATTCCCGAAACAGTAAAATCAACTTCTACCGTCGTCCATTTGTCAAAATCGGCTGTATCTACTACCTGCGCGGAATAATCGCCGCATACAGGCAAAGCTTCTTCATTTGCATCATAAAGCGAGCCGTCGGCAGTTCTTGCCTTTTTTGGGGGAACGCCGGCATATTCGTTGTAAAGATTCGCACGGGTTTCCTTGCCGTCGTCGGAGGTAGTGTAGGCTTTCGCTTTCATATCTATCTCCTTGCCGTCAACTTTTATGGAGTTTACGGTTATCACGGATTCGGGGAAAAGCTTTTCGCCGTCGGATATCATTAACGACATGAAACTCAGTCCCTCCGGTGTGCATTCGCCCTCGGGATCGCCCGTGGTAATATAGCGGAACCCCTTTGTATCGGCAGTAACGCTTACAGTATAATCGCCGTTGCCCGTTATCGGAACAACCCCTGCGTCGTAGGAGAGCATGGCAGTATCGGGATCGTCGTTTTTGCCCCAATACTGCGTCTGCCACTTGCCGTCTACGATAGCAAGATAGGCGTCGCCTGATTTTGCCGCGACGGAATCTTCAAATTCAACACCCTCGGTACTCTTCGCTGACGGCGGCTCTGTTGCATTCGGGTCTTTTTCGGCTGGAACATTGATATTTACTTCACCCTGAGCAGTCGGAGAATTATTCTTTTTATTTGATTTATCGCCGCATGAGGCGAAACAACTGCAAATCATAGCAGAAAGTATGATACAGGAAATTATTCTTTTCATTGTATTACCTCTTTCATTCGATATTAGATAATGTATAGTATTGATTGGTGATTATCTATATGCTTATTATACATCATCTTGATAAAAAATGCAAGAGTATTAGAAACTATTTAAATCAATTTTATTATGTTGTATTATGCATAGAACATTGACTTCCTATATTTCATGAAAAGATATTACTCTATTGAGTCCGCCTCTCATATTTTCTATCCCATTAGGGATAGAAAAATATGAAAATTCGGGTTTCAAAAGGGTGAAGCACCCTTTTGCAGGGGGTGTCGGGTGACTCCC
>DETO01000017.1:0-1234 GCA_002362135.1 Ruminococcus sp. UBA3286 | reverse complement strand
ATAATACAGCACAAGTAAAAATTACTTTTTAAATTGCCTTGAAATAATAATTATAACAGGGAAAATTACTGCGGAAACAGGCCAGATTATCCAGCTTCTGCCCCAATCGTTGGTGATAAAGCTATAGGCGAGAAATGCGGCGGTGATAACAGGCCAGTAAATTTCTGCGAGAAATCCGTTTTCGGAGCGTTTTGCAATTTTCTTTGTTTCGCTGAAATCGTCTTCCTGAAGCAGCTTTTTGTATGCGCCGTTGATTATGCAGGTTCTCACAATCATGAATACGCCTGCCGCGGCAAAAATAAAGAGGAATGTCGCAAATATTTCTTCCATAACAGAGCTTTTACCGTACAATTCGCTGAATATCGGCATTATAGGGGATAATATGCAAAGCATCACTCCTGCGCTCAACTGGAGCGCGTGGGAAGTCTGATAAGCGGCTTTTTTCTCCTTGATCATGCCGTCGATGCCGTATTCAGTCTCTATGCATTCCTTTGTGAGATAGCTGAAACGATTCATGGACATTCCCGAAAAGATGAATATTCCTACTGCCGCAGCAATCATCAGCAGCATGATAATAATGCCCATACTTTCAAATAGAACGCTGCCGACTGCATCGAAAATTATCGGGGGAACGACAGATGTTATGCAGAGTGCGACGCCGAGCGCGATAGCGAGTGCGGATTTGGAATTCTTGGTGAGGAAATCATTCGCTTCTGCCATTGAGACCGAGCGGCGCGGCGGTTCTGTCTCATCGGGCATGGAAACTTCTATAGCCTCCTGAGTAGAATTGGGCTTTGAGAGATCGAGTTCATCTTTCAGAAGAACGTCGGTGCTTACTCCGAAAATTTCCGACATTTTAAGTATGCGGTTGAGATCGGGCGTGGACTGTGCGCTTTCCCATTTAGAAACTGACTGTCTGCTGACTCCGAGTTTTTCAGCCAGCTCTTCCTGCGACATTCCTGCCTTTTTGCGTAGATCGATTATCTTGTCTGCGAGTATCATAATGTTACCTCCGTTATAATTTTGCGACAGCGTTGTGTCTGCCCTTTAGCGTATATTCAGTATATCATATTCGGCGGTTGCAGTCAATCAACCGCGCTTGGCAATTTGTCAACTGATGGTTACACGGCTGTATTTCGGGGAAAATCATCGCATATTACGCGAATCGATTTTTACTTGTGCTGAATTGTGTCAGGAACATTATCCCCTCTACTTTCTGCATAGCGACTATTCT
>DETO01000080.1 GCA_002362135.1 Ruminococcus sp. UBA3286 | reverse complement strand
GCATTTCGCGTGAAAGATTTTTCTGCGGCGCGGTTATAAGAGTTTTCACGACGATATTTTTTCTGACGGGTATTTTGAGGATTTTTCCGACTTCCTTTGAGATAAGAAAAGATTGATTTTCGCCGCGGCGTTTCAAATCTTTCTTGTGAAGCGGAACGGGAATAATAAAATCGATATTGCTGCTGATTTCGCAATTTTGAAGCTTTTCTGCAACGGCTTTGCCGAAAGCATATGGAGCATTGCCGAAAATTCCGTCTTTCATCAGCATGACGGCAGGCGCGATCTCGGCGTTATATTCAAAGAGCGCGATGATTTTTTCGACGTGATCTATATGGCGGTCAAGGCGGTTTTCCGTGAATTTTGATTTGCATTCATCGCAAAAATCCTCGCCATATTCGATAAAATCGCCGCAGACAGGACATCTGACAGGATATATCCAAGAGGATAATTTGCCCAGAAAATTTTGAAACATTAAAAATACATATAAAGCTGGCATTTGATCATGCCGTTGTAAAGTTTGCGGCGGCGTTTAGCGCTGTCGCCGAAGAACTGCTCAAACTGCTCGTGTGGTGAAATTATATAGCTCTGGCTGTCTCCGCCGTGACTGAGAACTCGTCCCATTTGGCGGTAGATATTTTCCGCCTCGCGAAGTTCAAGAAGCCTTTCGCCATACGGAGGATTGCAGATAACAATAGAATCTTCGGGCTGCCTGAATTTCGAAATATCAGCCTGTTCAATGCGAAGTCTGGATTTTATGCCTGCTTTATGGGCATTATCAAGGGTGAGCGCAACGGCGGCATCGTCAATATCATAGCCGAATCCCTGAAAAGCCGCAGAGCGGTCAACGCCGTCGATAGCGCGCTTACGTTCCTCCTGCCATATTATGGAATCGATGGACTGCCATTTTTCGGCGGCAAATCGGCGATTAATGCCAACTGGAATTTTCAGCGCCTTCATAGCCGCTTCGATGAGTATCGTACCGCTGCCGCAGAATGGGTCGCAGACTATAGAATCGGGGCGAACTCGTGCGAGATCAACGATACCTGCCGCGAGAGTTTCTTTTATGGGGGCGGCATTGGAATTCCGCCTGTAACCGCGCTTGTGGAGACCTGCGCCGCTGGTATCGAGATAGATCGTAACCACATCTTTTAATATGCTGAATTGAATCTGCACTGTTGAACCCGTTTCGCTGAACCAGTTTATCCCGTATTTATTTTTAAGGCGTTCAACCGCAGCTTTTTTAATTATCGACTGGCAGTCGGGAACGCTGTGCAGGGTTGAATTAAGGGAATGACCTTTAACGGGGAACGCGTCGTCAACTCCGATAAACCGCTCTAATTCAATTGAACGGACACCTTGAAAGAGATCTTCGAAAGTTTCGGCTTTGAAAGTCAGAAGTTCGATAAGAACTCTTTCGGCAGTTGAAAGGCAGATATTTGCGCGCGCCATAATATTTTCATCACCCGTGAAGCTTATCTTGCCGTCGCTTACTTTAAGATCAGTTCCGCCTATTTTTGTAATTTCGTATTTCAGCACGCTTTCCAAACCGAAATGGCATGGGCAGCATAATCTTAATTTGTCACTCATTTTATCACCTGTTCAATTCCTTTATTTTCATTTAGAGCCTGTTCATTATGCATGAACAGGCTCTTTTATTTGGATTTTTACGAATTATTCGGGGGTATTGGGTTCGCCTGCACCGCCGCCTGTATTCGGGTCATCGCCGCCGCCGGCACCGGGATCGGTATTTCCGCCGCCATTGGGATCGCCGCCCGTAGTGGGATCAGTGTTTCCTCCGCTGTTGGGATCGCCGCCTGTAGTGGGATCAGTATTTCCTCCGCCGTTATTGCCGCCTTCATTCGAAGTATCTCCGCCATTGCTTGTATCGTTATTCTGATCGCCGTTATTGTTATTTGACGGAACATAATGTGCGCCGTCGCAATAAGGAGCATTGGTGGATTTCCAGTAACCTGTAATGCCCTTTGGACAGTTCGGGCCTGCTATCATACCGGTAGCCGTACACATTGAAGCCTGAATAACAGAAGGGCATGGATCAAAATCAGCGCCCGTATCAGGGAAGTTGGTATTGGCGTATTCGCCGATGACCCTGTTCCATATCTGAGCCGACTGGAGTCCCATATTAAGTTCAAGGGCTTCATTGTTGTATTGATAACCGATAGTAATACCGCTGGCGAAATCACGTGTCATTCCGACGAATGCGAGATCGTACCAGTTTTCAGTCGTACCTGTTTTACCGATAACGACCTTGTTTGAAAGCCGAGCCGCCGAACCTGTACCATTATCAACAACGTTCTTGATAAGTCTGTTCATTACCCATGCGGTCTCTTCGGAAACAGCCTGAATAGCGTCTGCACCTGTAGTATTATCCACAAGTATCTGATGATTTGCGTCCTCAATTTTTGAGATTATATGCGCTTTGTTGTAAATACCTTTGTTTCCGTAGGGGAGATATGCATTTACAAGGTTTTGCAGCGTAATTCCGTAGGTAAGACCGCCAAGTGCGAGAGGCGAAAGATCTTTGTCCTGCTCATCAAGTTCAAGACCGAGCTGTTCGGTACAGAATTTATATACAGCTTCAGGAGTCATCTCATCTACAAGCTGCGCCGGAACCGTATTGAATGATTTTTGCAGATAGTAGTATACGAAATTCCGCGAGCCGTCGCCTGGTGCTCTTCCGTAGTTGAAAGGCCACGGTTTGCCGTTTTCGTCCTTTACATGATCAAGCGGGAGATTGTAATAAACGCTTCCCCAATGAATGTGATCGGATTCGATTCCCAGACCATAAGCAGCTACAGGCTTCATAGTAGAGCCGACCTGTCGCGCATCGCGGTTAGCGTAGTTTGTGACAAGAGAGTGCGTTTTAGGGCCCCAGTTGCCGACCTGCGCCATTACCGAGCCGTCGTATCGGAGGGCTACGAACGCTATGTGAGGGAGATATTCTTCCGCTTCGCCGTCGCCGTCGAGATCAGCCCATTTTTTAACCGTCCATTCTTCGACAATATTGTTTATATCGAGGAATTTTTCTTCGATATAATTCTGCATTTTCTTGTCAACGGTCGAGTAGATTCTGTATCCGCCCTTGTTTATGCGGTTTATGGCTTCCTGCTCGTCTATGTTGTACATATCCATAAGGTAGCCTGCCGCCTCAAACATCATGGCGTCGACTTCCCATGTGTAGGCATTCTGCTCGTTTTCCATTTCCTGAAGATTGACTTCGGGGTGGAGTTTTTTGTATTCTTCCGAATCTGTGTACAATATTTTTTCCGCAAGGTATTCCTGATACTCGTCGTAAGTAATTGCGCCGTTATTGTACATCTGCCAGAGAACGTATTCCTGACGCGTCTTATTATTGGCTTTTCCGTTGATTATAACGTTTCCGTCATCGTCCTCGGTTTCCACGAAAGGGCCGTACTCGTTCGGGCTTTTGGGAATAGCCGCAAGAACAGCCGCTTCGGGAACCGTCAGATCTTCAACGTTTTTTCCGAAATATCTCGTAGATGCAAGCTGTATTCCGTTGATAGGGCCGCCGAAACCGATATAATTCAGATATTCTTCGAGGATCTCATCTTTGGAATAAGTTTTTTCCAGCTGCATCGCCGCAAAAATTTCACGTATCTTACGCTGCGGAGTCTGCTCCGTATCGCCCGTAAGGTTTTTGATAAGCTGCTGAGTTATGGTAGAACCGCCCTGATTTGTATTGTAGAAATGCAGGAACATATTCAAAAAGGCGGAAAATGTACGCTTATAGTCAACGCCGTCATGAATGTAAAATCTTTCGTCTTCGGTATAAACGAATGCGTCGCGCACATGCTGAGGGATTCGGTCGATCGAAACGGGAATACGCTGAACGTCGGTTTTCAGCTCTTTGAGGACTACCATTTGCTCCTCGCCGTTTTCGTCGATCTCCGTGCCGTAAAAATAGGTATCACTTCCCGATTCAAGTTCCGCAAGAGTAATGTTGGTGGACTCGTCCATAAAGTCGAGGACATACACCGTAAGAGCCGTGGTAACAATAGTACCGGTGATCACCATAATAAGGAAAAGGGAGAGGAGTGTGGTGACTATTGCCGTACAGAGTTTTTTTACGAACCATAGAAGCTTGCTTTTTTTCTTCTTTTTTTTGCGATGATGTTTTTTTTCGGGCGCAGGTTCGTCGTCGTAAGGGATACTCAAACGTCTGCGTTCGCCGTCACGTTTTGATTTAGCCATTGTGTCATTGCCGAACCGCCTTAATACAGCGGTCAGCGTCTCCTTTCTGTTATATAATAGTCATAGCAGGTTTATAGAATTAGACATAATATATTATACCACAATTTTACTCGTTTGTTAATAGTATTGGAAAATTTTTTTTGGATTTGTATATTTTAGCAAAATTAGGGGATATTAAATGCAGAAATTCAGAAAATATTTCAAGCAAAGGAGTAATAATTATGATGCGATCTCTTGATAAGCGGATATTTCTTCTTCTCATGACAGCCATAACGATATCGGGCTTTATAGTCATCTGCACTCTCGGGCAGTCTATTCAGCGGCAGAAAACCGCAATGAAAGCGGCGGACAGCGTTCCCGATCTTCCGATAGCTGAATGTACTGTTCGGGAATACAATGGAAAGATAGGCGTATTCCGCGGAAAAAGCGAAGTGCCGTACAGGATAATCGATTACGATTTCAGCTTGCTTTCGGAATATGACCGCGATCAGCTTACGAATGGTATCATTATAGAAAGCGACCGCGAATTACAGCAGTTTATCGAAGATATAGCCACATAGATTTAATTAATGTGTTTTTTGCTTTTTATCGGGAGCAGGCTTACGCTTCTTCTTTTTCCGCACGGAAAATCCGAAATCCCCCAATTTTCTTCCAAGTGCGAAATATTCGCCGTGAGCGTAAGCGGCAAGACCGCATTGCTGTAGATTAAGCTTGCCCTTGCTGTCGATGAATTTTTCGTCAGCGTCTATCCCGACTATCTCCGCAAGAAACATCGTATGACTGCCGAGAAGCTTACTTTCCGTTACTTTGCACTCAATACTGACAGGCGATTCCTCAATAAGCGGCGCAGAAACTTTTACGGCAGGCACGGCATGAAATCCGCAGGCGGCGAATTTATCAATATCGCGACCGCTCTTTACACCGCAGAAGTCGGTTTCCCTGACCATTGCGGAGGTCGTGAGATTAATGACGAATTCGCCCGAATCCATGATAATATCATGGGAAAAACGTTCGGGGCGGACTGAAATATAAGTCATAGGCGGGCGTGTGCAGACTATGCCTGTCCAGCCTATTGTTAAAATGTTCGACTTTTCCATATTGCCGCAGGTCACAAGAGCCGCGGGAACAGGAGCAAGCATTGCGCTTCCTTTCCAGAATTGCTTTGACATAAGATCCTCCATATAAGTTTTGTATAGGCAACATCGCATAAAGATCAAGCGGTGTTGCCTATACAATTATTATATCATTAAAGATGATGATTTTCAACATCAAACACGAAAAAATTCTGCAAATTTTTTTTGCGTTTCGACAATTATTTTTTCGCTTCAATGATATACTTTAAGGCAGAGATCAATTTTTGCCTTAACAAGTAAAAATTGATTTGCGGCAGAACAAAAAGGAGGAAGCGTATGAAGTTGGACATAAAATCCGAAAACGGAGCGGCTATCGCGGTGATAAAAGGGGAGATAGATCATCACACGGCGAAATCGCTGAGAGAGGAACTTGATAAATTCGTCATAACGATGCAGCCCGAAACTCTCGCGATAGACCTCGGCAATATCACTTTTATGGACAGTTCGGGGATAGGGCTGATCATAGGCAGATACAAGCTGCTGAAAGAATGCGGCGGCAGACTGGAGATACGTAGACCGCAGCCGTATATACGCCGTGTGCTGAAACTGGCCGGGATAGATCGCATAGTAAAGATCATATGAGGTGAAAAAATGAAAGTTGTAAATGAAATAAAATTTGTTATGCCGTCTCTTTCGGTTAATGAAGCGGCAGCGAGAGCGGCTGTTTCGTCGTTTGTGATACAGGCTGACCCCACCGTTGAAGAACTTGCCGACATTCGGACGGCTGTTTCCGAGGCGGTAACAAACTGCATCGTGCATGGATACAGAGGTACGCAGGGGAAAATAGAACTGACCGTGAAATTAATGGAAAACCGCGAAATATACATAAAAATCAAAGATAACGGCTGCGGAATACCCGACGTAAAGCAGGCTATGGAACCGCTGTTCACCACCGCGCCTGAGGAGGAGCGGTCGGGGCTGGGATTTTCGGTAATGGAATCGTTTATGGACAAGCTGACCGTGAAAAGCCGCAAGGACAAGGGAACTTCGGTCATCATGCGGAAGAGGTTGAGCGTACATGGCAGCTGAGACAAAGCAGCCTCTTGCGGAGGAAAATCTCGGACTCGTTCATCTCTGCGCCAATCGTTTCAGGGGCAGAGGAATAGAGTATGAAGATTTATATTCCGCAGGCTGTCTCGGACTTCTGAAAGCTGTGAAAGCGTTTGATACCAACAGGGGCGTAAAATTTTCAACTTATGCAGTACCCGTGATTCTGGGCGAGATCAAGCGGCTTTTCCGCGACGGCGGCAGCATACGCATCAGCCGCGGCTTAAAGGAACTTTCGATGAAATTGCAGAAGATATGCGGAGAATTCAGCCAGCGCGAGGGAAGAGAGCCGACTATCAGCGAACTTGCGGAGATAACCGGCGAAGCCGAATCAGATATTGCGGAGGCATTGTGTTCGGCGCAGCCTCTTCTTTCGCTGACGGCTTCCGACGATGGCGAGGGTCAGCTTGATGTCCCCGTGGAAGCGCCCGACGAGAATATAGTCGATCTTCTCGCGCTTCGTCAGATAATACTCGCGCTGCCCGACAACGACAGAATGCTGCTTGAATTGCGGTATTTCAAAAATCTTACGCAGGCAAAGACCGCCGCGATTCTGGGAATAACGCAGGTGCAGGTCTCAAGGCGCGAAAAAAAGCTCCTGATGCAAATGCGGCAGGAGCTTCTGGAATAAATTTTTAAAAGATCAGATATTCGATTATGGAATTCGACATGAGAAATCCCTTTGCAGTAAGAGCGAGCTTGCCGTCTTCATATGTGACGTATCCTGCTTTTTGGAGCGTCGGGATTTTTTTTAAGATATCTTCCGATTTTTCACCGCATTCGCCGATATTCAGTCCCTCGGCAAGTCTAAGCCGCAGCATTGCGGATTCCTTGAATCCGCAGGGCGACTCGTCGGTTATATAAATTTTCTGATGAGTCGCGTCAATAAATTCCTTCAAATTCGGCATGACGGCAAAACGTTTTCCGTTATAGCAGGAATGGGCGGCAGGGCCTATACCAATATAGTCGAGGCATTTCCAGTATCGGCAGTTATGGCGGCTCTCGAAGCCGTTTTTCGCGAAATTTGAGATCTCATACTGTTCAAAGCCTTTTTCCTTTAGGCAGTTGATCATGCTAAGGTAAAGTTCCGCAGTCAAATCTTCGTCGGGCATGATATCACGGATATTCTGCTTGTCAAAGGCTGTTCCGTCCTCGATAGTCAACATATAAGCAGAAATATGGTCTACGGGAAGAGCAGCCAGTTCGTTTATGGAAAACTCCACGGATTCCGCAGTCTGATACGGCAGCGCGATCATAAGATCGCACGAAATATTGCGGAATCCTGCCTCAGCGGCATCGAGAACGGCTTTTTTTGCGCGGTCTGCGGTATGAGTTCTTCCGAGAAATTTCAGTTCGCTGTCGATCATTGACTGAACGCCTATCGAAAGTCGGTTCACGCCATTATCGCGAAGCTGCCGAAGTTTATCGGGAGTCAGGGTATTGGGATTTGCTTCCAGCGTGATCTCAACATTTTCCGAAAGTCGGAAGCATTTTTTGATTTCGTCTATCATTTGCGCAATACTTTCCGCAGGCAGAAGCGACGGAGTACCGCCGCCGAAATAAACGGTATCGACAATGCGCGATCTGTCGGAATAATATTGTATATTTCTCAGCACGGAGCGCAGATAAAGATCTGCGTTATTTTTATTGTAGTTCAGCGAATAAAAGTCGCAGTAGCTGCATTTCCTTCCGCAAAACGGAACGTGGATATAGATTCCGAGGGTGTTCATTTTACGGCGTCTATTCTGATAGCGGGGGCGAGGCTGAAAAAGAATGCGTTGACCAGTTTTGGAACGAGCCACATTGAAGCCAGAAGTCCGAGATTGATGAACCATTCGTAATAGTGTACCCAATCGAGGGAAGTTCCTGCCATATCAGGGGCTTTCAGATAGATTATGACCACGAGGGCAAATGCGATGAGACAGTAGACGGCGTTGAAAATAGTTGCATTTTTGCCGTTTACGCATTTTCTTCCGCATTCGATACATACTTTTCCGGGAGAATTCAGCTGACCTGCGAAAGCTTTTTTCCACGGGTTGAACGATTTTTTCCCGCAATGGGGACAGGTATATATACTTTTCATGATAATCTCCTTAGAACCTGTCTTCACAAGAATCCCGCGCATCTTTTCAGCAAATTTCGCTGAATCCTACGTCAAAAATTCTTGCAATACGACAGTATTCCTTCAAATTTTTTCCTTGTCTTCAGCGAAATTTACTTGAAAATCTACACGATTTTCTTGTGAAGACAGGTTCTTGATAATCCGACGCGTTTGCGTCTTTTGCGGCATTTCAGCGAATTCAGCCTGCCGAATATCCTGAATCCGTCAAGTATCACGGCTGAAACAACGAATACAGCGGCAGTAAATATTGACCATGCAATATCGGGATTTTTGAAGATCAAACTGTAAATTATCGGCAGCACTGCGGCTGCAAAGATGACTGGAATAGGGATCTCCCTTAAATTTATCCTGATACTGCGGAAAAAATTTCGTATCTTCGCGCCTTTGAAAAGATTAGCTTCCGTGATCGCCGAAACGATGCAAAGAATCAGAAAAAGTACGCTGAACGCCGCGGCAATATGATTTAAAGTCATAAAAACTCCTTATGAATCAAGCTTGAGAACGCTCATAAACGCTTCCTGCGGAACTTCTACCGTACCGAGCTGTCTCATGCGCTTTTTGCCTTCTTTTTGCTTTTCGAGCAGTTTTTTCTTACGTGTGATGTCGCCGCCGTAGCACTTTGCAAGAACGTCCTTGCGCATTGCCTTTACGGTCTCGCGGGCGATTATTTTTCCGCCGATAGCAGCCTGAATAGGTACTTCAAAGAGCTGGCGCGGAATGTTTTCTTTAAGCTTTTCGGCGATCTTACGCGCTCTTCCGTATGCCTTGTCCGTGTGGATTATAAATGAAAGTGCGTCCACGATTTCGCCGTTAAGGAGAATGTCAAGCTTGACGAGTTTTGAAGGCACATAGCCCATCATTTCATAGTCGAAGCTTGCATAACCCTTTGTGCGCGATTTCAGAACGTCGAAGAAATCGTAGATTATCTCGTTGAGGGGAAGTTCGTAATGAAGTTCCACGCGCGTATCGTCAAGATATTTCATATCCTTGAAAATTCCGCGCCTGTCCTGACAGAGTTCCATGATATTTCCCACGAATTCCGACGGAGAGAGAATGCTTGCCTTGACCATAGGCTCTTCCGCAGTCTGTATAAGCGCGGGATCGGGATAATTCGTCGGGTTATCGATATACTGCACTTCGCCGTTTGTCATTGTGACTTTGTAGATTACCGAGGGCGCTGTCGTGATGAGATCGAGATTATATTCGCGTTCAAGACGTTCCTGAATTATTTCCATGTGGAGCAGACCGAGGAATCCGCAGCGGAATCCGAATCCCAGAGCGATTGAAGTTTCGGGTTCAAATGAGAGAGAAGCGTCGTTAAGGCGCAGTTTTTCCAGAGCGTCGCGGAGATCGCCGTATTTTGCGCCGTCCGCAGGGTAGATTCCTGAAAATACCATAGGATTTACTTTGCGGTAACCCGGCAGAGGTTCGTCGCAGGGGCGGTCGTTATTTGTGACCGTATCGCCTACGCGCGTATCGCCGATACTCTTGATAGAAGCCGCGATATAGCCGACTTCGCCTGCTTCGAGAGAGCCGTTGTTCACCAGCGAGGAGGCGTCCATAAATCCTGCTTCGACAACTGTAAAAACAGCTCCCGTAGCCATAAGACGTATATTATCCCCGACCTTTACAGTTCCCTCCTTGACGCGGACGTAAATTATAACGCCTTTGTAGGAATCGTAATAGCTGTCGAAAATAAGCGCCTGAAGCGGCTTTTCGGTATCGCCTTCGGGAGCGGGGATATCGATAACTATGCGTTCGAGAACTTCTTCGATATTCGTACCCATTTTCGCGGAAATTCTCGGAGCGTCCATAGCGGGTATTCCGATAACGTTTTCCACTTCGGCGCATACGCGTTCGGGATCGGCGGAAGGAAGATCGATCTTGTTCACCACAGGCACGACTTCGAGATCATGCTCAATGGCAAGATAGGTATTCGCAAGAGTCTGCGCTTCGATTCCCTGAGAGGCGTCAACGACAAGTATCGCGCCTTCGCAGGCTGCAAGGGAACGCGAAACTTCGTAATTGAAGTCAACGTGACCGGGCGTATCGATAAGGTTGAAGATGTAGTCCTCGCCGTCTTTTGCGGTATATTTAAGACGTACTGCGCGCGCTTTTATAGTGATTCCGCGTTCGCGTTCAATATCCATGTTGTCAAGAAGCTGATCTTCCATATCGCGTATGGCGACAGTTTCGGTTTTTTCGAGAATTCTGTCGGCGAGAGTTGATTTTCCGTGATCTATATGCGCAACAATGCAGAAATTTCTGATTTTACTGTTTGCCAAAACTATTCCTCATTTCCAAAAAATATTCTTACTATTTATTATATCAGAAAAAAATAAATTTGTAAAGCGTTTCGGAAATAAAAAATCGTGGGATTCCTGCCGTAAGATAAATTATCATGCTTGACAATTTTCATAAATTAATGTATTATAATAGGTAGTAAATCCTATCAGGAGGAGGTTTTAAGGAATGGAGCAGAAAAAGATCGACAGGATAAACGAACTTGCAAGAAAATCAAAAACAGAAGGACTTACGGAATCTGAAAAGGCTGAGCAGACCAAACTCCGAAATGAATACAGAATGTCCGTGACTGGAAATCTTGCGGCGCAGCTTAGCAATACATATATTGTGACGCCCGACGGAAAAAAGCATAAACTCAAAAAAAGCGGAGGAAAGTCATGAGATATGGCGGATTGTTTCAGGCGGCGGTAGAGGCTGCCGGAAATGCCTACTGCGGATATTCGGGATTTCACGTCGGAGCTGCGCTTCTGACGGCGGACGGCAGGATATTCACAGGCTGCAACATAGAAAACGCCTCGTATTCTCTAACTGTATGCGCCGAAAGAACGGCTGTTTTTAAGGCGGTATCGGAAGGAATAACGAGATTTTCGGCTATAGCGGTGGCAGGAAGCGCCAATGAAGATTTTACAAGACCCTGCGTACCGTGCGGAGCGTGCCTGCAAGTACTCAGCGAATTTTGCAGCGGAGGATTTCCCATAATACTTGCAGACGGAGCGCATCGGCTGTCTGATTTTATGCCGATGGCGTTCGGTAAGGAGAATTTAAAATGAATCTGAAAGAAAAAATAGAAAAGCATCTTCTTGAAGTGCAGAAGCCGTCGCGTTATATCGGCGGAGAAGTCGGCAGCGTTATCAAGGATAAATCTAAGGTAGACGTGAGATTTGCATTCTGCTTTCCGGATACATATGATATCGGAATGTCGCATATCGGAATGAAAATTCTGTATTCGCTGACGAATGAACGCGAAAATTACTGGTGCGAGCGATGTTTTGCTCCGGGTACGGATTTTGAGGAGATCATGCGGAAAAACGATATTCCGCTGTATGCTCTGGAATCTCTCGATCCGATAAAGGAATTCGATTTTATCGGTTTCACAATGCAGTATGAACTTTCCTACACGACTGTGCTGAATATGCTCGATCTCGCAGGAATACCGATATTTGCCAAGGACAGAACGGACGAACTTACGCAGATAGTCGTGGCAGGAGGCCCGTGCGTATGCAATCCCGAACCGCTTGCCGATTTCTTCGATATTTTCATTCTCGGCGAGGGTGAAGAAGTAAATCTGGAACTGATGGATCTTTATCTTGATATGAAGCGTCAGGGAGCAAGCAGACTTGATTTCCTGCGCCGCGCCGCCCGGATAGAAGGTATTTATGTTCCGCAGTTTTATGAGTTCAGCTATAAATCCGACGGAACTATTGAAAAAATGACGGTCAGGGAAAATGCTCCTGCAACTGTAAAAAAGAGGATAATCAAGGATTTTGACAAGGTTTATTATCCCGAAAATTTCGTCGTGCCGTTTACGGAGATAGTTCATGACCGCGTTTCTGTGGAAGTGCTGAGAGGCTGCATACGCGGCTGCCGATTCTGTCAGGCAGGATTTATTTATCGTCCTTTCCGTGAAAAAAAGCCTGATACTATTTATAATGAGACAAAATGCCTTTGCGAGAATACCGGATACGACGAAGTTTCGCTTGCGTCGCTGAGTACCAGCGATCATTCGGAAATAGACGGAATGCTTACAAAACTCATCGATTATACGGCGGGAGAGCGTATAAATCTTTCGTTGCCATCGCTTCGCGTGGATAATTTTTCCGAATCGCTGCTCGAAAAGATCAAGAAAGTCCGCAAAAGCGGTCTGACATTCGCTGCGGAGGGAGGTACGCAGAGACTTCGCGATGTTATCAACAAGAACGTTTCCGAAGAGGAAATCATGAATACCTGCCGTATCGCGTTTCAGGGAGGCTACAGCAGCGTAAAGCTGTATTTCATGATGGGACTTCCTACGGAGACGGATGATGATATCATAGGTATCGCGGAACTTGCTCAGCGCATACTCGATCTTTTCTACAGCATCGAAGATCGTCCCAAGGGAAGAAGTCCGCAGATTTCCGTAAGCTGCGCCACTTTTGTACCGAAGCCTTTCACGCCGTTCCAGTTTGAGCCGCAGGATACGCGCGAAGAGATAGAGCGTAAACAAAAGCTGCTTTTGGATTCCGTGAAAAGCAAAAAAATACGTGTAAGCTATCACGACCCTGACGTAAGCCAGCTTGAAGCCGTTCTTGCAAAGGGCGACAGAAGGCTTTGCAGCGTTATTTACAGTGCATGGAAAAAAGGCTGCAAATTCGACAGCTGGAGCGAGCATTTCAAATTCGGCACATGGCTTGAAGCTTTTGAGGAATGCGGAGTAGATCCGGCATTTTATGCCAACAGACGGCTTGCATTCGACGAGATACTGCCGTGGGATCATCTGGATTATCTCGTGTCGAAAGAATTTTTCATACGTGAAAACAAGACAGCGCATAAGTCCGTAACTACTCCGAACTGCCGTTTGAGATGTTCGGGATGCGGAGTAAATAAAGCAGTGGGGAGGGAATGTTTTTGTTACGATTAAGAGCAGTTTTCGAGAAATCAGGACGAGCCAAATACATATCGCACCTCGATCTGAACCGCTGTATGCTGCGTGTTTTCAGACGTTCTAAACTTCCTGTCTGGTATACGGAGGGATTCAATCCGCATCCTTATTACAGCTTTGCGCTTGCGCTTTCATTGGGATTTGAGAGCAGCTGCGAAATTATGGACTTCAATATAAACGACGACGAAATGACCCTGGAGGAAATAAGGGACAGGCTGAACGCAGTAATGCCGGAAGGAATGCGTATAATTTCGGTAGCGGAGCAGGTAAAGAAGATCACGGCGATCGCGAAAGCCGAATACAGCTTTTCACTTGTTTCGGAAGATGTAACGGGAGTATACGACGCTGTTAAGGGAATTCTTGACGAGTCTGAGATACTGATCGAGAAAAAGACCAAAAAAGGCGTTAAAACAGTTGATATACGTCCTGATCTGGAATTGGTATCTTGCGAAATTACGGAAAATTCGGTCGATATGGCAATACGCCTGCCTGCCGGAACGCAGACCAATTTTAATCCCACTCTGTTCATGGAAGCGCTTAAAAATTACTGCAATATTCCCTTTGAGGCGCGAAAAATAAGACGTACGGGAATTTTATGTGAAAATAATGAAAAATTTTCTTAAAAACACTTGCATTTTTTTTGAAAGTATGGTATGATATAAAAGCATTTGAAATCCGTTCGGGTGTTATGTCCGAATGAGAGTTAATGCCGAAAGACATTAAATCGAGCAGTCCGCTGTCTGAAGTTCCCTTTTGGGAATAAATACTGACGAGATCGGTAGGAAAATGTTACTTTCGCAATTGCCGGAAAGCTGAATCGGCAGGTGCGGAGCAGATAAGAATGTTCGGAAATTTTAGGAGGAAATTAAAATGGATGCACTCAAATTAATCAGCAGCTCAAGCATGAAGGAAAACGTTCCCCAGTTCAGCGTTGGCGATACCGTAAAGGTTCACGTTCGCATCAAGGAAGGCGATAAGAGCCGTATTCAGGTTTTCGAGGGTACTGTTATCGCTAAGAAGCACGGCGGAATCAGCGAGACTTTCACCGTAAGACGTGTTGCTCACGGCTGCGGCATCGAGAGAGTTTTCCCTCTGCATTCACCTGTTGTTGACAAGGTTGAGGTCGTTAGATACGGTAAGGTTCGCAGAGCTAAGCTGTACTACCTCAGAGACAGAGTGGGCAAGGCTGCAAAGGTTAAGGAACAGATCCGCTAAGAGAAATTTCGAGGCGGCGTGTACTGACTTGCCGGCATTTCGTCGGCAGGTTCAGTTCCTATCCTCAAGGGACTTACAGTCCCTTTTTTGCTATAGATACTGCCGCACAATGATCGCCGTCATATATTGGCAGATTTTGTGCAGCGTTGTATTTACCACAAATAATTACTGAGAGGTTACTCTATGGATGAAAATAAACAGCTCATCGAAAATGAAAACGCAGATGAGGATAATAACGAAACAGCGGCGGCTGAAATGACTGACGAAAAAAATGATGGCGAATCCGCGGAAAACAGCGGAGACGGCGAAAATAAAAAAGATAAAGGTTCTGTTTTGCGCGATGTGCTTGATATTGCCGAGTCTACCATGATAACTATTTTCGTTATCGTTCTGCTCTTTACTTACTGCCTGCACCCTGTCAATATCGTGGGACATTCAATGGTTCCTACCCTTAATAAAAATTACGATGCCTCAATGCGCAAGGAAACGGACAAGGTACTTATGAATACCGTGTTTTTTGATGTGAAATACGGCGATATTCTCGTTATAAATAAAGATAAGAATTATCTTCTTGACGAAAACGGCGAAGTTTACGTTCCAAGTCCTTTCGAAGCTCCGTCTATCGATGAATGCATCATCAAGCGCGTTATCGCCTGCGGAGGTCAGACTGTTGATATTACAGATAATAAGGTCATCGTGGACGGCAAAGTGCTTGACGAGCCTTATATCAAATCAGGCTCTACAACTGTCGATCTCGGCGCATTTGAAGGTCAGTATCCGATAACTGTACCTGAGGGCTACTATTTTGTAATGGGCGACAACAGAAACGGCTCTTCCGACAGCCGCGCGAAATGCGTTGGATTGATAAAGAAAGATCAGATCTACGGAAAGGCTATCATAAAATATTCGCCACTGAACGAATTTGATATACTCATCGGTTCGGAAAAGGAATCAAAGAATGACGACTGATAATGCGGAAAGCCGCGGGGTAAGGACGTTAAAAAATATACTCGATTTTGTTGAAACTCTTTTTATCACACTTTTTGTGTGCGTGCTGATATTCACTTATGTTATACGCGTTGTTACTGTCAACGGCGAATCTATGATGAATACGCTGACAAGCGGCGAGAAAGTTCTTGTTGGATTGATCTATCCGACTCCCAAACAGGGCGATATTGTTGTGATACAAGCCAACGAATGCGTTCTTTTCGATGAAAACGGCGATCTTGAAATTTCCGAAGGTCTGAATAAAAGTATCGTTAAAAGGATAATCGCGGTTGAAGATCAGACGATTGATATCGATTTCGGAAGCGGCGCTGTTTATATTGACGGCGAAAGAATTTTCGAGGATTACCTGAAACTTGGTCTTACTCACAGCGATGGCGGCGCGTTTACGGGAAAATATCCCATAACAGTTCCTAAAGGCTATGTATTTGTTATGGGCGATAACCGCTCCGTTTCAAAGGACAGCCGTTCCGACGAAGTGGGTTTTGTTCCGGAGGACAGCATTACAGGTAAGGTTCTTTTTAAATAGGAGGATATTTTGGAAAATACCGATATTAAAACTATACAGTGGTTTCCGGGACATATGGCGAAAACTCGTCGTGCGATAGCTGCGAATATAAAGCTTGTGGACGCTGTTGCTGAACTTATTGACGCAAGAACTCCCATGAGCAGCAGAAATCCCGAGATCGACTCTCTTACGGCGTCAAAGCCGAGGATAGTTCTGCTTAATAAGTGCGATCTTGCCGACCCGAAAGCTACGGAGGCGTGGGTTGAATATTTTAAAAAGGAAAACGTTACGGCTCTTGCTGTTGACTGCAAATCGGGAAAGGGAATAAATAAACTCATGCCTGCGCTGAAATCGACGGTATTGAAGCCGCTTATGGATAAGCGCAGCAAAAACGGCATGACGGGCGCGCCCGTGAGAATGATGATACTTGGAATCCCAAATGTGGGTAAAAGTTCGCTGATAAACAAGCTTGCAGGAAGCAAGCGCACTAAAGTTGAGGATCGTCCCGGCGTTACGCGCGTCAAGCAATGGGTAAAACTCAGGGATAATACCGAACTTCTCGATATGCCGGGCGTATTGTGGCCGAAATTCGAGGATCAGTCCGCCGCGATAAGACTTGCGTTTACGGGAGCGATAAGCGACGATATCCTCGATATTGAAACGCTGGCTATGAAGCTTCTCGTTTATCTTCACGAGAATTATCCGAATTCCATTCGGGAACGCTACAAAGCGGAATTATCAGATGATGACAGCGGATTCGATATGCTTTGCAAAGTCGGCAAAAAGCGTGGAATGATCATTTCGGGCGGCGAGATCAATACCGAAAGGGCTGCCATTACCGTTCTGGACGAATTCAGAAGTGGCAAGCTTGGCAGGATAACGCTGGAATTGCCGTCGGAAGGAGAAGCGTAATGCCGATCGTGAAACTCCATAAGGAACTCTTTGAATTTGACAGCGAGCTGAGAAAGACTTCGCCTGTCATCTGCGGAGTTGATGAAGCAGGCAGAGGTCCTCTTGCAGGGGACGTTTATGCCGCGGCGGTCATACTCGACGACGATACGCTTATCGAATATCTCAACGACAGCAAGAAAATTTCCGAGACGCGCCGTGAAAAACTTTACGGCGAGATAATCGAAAAGGCGAAAGCGTACTGTATTGCCACGGCGTCCGTTGAGGAGATCGACAGAATGAATATTCTGGAAGCGACCATGCTTGCAATGAAACGTGCGGTCGAGGGGTTGGGAATAAAGCCCGATCTTGCTCTTATCGACGGAAACAGGCTTCCGAAACTGGAGTGTCCCACGCAGTTTGTTATAAAAGGCGACGCGAATTCGGCTTCCATAGCTGCGGCGTCGGTTCTGGCAAAAGTCGCAAGAGACCGCTATATGAAGAGGATCGCGGAAGAATATCCGCAATACTGCTTTGAAAAGCATAAAGGTTACGGCACGGCACTTCACCGTGAATTGCTTCTGAAATACGGCGCAAGCGATATACACAGAAAAACTTTTCTTAAAAAAATATTGGGTGACAGCCATGAATAGTACGGAGATCGGCAGGATAGGCGAAGAAGCTGTCTGCGAACTTCTCACGCGGTCGGGTCATGAGATCGCGGACAGAAATTATCGCATAAAAGGCGGAGAGATAGATATAATTGCCGTGAATTCCGAGTACATAATATTCGTTGAAGTCAAAACGCGCAGTCCTCACAGCATGGTCAGCGGATTTGAAGCCATAAACAGCCGCAAAAGGGGACTTATCATAAAAACCGCAAGCGATTATTGCTGTAAGCACCCGAATAAACTCCAACCGAGATTTGATACCGCGCAGGTGATAATGGCAGGAGAAAAAGTGCTGAGCATTGATTATATAAAAAATGCCTATGATACAACAGGCTATAATTTCATATTTTAAAGGGTGATTCTATGTTTTACAACAGTACACGAAACAGCGAAATTAAGGTAAGCAGCGCCGAGGCTATCACGCAGGGAATTTCCGCAGAAGGCGGACTTTTCGTTCCCGAGGAGATACCTGCTCTTACACTTGATGAGATAAAGGCTGTAGGCGAGATGAAATATGCCGACAGAGCCGCATATGTATTCTCGAAGTACCTCACAGACTTCACCGAGGCTGAGATACATTATTGTACGGATAATGCATATTCCGTTAAAAATTTTGAGACAGAGAACATTGCGGAGATCGCTCATCTTTTCAGCGGTACGTATATGCTTGAACTCTGGCACGGCCCAACTTGCGCATTTAAGGATATGGCGCTCCAGATACTTCCTTATTTCTTGACAACGTCTGCAAAAAAGATCAATCTTGACAAGAAGATAGTAATTCTCGTGGCAACTTCCGGCGATACGGGAAAAGCCGCTCTTGAGGGCTTCAAGGACGTTGAGGGTACTTCTATTCTTGTGTTTTATCCTGAGGACGGCGTAAGCCCGATGCAGAAGCGTCAGATGAAAACTCAGGAAGGCGGAAATGTCGGAGTTTGCGCTATCAAGGGAAATTTCGACGACTGCCAGAACGGAGTAAAGGCTATTTTCACCGACAGCGAAGTCAAGGCTCTTCTCGATGAAAACGGCATGATGTTCTCCAGCGCGAATTCCATCAACTGGGGACGCCTTGTTCCGCAGATAGTTTACTATGTTTCCGCATATGCCGAACTTGTCAAGGACGGCGAGATCGAGCTGGGCGAAAAGATCAATGTGGTAGTTCCTACGGGCAATTTCGGAAATATCCTTGCCGCATATTATGCGAAGCATATGGGCGTTCCGATAAATAAGCTTATCTGCGCTTCAAATATAAACAACGTTCTTACCGATTTTATAAATACCGGCGTTTACGACAGAAACAGACAGTTCTACGCAACCGTATCGCCGTCTATGGATATCCTTATTTCCAGCAATCTGGAGAGACTTCTTTATCTCATGACAGGCAAAAATGACGCCGTTATCCGCGAATGGTTCGGCAAACTCGCTTCCGAGGGCAGATACGAAGTAAGCGATGATGTCAAGGCTCAGCTTGCGGATGAATTCTGCGCAGGATTCTGCGACGACGAGCAGACTGAAAATACGATCCACGCCATTTATGAGAAGTATTCCTACACCTGCGATACTCATACGGCTGTTGCGGTCAAGGTGTATAATGATTACAAGGCTGCAACGGGCGACGAGACCAAAACAGTCATCGCTTCGACGGCAAGTCCGTACAAATTCAGCGCGGCAGTTCTTGCGGCTCTTGAAAGCGGCAGCGAGGACATGGACGAATATTCCAAGGTCGACCGTATCGCTCAGCTTTCTGACATTCCCGTTCCGTCTGCTCTTGCCGATCTCAAAAACAAGCCTGAACGTTTCAGCGATGTAATTGATAAGGCTGATCAGAAGGCGTACGTTCTCGGAACTCTCGGACTCTGATGAGCCTGTATACGATAGCGGATCTGCACTTGTGTTTCAGCGATCCTGCAAAAACGATGAGTATTTTTGCAGGCTGGGAAAATTATCAGGAGCGGATCGGAGAAAATTGGCGAAATACCGTATCCGATGAAGATACTGTGGTTATCGCCGGAGACGTTTCGTGGGGAATGTCATTGCAGCAGGCGGCGGCTGATTTCCGCTTTATCAACGAACTTCCGGGCAAGAAAATAATTATCAAGGGCAACCATGATTACTGGTGGGTGACCATGAAAAAGATGGAAGATTTTTTTGCTGCGGAGGGCTTTGATACGATAAAGATACTGCACAACAATCATTATGCATATGAAAATTATGCGGTATGCGGTACGAGAGGCTGGGTGAATATGCCCGGTGAAACTCAGGATGAAAAGGTTCTGCGCCGGGAAGTCCAGAGGCTGGAAACTTCAATAAAATCAGCTGTTTCGGCAGGTCTCGAACCTTTGGTCTTCATGCATTATCCGCCCATATTCGCGGCGAATTTCAACTATGACATACTTGAAATTCTCTACCGCTATAACATAAAGGAGTGCTATTACGGGCATATACACGGACGTTCCGCACACGAACTATGCGTTAAAAATACTTATGACGACATAAATTTCCATTTGATTTCGGGTGATTATATACAATTTAAGCCTGAGAAAGTATTGTGAATTTGTAGGAAATTTAGAAGTCATCAATAATTGTAGAAAAATTTTCTGAGATGTGCTATAATGTTTAAGGCAACACCGCACAAAGCACGCCTTAAGGCAGTCCTTAGGGATATTGCCTTGAATATGTACAAAGTACAATGCAAAAGTAATATATATTATGGAGGAATATCATGTTAAAGTCATCAAACAAAACAGATGTAAACACAACCGAACTTGTAATTTCTATCGACGCTGAGGCTTTTGAGGCAGCCGTTGAGAGAGAATATCAGCGCCAGAGAAAGAATATCCAGATCAAGGGATTCAGAAAGGGCAAGGTTCCGAGAAAGCTTGCTGAAAGAGAATTCGGCGAGGGCGCATTCTATGAGGGCGCTATCAACGCTCTTATCGGCCCTGAGATCGACGCTGCCGTAAAGGAGACAGGCATCGTTCTCGTTGACAGACCTAACGTTGAAGTTGAGTCTATCGACAAGGAAACAGGCGTTGAACTGAAGGCAATCTGTGTTACTAAGCCCGAAATAGAAATTTCTGACTATAAGGGAATAAAGGCTGCAAAGATTGTCAAGGATATAACAGACGAAGATGTTAACAAGCAGATCGACATCATCAGAAAGAAGAATGCCCGCATCGTTTCCGTTGAGGACAGAGCAGCGCAGCTTGACGACGAAGTAATCATCGATTTCGAGGGATTCTTCGGCGACGAAGCTTTCGAAGGCGGCAAGGGCGAGGACCATCCTCTTAAACTCGGCAGCGGTCAGTTTATCCCCGGTTTCGAGGATCAGATCGTTGGCAAGAATATCGGCGACGAATTCGACGTTGTCGTTACATTCCCAGAGGACTACCAGATGACTGACTATGCCGGCAAGGAAGCTGTATTCAAGACAAAGCTCAAGGCTATCAGCTATGAGGAACTCCCCGAGATCGACGACGAGCTTATCAAGGATTCTACCGATTTTGATACTGTTGACGAATACAAGGCTGACATCAAGGCTAAGCTTGAGGACGCCGCTGTAAAGCAGGCTGATTCATCTTTTGATAATGCCGTTCTTCAGGCTATTATCGATAAGGTTGATTCTCCTATCCCCAACTGTATGTTCGAGCAGAGAATCGACGCTCTTATCCGTGCATTCGATCAGCAGCTCCAGCAGCAGGGCATGAACCTTAAGCTGTACTGCCAGTACACAGGCATGACCGAAGATGATATCAGAGATTCTTACAGAGAAAGAGCAGAGGGCGAAGTTAAGCTGAGACTTGCTCTTGAAAAGATCGCTGAGATCGAAAATATCGAGATCACAGAGGAGGAACTTAATAACTCTCTCGCTCCTTTAGCTTCCGCTAATAACATGGACGTTGAGACAGTCAAGAGATTTATCCCTGTTGACGAGTACACAACAGATCTGAAGGTTGAAAAGGCTGTCGAACTCGTTAAGGAGAATGCCGTTGTTGACAACTCCGTTGCCGAGGAAGCCGCTGAATAATCATAACGTATACATATGCTGTCCCATTTTCGGGACAGCAGCTTTTATAGAAAGGGCGATGAATATGAGCTTTGTACCATATGTTGTTGAACAGACGAGCCGCGGAGAAAGATCTTACGATATTTTTTCGCGTTTGCTGAATGACAGAATCATTATGCTTTCGGATCAGGTGACAGATACAACTGCAAGCCTTGTTGTTTCGCAGCTTCTTTTCCTTGAAAGTCAGGATACGGAAAAGGATATCTCACTTTACATTAACAGCCCCGGCGGTTCTATTACAGCCGGTATGGCGATATACGATACCATGCAGTATATCAAGTGTGACGTATCAACAATATGCATCGGTATGGCTGCTTCTATGGGAGCGTTTCTCCTTGCCGCAGGTGCGAAAGGTAAAAGATTCGCCCTCCCGAACAGCGAGATCCTGATACATCAGCCCCTTATTTCAGGCGGTCTCGGCGGTCAGTGTACCGACATCAAGATACATTCCGATCATTTGCTCAAAACGCGTATTAAGATGAACGAGCTTCTCGCCAAAAATACGGGAAAGCCCATTGAGCAGGTCGAAGCCGATACGGAGCGCGACAATTATATGACTGCTCAGGAGGCTATGGAGTACGGTATCGTAGATAAGGTTATCGAGAAAAGGTAGGGTTTCTGAATGGCTGAATTTAAATCGTGCAGCTTTTGCGGAAAAGGTGAAAATAAAGTAAACAGTATGTTTTCGGCAGGCGTTTCAAATATTTGCGACGAATGCGTCGTTTACTGCTATGAACTGTTATACGGCCCGTCCGTAAAAAAACAGCATAAGAGTACGAAGCAGAAAGAGACGAATTCAATTTCCGAAATGAAGCTTCTGAAGCCTGCCGAGATAAAAAGTTTTCTCGATGAATATGTAATCGGACAGGAAGAGGCGAAAATTTCGCTTTCTGTTGCGGTTTATAACCATTATAAGCGTATATTGAGCCAGACGGAGAACGATTCCGATAAAAATGACGGCGTTGAACTGCAAAAGAGCAACGTTCTGCTGCTTGGCCCGACAGGCGTTGGAAAAACTTTTCTTGCACAGACTCTTGCAAAGCTTCTGAACGTTCCTTTCGCAATTGCCGACGCTACCACTATCACGGAAGCAGGCTATGTAGGCGACGACGTTGAGAACGTTCTGCTCCGTCTGATTCAGGCTGCAGACTTCGATATCGCTGCGGCGGAGCGCGGAATCATTTACATCGACGAGATCGACAAGATCGCGAGAAAATCCGAAAATACGTCTCTTACCCGTGACGTAAGCGGTGAGGGAGTTCAGCAGGCTCTGTTGAAGATAATAGAGGGAACTGTTTCAAATGTTCCTCCGCAGGGCGGTCGTAAGCACCCTAATCAGGAAGTTATCCAGATAGATACAAAAAATATCCTCTTCATCTGCGGAGGCGCTTTCGACGGTCTGGAGCATCAGATACAGCGTCGTATAGGCAAATCCTCTATCGGTTTCGGCGGAGAGATAAAAAATCCTAAGGAAGAGAAAAATAATATTTTCAAGAAAGTTATCCCGAAAGATCTTGTTAAATTCGGCATGGTTCCCGAATTTGTGGGACGTCTGCCCGTAATTACGGTTCTGGAGGAACTTAATGAAGCTTCTTTGGTTAAAATTCTTACCGAGCCTAAAAACGCGCTTATCAAGCAGTATAAAAAGCTGTTTGAATATGACGACGTCGATCTTGAGATCGAGGATGACGCGCTTGTGGAGATTGCTAAAATGGCGATCGCACAGAAAACAGGTGCAAGAGGTTTGCGTTCTATTCTTGAAGGCATACTTATGAAGTCTATGTACAGCATTCCGTCCGATGAAAGCATAGCAAAGGTAGTTATCACGAAAGAATGCGTGACGGAAAAGACCGAGCCTATGCTTATTAACAGGCGAAACAAGACAGTTAAGTTAAATACTGCAAAATAAGAAAAGCTGCTGCGGGATCAACCCACAGCAGCTTTCTTTTGTCTCTTTATCCTATATTGGGGATAAATTAGCAGCCACAGCCGCAGCCGCAGTCGTTGTTGTTGTTATTGCCGCAGGAATTACCGCAGCCGCATGAGCTGAATGCGAGGAAGATGAGGATGAGAAGGATAATCCACATACAGCTGTTGTTGCCTCCGAAGCATGAATTACACATAGTTAAAATCTCCTTTGTAGATGTATTTGAAGCGTTTTTCCTTCGCTTCATAGTACATAATATGCCACAGCCGAAAAAGTGTTACAGAGTGAATATACAAAATTTTTCGTAATTATCTGTTTCGACTGTTATCGCACAGAATAGGTGGCATAATATAGTAGTGCAGAACAAAGCAGGGAGGAGATAACATGATAAATACAGACAAATTTACACGAAAAGCAGCGGCAATAATAGAGGGAGCTGTTGAGGCGGCTTCCGAAATGGGTCATACCTACGTAGGCAGCGAGCATCTTCTGCTGTCCATAACGGGAGACGGCACATCGAATGCTGCGGAGATTCTGATTGAAAACGGAGTTGCATATGACGATCTGCGGCGCGAGATAATCGATCTTGTCGGGGTCGGTACACCGTCTATATTGAATCAGCGGTATTTCACAACGGCAACGCGGCGGATACTTGATAATGCCTGCAATATCGCGGTAAGCGACAAAAAGAAGCTTGCCTCCACCGAGCATATTCTTGCCGCGATAATCCGCGAATCCTCGTGCAGCGCTTGTACGGTTCTGAAAAAGGCAGGGGGAAGCATGACGGGGATTTGCAGCGGGCTGGAGATGATTACCTCATCGGCGGTACGAGGGGAATTGTACGAAGCGATAAAGCCTAAAATGTCGCATCTGCCAAATTTATTCAGATACGGCAAAAATCTGACCGATATCGCCCTTATCAAAAAACATGATCCGCTGATAGGCAGGATAAACGAGGTCGAGCGCGTTTTGCAGGTTCTTTCGCGCAGAAATAAGAATAATCCGTGCCTTATCGGCGAGGCAGGTGTGGGAAAAACCGCAATCGTCGAGGGAGTTGCGGAACTTTTCGTGCGTAATCTTGTCCCCGATTCGCTGAAAAATAAATTTATTTTCTCTCTGGACTTCGCGTCGCTTTTGTCGGGGGCGAAATACCGCGGCGATTTTGAGGAGCGCGTCAAGGCTTGTATTGACGAAGCTGTAAATGCGGGAAATATTATCCTGTTCATAGATGAGATTCACATGATAGTCGGGGCAGGCGCGGCGGAGGGCGCGATTGACGCCGCAAATATTATGAAACCGCAGCTTGCACGTGGCGAATTGCAGATAATCGGCGCGACAACTATAGAAGAATTCAGCAAATCCATCGAGAAAGATTCCGCGCTTGAAAGGCGTTTTCAGCCAATTTATGTAAACGAGCCTGACGCTGAAAGCTGCACGCAGATAATTCTCGGTCTGAAGAGCAGTTATGAAAATTTTCATGGGGTTGAAATTCCCGATGAGGCGGCGGCGTTGTCAGTAAGTATGGCGGTTCGCTATATCAACGACAGATTTCTGCCTGATAAGGCTCTCGACGTTCTTGACGAAGCTTGTGCTTGTGCGAAGATTCGCTATACGTCGGGACGGAGACCTCGCCCGTCAGATTTCGTGGAATTGCGCAATAAAAATTTTAACATGAACGACTTGGGGAAGATAATAAACGGCGATGAGAAAGCTGCGGTCAGCGCGGAGGACGTCGCGGCTGTCGTTTCTATGAAAACCGGTATACCTCTTAATAAGATATCCGCGGAAGATTCTATTGAATTGAATACGCTTGAGAAGAATCTTTCGGAACGCGTGATCGGTCACAATTATGCCGTGAAAAAGGTGACTAATGCAGTATGTCGGGCGCGTTCGGGACTTCGTGAAGCCGGCAGACCATCGGCGTCTTTCCTTTTTGCAGGGCCTTCCGGAGTAGGCAAAACAGAGCTTGCAAAAGCGTTGGCGGAGTGCCTGTTCGGGTCGGAAAAAAACATGATAAGAGTCGATATGTCCGAATATATGGAGAAACATTCCGTTTCAAAAATGATCGGCGCGCCTCCCGGATATGCGGGATACGACGATAAAAGCGGCAGTTTGTGCGAGAAAATACGGCGTAATCCTTATTCGCTCGTATTATTTGACGAGATCGAAAAGGCTGACCCCGAAGTGCTGAATCTGATGCTGCAAGTCCTTGATTACGGTATGCTGACAGACTCTACCATGCGCAAGGTGAGTTTCAGGAATTGCATAATTATTATGACATCGAACATAGGCGCAGAGGAGATTGTGGGGAAAGCTGCTCTTGGTTTTGGGAACAGAGGCGTAAGTGTTGAAGAAAAACGTGTTCTGGATGCCGTAAAAGCGCATTTCACTCCTGAGTTTGCAGGGCGTATAGATGAAATAATCGTGTTCCGCAGTCTGGAGCGCGACGATATAATGAAGATAAGCGAGAAAGCGTTGGATAATCTGAAATTCCGCGCCAAGGCATTGGGGATAGAACTTTGCTACGATAAAGACGTGGTGGAGGCTGTTGCTGCCGCTAAGGAGATAGATAAATACGGCGCGCGCCCGATAAAGCGGCGGGTTACCGATCTTATTGAAAACGAGTTGGCGAAGATGATAATAAGCGCAGGCGTTCAGAGCGGAGAAACCGTAAAGATCAAGGCTGATAAAGGCAGGATATGTTTTTCAAAAAGCGTCGGAGTTTAGGGTGAACACAAAAAAGCTGATACGGAAAAATTCGTATCAGCTTTTAAATTTTTATTTATTCATAAATTTAAGTAATTCAGGAAGCCGCTTCATTGCGGTAAGCCTGCCTGTTCTGTACACCTCAATAAGCTTGTCCTGATCATGTTCGATATGACCGATCGGCAGCTTTTTTGGGGGAGCGATAACGAATGCGGTTCCATTTTTTTCAGATCTGCGGATGTGTTCAAGCTGTTCGTTATAAATTTTCGGACGATTCAGATAAACTTTTATGAGATTCGGATATCTGTGGTAGAATAATTTCACCAGCGACGCGCTTTTGCTTGGCTTTTTCACAAAATCACGCGGTTGAGTAAGTATTACGACATTTTTTTCATAGCCGCTGAGTTCCATAAATTTAAGGGGAATAGAATCGGCAATACCGCCGTCGAGAAATTTTCTGCCGTCAATATTTACGATTCGCGCCGCCATAGGCATTGAAGCCGACGCGCGTATCCATTTGAGTTCATCGGGTTCAACCGTTTTAAGACAATGATAAACAGGTTTTCCGCTTTCGATATCGGTAGCGTTCACATAAAATTTCATGGGGTTATTTATGTAAGTTTCGCTGTCGAAAAGGTCAAGTTTATTGGGGATAGTATCATAACAAAATTCCGCGCCGAACATATCTCCCGTCGTTATAAGCGAATGAAAACTGCAATAACGTTTATCTCTGCAAAATCTCAGATTATAGCGGATAACTCTGCCGCTCTGTTTAGATTTGTAATTACAGCCGAAGCAAGCGCCTGCCGAAACTCCTATGAGTCCATCAAAATCGACGCCGTTTTCCATAAGAACGTCCATAACGCCTGCCGAGAAAATTCCTCTCATTGCTCCGCCTTCCATTACAAGACCGTATTTCATTTTGATTCCTCCGTTGATGTTATACTATACAAACACGATTTTTACCTGTTTTTTTAGCTTGATAAAGTCCGCTGTCCACACGTATGCAGAGAGAATCGGACGTATCGTCGGGCTTGACCTGAGTAACTCCAAGACTTATAGTCTGCGATCTCATATCGGGAAAAACCGTGTTGGCAAAGCATTGGCGTATGAGTTCCGCAATATATGACGCGGCAGATAATTCCGTATCATGAAGAAGCAGCATGAATTCTTCACCGCCCCAGCGGCCTGCTGAAAATTTCCCCTTAAACAGCGTCTGATTATTTTTCAGAATATCGGACAATGTTATTATAACAACGTCGCCTTGCTGATGACCGTAGTAATCGTTGACCTGCTTGAAATTGTCTATATCAAGCATAATAATGGAAAAAATGCTGCCGTTTTCGCGGTAATTTTCAATCGCCTTGTCTATGCGGAACTGTATCTCTTTCCGGTTATACAATCCCGTCATTCCGTCGATGACTGCGGCGTTTTTAAGCTGCCGTTTGAGATTTTCATGCTCGGTCACATTGTTCAGCAGCCCTATAATTCCCGTAATATTGCCGTCCTGATCTTTTACGGGTTCTTTGAATACTTCAAAATATTCTTGAATGTCGTCAACGTTTATTTCTATGATATAGTGATCGCCCCTGCCGTTTCTGATGACCTCAATATCCTTTTCCATAGCCATTTTAGCATTTTCGCGGTCTTTGCGTATATCAAGATCGGTTTTTCCGCGTATCGTCCAGTCGGGATCGTTGGAATGATCAAGATGATGCCAATAATGAGTGGCGAAAATATAACGTCCGTTGCTGTCTTTGAGATAAATATTTGATGGCAGCTCTTTCAGCATACGTTCTATTTCATAGAACGAAGCGGAATCCTTGATGCGTATGGCGTTTTCAATGCGGTTCTGCACTGCGGCTTTCTGAAACGGCATTGTAATAAAATCAACCGCATTATAATCAAGACATTTTAGCTGCGCGTCGTTTTGTTCAGCGTCTGCGATTATCAGAAGCGGAGTGAAAGCGAATCTTCCGTTTTGTACGGATTTTTTTAAGAAATCGTAATCGTTTGCAATTGCCTGTTCTGAAGCTATTATGACAGCAGATACCTCTGTAAAAACTGAGTTCCAGTTTTCAAGCAGTTTGTCCGTGGAATCAGCACATATTAAAGTGTAGATATCCGACAGAAGTTCATAAAGCTGTTTAGTTTCAGAGTTGTTTCCGATAAGAAGTATTTTTTTTAACTTTAACGCCATATCATCATCTCCTTAAATTTTTTAGGATTCAGTGAAATTTGCTGAAAAGGTGCGCAGGATTCATGTGAGATCAGGTTTAAAACAATAGCGGCGAGTATATCAACCGATAAATTTTTCAATGCTGTCATTGCCGCCTGTGGCTAAATAAGCGTAATAGCCGAGTATATATGAAGCGTCTCCCGGGTCGATAGAGCCGTTTCTGTCTACGTCGGCAGCTATGGTCTGAGCCTCGTTTAAGTCGGAAATTCCGGTAGTGGAGAGCATTGCGTATGCGGACAGCGTAATTGACGAGTCAAGGGGCGATATATTGCCGCTGAAATCAACATCGCCAAGCCTTATCTGCGATTGATCGAGCGCGGAGAAGTCTTTGCCGTATTTTTCCGCATAAGCCTGCGCTGTTGAGCCTGAATATCCGTAAATAGTCGTTAGACCGTAAGTAAGCGTCTTATCGTCAGGAATTGAACAATTGGGATTCAGGATAGTCAGTGAATTGAGAGAATAGCAGTATTCAAAGCAGTAATTTCCTACGGATGTTACGGAGGCAGGAAGGATAAGACTTTTCAAGTTCCGCATTTCCGAAAACGCGCCTATACCTATTGTTGTGACAGTGTCGGGAATGGTGAGCGAAGTAATTTTTTCGCAGAATCTGAATGCGTTGTTTCCAATTTCGGTTATTCCGTTCGGCAGGATGATACCGCTGAGATCACTGCAGTTTGCAAAAGTTAATGCGCCGATAGTTTTGATACCGCTCGGTATCTTAATAGTTCCGCCAAGTTTTTCGCAACCCCAAAAAGCCCCGTCTCCAAGCTGTACAAGACCGTCGGGAATATTTATTTTCGTAAGAGCAGTGCATCTATCAAATGCGCATTCTCCGATAATTTTCACACTGTCGGGGAGAGTTACCGAAGTAACGGTTCCGTTCTCCTTAAACGAATAGCCGCAGATTGTTGTTACGCCGTTGGGGACGATGACGTCTCCTTTGGCTGTTCGAGCATCGATAAGGAGATTATTGACAATGACAAGCGGATCTTTCGCTCTCATATTATCAAGCCACGGAGTATCGATGAAAGCAGAGCCGCCGATAGAAGTTACGCTGCTCGGAATCACGCAGTTTGTGAATTCGCACAAATAAAAGGCGGACTCTCCTATAGAAGTAACGGTATCTGGAATAGTTATACATCCTGTTAAATGATCTGCATTGTTGGTACAGAATGCGGCATCTCCGATGCTTGTGACAGGCTTTCCTTTATAGGTTGACGGAATGGTGAGATCGGGACTTGGCTGAAATATTCCCGTAGTTGAGCTGTCAAATATATATTTGCTGATTTCGTAAGTTCCGTCGCTCTTGAGCGTAAATTGATAAGAAGCTTCGTTTATTGTATCGATATCGAAATCTCCGATATCAGGCAGTTCAGTCTTGCCATATGCGGTAAAGGGCACGCTTGCCGTGAATATTATGCCTGCTGATAATATGCCCATAATTATTTTTTTTAGTTTCATATGTCCTCCTTCGAGCCTGTTCAGTATCTTAAATTTTAAAAAGCTGTTCTTTGCGTTCGGGATCGAATTTCCGCCATTCTATTTTGCCGTCGCCGACGTCCAGCACAAGCCCCTTGTCGTCTTTGGCAGGGGAAAGCGTATACAGCCCGTCATGTCTGTGAGCCGCGTAAAAATACGTATCTGCAACGTTTATCGCAGAATCGGGCGAGGGATTTACGCCATGAAGCTGAATTCCCTTTTTGGTTATCTTAACTGTCAGCGGAGCAGTTCCGCGCAATATTCGGCAGCCTGAGCCGTTTGTGATGAAATGAGCTTTTCTTTCCGGCATTGTCAGATCATCGATAAAGCGAAACAGGAATATTGCAATGATACGCTCCGTACGGTAAAGCTGATCTGTTACTGCTTTAATGGGATCGGCGGCTATATCGGCTATGCCTGCGGCGGTTTCGGCGACTATATTATTCAGATCGTCCGCGAAACTTTTTCGGTCGGCGAAAAGATGATTAGGAAGATCGGGCGAATCCTGCTCGTCAACATAATCAGGATAAATAGATTCTGCAAGCAGTTCATAAGCCTTATGAAAACGGCGTCCGGATGAAAAATAAGTCATTGAAGCCGTATGCGGAATGCAGCACATATCCGAAAGCATATGAACGGCGCGCCCCAGAAATTCGGCGCATTTAGCCATATATCCTGCGCGGTACATAGTCAGCGCCATAGTGTAGTCCTCTTCAAACATTGCGCGCGCGCTTTTATAAGGCTTGCCCATGCCGCTGAGAAAATATGAATTATACTGAGGAAGTTTTTTCCCCGAAACAGAGGTCGCGCAGTAATAATGCCTGCCCATGCCGTTTTCGTAGTCGCCCTTAACGTCGGGACGTTTGCAGTAGGTCATAAGCAGCTTCATCATGGGCGCAAAAAATTTTTCGGTATCGGGTTTTATGTTTTTCAGGATAATAAGCGAGCGAAGAAGCAATGCGCGATGCACGCATTTTGGCTTTGAATCGCGGAGAGCCATTTGCTTTTTTGCAAGCTTATTAAGTTTTCGAGCGGCGGAAGTTATTTTACTCATGTTATGGCGTTCTCCTTTATTTTAATTCTGTACTTAATTATAGCATAAAATGCGGTGGAAATCAATAGTTTCTGAGGAGGTCTATTATTTACGGCAATTCAGCTTTATTTCGAGTAGAATCACTGCATTGCCGTTCAATAAGCTGGTCTATCAATACATCGTGCTTGCCCCTGCTGCGTTCTGTTAGCAGACGATATTTTTCAAGCATCTGAATCTCATCCTGAGTTAGATCAGGATAACATTTTCCCTGCTTATTATTTGTTCGTCCGGCGAGGTAATCAAGGCTCACATTATAAAAATCCGCAAGTAAAATGGCTTTTTCAAATGGAAGATCAGTTTCGCCGCGCTCGTATTTGCCATAATGGTTGACAGATACGCCTATGATTTCAGACACCTGTTTTTGAGTTAGGTCAGCGTCTTCTTTCAGATCTTTTAATCTTTGGTAAAAACTCACAAAAATCTCACCTTTCAATTGTTAATTATAACACAATTATATCATATAGAAGTGATTAGTATTGACAAATCACTTCTATATAGTGGATAATACAAAAAATACATTCTATAGAATGTATTAGATAGCGAAGGGAGGTGGAAAAAATGTATTATGATTCTGGTGATGCAGCATTATTCTTACTTATATATGCTGTAGCTGCGATTATTGTATGCTGCATATTTGGCGTAGTAACGAAGAAAATCAACGAAAGTAAAGGCTATTACGGAGGATTTGCATGGGGTTTCTGGCTCGGGATAATAGGCATTATCATAGTTTCGTGCAAGCCTGCTGCAAGGTCAGGCTATTCAACTCCGCAGAATATACCGACCGGATATAGTGATGAAAGCGGGAATCCGTTGGCTTATAGCAATGGCGGATGGAAATGTGAATTTTGCGACAGGGCAAATCCCGGACATAAAATGCTTTGTGATTGCGGAAGAAGTAAGAATGAAAGCAATCAGAAAAAAGCAAAATTAAGAGCAGAAGGAACGAAACAGGGTAAAACAGTGCAGGAGATCCAGCTTGAAGGCGCGAAGCGGATGTATGAAGATGGAATTATAACAGAAGAGGAATATGAAGCGAAGAAAAAAGCAATTCAGAAAGAAATGAAGCCGAAAGAAGAGAAATCTTCTAAAAGTGTGACGGAACGTCAACTTGAAAATGTAAAGAAAATGCTTGATGACGGACTAATTACGCAAGAAGAATATGAAGTGAAAAGAAGAATTATCCTCGGAATATAGGCAAAATCCAAAGAGCGAGACTCTGTTTCATTAACGTGAGTTCGACAGAG
>DETO01000159.1 GCA_002362135.1 Ruminococcus sp. UBA3286 | reverse complement strand
TTATTATCAGTATATCAAAAATATTCCTAAGAAAAAATTAAGATTAATGTCGATGAATTTTAAAAAAGGAGATGTATAATAAAAAATGAAAAAAGGAGGCTAATTTATGGAGCGTTTATTAAAAATATTCAATAAATTTTCAGCAATAATATTCGCATCATGTATAGTTATTGCTGCATACAGCGCGATAGTATACAGATCGTCATATAAATATCTTGCAATTATAGGAATTCTGATTTCAGCCGCAGCGGCATTTTTCCTCGGGAAACTGGAGAAAAGGCTTTCTTCTATCAGCGTTTATCAGTATCGGAGAATAACCGCTGTATTCTGCATTTTACTTCTCGCTTCGCAGATAATTACAGCTTCTCTTGCCGATCTTACGCCGAAAAACGATCTTGCGTATGTATGCGCGGGCGCAAAAAATCTCATACTCGGAAATGATATTTATGCAGGCATTCCGTCGTATCATAATGATTATTTCGAAGTTTATCCCAATAATCATCTGCTGTTTGCAGTAATATATATGCTGTACAAAACAGAATATGTTATCAGCGGAAATATTACCGATTTTCTGCCGACAGCTGTAAATATAGCAGGCTTGGCATTATCATATTTCATGATGTGCCGATGCGCGGAACTTGTTCATTCTCCCTCAAAAGCATTGATCTGCGCCATACGTGGAATGCTCTTCACACCAATGATCACATATTCGCTGTTTTTTTATACCGATTCAATGGCTATGCCAACAATAATGTGCGCATTATATCTTTATCTCAAATACAGACAGAACAAGCGATTAACACTTCTGATAATATGCGGAGCATTAATAGGCATCGCATATAAAATGAAAGGCAGCGCAATAATACTGCTTATCGCCATTATGCTCGATATGGCTGTAAATCGGGAATCTTTCTGCAATTACATATCCGCGGCTATCCCCTGTTTAGCCGTATGCAAAATAATTTCGGCAATATGCCTGCACCTTCTGAAAATTTCCGTTGCACAACTTAAAGAAAAAGCGTTTCCGATCATTCACTGGATAATGATGAGCGCGGACGGACGCGGAGGCTACAACAGCGAAGATTTCCTTTTCACGCAAAGTCTTTCGTCAGAAGGCAGAAATCATGCTATACTTATGAGATTGAGTAACAAACTGAAAGAGCAGGGATTTTTCGGATTTTTGAATCATATAGCCGAAAAAATAGCCTACACTTGGCAAAATTTCACATTTATGGCAGGATATTATCACAACGGCGATTTCAATTCCAATGTCTTCTATGCAGCTTCATTTTTATGTCATTTCACAATACTTTTTTCAATTCTCGGAAGCCTGCTCAATTTTGCCGAATTAAAAAAAGACACAGTCGTTTTCAGACTATGCCTTGTGGGAATATGCATTTTTCTGATTATATGGGAAGCTCGCTGCCGTTATCTGGTAAGCTTTTTCCCGATCTTTATGCTGATATAGTTATCCTCCTATAATTCCGCGAATGCCGTCTTCCTTGAACCGCTCCTTATAATAGGTAAGTTCATCTTGTATAAGATCATCTATCACGCTCATTCCCAGAATTTCAACAGGCGCTTTATCGTCAGTAAGAACCAGATCGCCTGCTTCATATTCGGATAATTCATTATCTATCTTATTCATGAGCAAACGGAGTTCCTCATTTTCAATCGCAGCTGATTTTTCTCTGAAACGCTCGATCATTCGCGGGTCGTTTGATGCGAAAAGTTCTCGGTTTGTAGAACCGCTGACATCAACTGTGTAAATCTCAGAAAATTCCGACGCAATAGTATCGGCAAGCCTGATATTGATACCGTCATTATCTTTGGAGCGCATATTCATGTTGACGACCATAACGCCGCCCTCTTTCAGGTGAGCACGAACCTGTGCGAAAAATTCCCTCGACGACATCTGAAACGGAATCGTAATATCCTGATAGGCATCGACCATTATTACGTCATACTTTTTCTCGCAAACGTTCAGAAACGCTCTGCCGTCGTAAGTGGTCACATTGACTTCACTCGGCAATTCAAAATATTCGTGTGCAAGTTCAGTGATTTTCTCGTCGATCTCCACACCCTCGGCAGTAACTCCGTCAAAATATTCCATGCATTGCTTCGCGTAAGTTCCCGTACCCATTCCTAAAATCAGAATATCGGCAGATTCGCCCATATCAGCCATAACAGGAGCAGCCATAGCATAATCGTAATACATTCCTGTAAGTCCGCCAGATTTCATATAGACAGACTGAACGCCGAAAAGAACATTCGTAGAAAGCGCTGTTCGGCGTTCATTATCCTTGACTTGCAGATAATTATAAACCGATTCGCCTTCGTATGCAAGATCTTTTTCCCAGAATGCAAAACCCATTGACGGCGAAAATACGCAGCAGACTGCAAACATTACTGCGGCAGAAACAGTCTTTACCACACCTCTTTTTGAACTGATAAAGTAAACTATCCCCAAAATAAGAAGTATCGCGGCAAATATCAGAAATGTCACGGCAGTTCCGACCGCCGGAATCGAAATAAAAGTCGGGACAAATGTGCCGATAATACTGCCGATAGTATTGAACGCGCCGAGAGTTCCGACAGTTTTTCCGCTGTCGTCAAGGCTGTCGACCGTATATTTCACAAGCGAAGGCGTAACCGTTCCAAGCAGGAACAGCGGATAAACAAATACGACCATGCAGGTGATAAACGCCGCCCATATCAGGAAATTCGTATTTACTGTAACCACAAGCAGCGCGGATATGCCTGCAATAGCTATTTTTCCGATAAACGGTATAGCCGCTATCCAGACTCCCGCAATAAGAATCCTGCCATAAAGCTTATCGGGATTCGGATTTTTATCAGCGCTTTTTCCGCCGTAAATATTGCTGAGAGCCATTGCAATCATTATTGTACCGATGATTATCGTCCAAACAATCTGCGACGAGCTGAAATAAGGAGCAAGCAAACGGCTTGCGCCAAGTTCCACAGCCATAACTGACATACCCGAAAAGAATTCTGTAAGATAAAGATATTTTTTATTGCTTAAAATTTTCGGAACTGCCTTCGTTTTGATTTCCTTCTTTTTTTCATTACTGACCTCCATTGATCTTATATAATTATTATATCATATTGAGTCAATTTTGTAAAGAAAAATAATGATAATGCTCGCACAAAAGCAATTATGATTTTGCTTCTTCGATATAAGATTTCTGCTCGTCGGTCAATTCGGGGATAGCGAAATCTCCACCGTCGTATACGCAGTCGCTAAGCGCAAATTCTTCGGATGAAATCAGCGCAGAATCCGCTCCGAAAACCGATTTTGACATATACGTAGGCATTCCGTTGTTGTCAAGAGAAAATACCAGATGCGTAGACATTCCCGTATCTCCGTTGTAAACTAAATCTACATACGCTCCATTCGACGATCTTGTGATATCCATTGATTTAACTTTATCAGGGAATTCCATTACCTGATTGAGAATATTCCGGAGATCTGATATCGTACATTCGAAATCGATTGAAGGCGTATCGTAAAATCTGAATCCATTCGTATGAGAAACTGATGTTTCCGAAGCCGAAACGTCACTGTTCTCATCGCTGCCGCCGTAACCGTTTATACGCTGAATAAATGTCCAATATCCGCTTTCCATTATAAATTCATATGAATTATCACCGTTTTCGATAACGATATACTCATTTGAATTCGTTTTGTCCCAATAAGCCAAACCGCTTCCCAAGATATTAACGCCATTGTAATTGAAGCTTCGGTACAGATATGCGGAAACCGTAAAAAAGTTATTTTTCGACGAAGAAAGCATATAGGCAATATTTTCTATATCCGAAGATTCCGTGATATTCGTGAGAGCGTCATTAAGCATTGAAAGATCCTGTCCATCAGCTGAATATAGAATTCCGCTTTTGCTAAAATATATCTCGCCCTGTTTTGAAATAATAATATCGCCGATTATAAATTGATCTCCTTTAATATAACCTTCCTTCTTCACGCTCCATTTCAAAGATTTTACAGCCGTAAGGAGGAGTTCAAGATCGACCGATTCAAACGTACAGTTATTTTCAACCTGACCATTACCGGTAGTAAAAGTTACGTTTTTTGCATTTTTGATTTCCTTTTCTGCTTCTGTATAAACCTTTTCGCTGTCGGACGAAATATTCTCATTGACGATTACGCTGTTTTGCATGGAAGTTTCGGCTACAGGAATATTCATCAGTTCGGCAAGCTCTTTGTACATTTCCTCGGATGTCAGAAAATACGTCGTTCCATTCATACCGTTGTTAGTCGCATATTCAACGGCAACAATACCGTTTTTATTGATATACGCCGAATATACAGCGCTTTGTAAAAAACATATCCCATGATCGGAAGTATATTGGTAATTTGAAATTTCTCCAATGCTATCAAGATTTTCTTTGAATATCTCCGCCATGCGAATCCCATTATCACCCGAAACAAGGTTCTCCCAACTGCAATACGGCAAATAATGGGAAATTATTCCAACAAGGCTGTAATAATTGCCGATAGAAAAATAATAATTTTCACCGTCCTGAGAAAGCACGGCGTTCCCGCTGCCGTAAACGGTATATTCCATTTCATGATCGTCATGCCAACTCAAAGTAAGCGAAACAAATTCATCAGCAATATCGAAACTTTCCTGCTCAGTCCAGTTTCCACGGCTAAGATTTTCCAGAACGGCGTCATTCGCGATTTGCGGCAATTTTCCAAAATCAAGCACTGTAACGCTTTCATCGCCTGAAATTCCCGAAAATTCAAGTTCTGCAATGCCCATTTTGCTGAAGTCAGGCACGATATCATTTTTGGGAGCGACTTTCTCGGATGGAGCTTTCGAAACGCTGACCTGCGGCTGAACAGGCTGATCGCCATGCATCATACAAATCACTCCACCGCCCAATCCAAGCACAAGAACAACTGAGGCTGCAATAGCAGTCCATCTGTGAACATTGATTTTCGGCATATGTTCAACGTCGCTTACGCTGTCTGCATATTCCACATTATCCACCGCAGACAGCAGCTCCTCCATTTTAGCCTTGAATTCGGGACTGCATTTGATCTTGTCAAAATAATCTCTGTAATCATTATTATTCACAGTGCATCCTCCTCTGTCATAGTCAATTCGTGTCTCAGCTTTTCTCTTCCACGGTTCAGCAGCGAGCTGACCGTATTGGCATTTTTCCCAAGTATTTCCGCTATCTCGGCAATTTTATATCCCTCGTAATAATAAAGGAAAATAACGGAAGAATACTTTTTTGGCAGCGAAGCGATAAGTTCCTTCATTTCTATTTGCGAAGTATCGATACTGTAAGCCCCTGCTGCATCGTCAATTTCGTCCATGGAACGCGTACGGCTGAAACGAAAACTACGTTTAAGATTTTTGCATTTATTGACAGTAACCCGAAGCAGCCACGCCTTAATATGCTCATCGCTGTCAAAACTGCGCGGTTTACTGTGAAGCATAAGGAACACGTCCTGAGTGATGTCTTCTGCTTCAGCATAACTTCCGCAGCAGGCATAAGCAGCTCTTAGTACAGTATCGCCAAATTTTCGAAAAGCATACAAAGCCGTATTATTGCTGTCATCCATATTACCGTCCCCCTTCTTAGTATATTTGTGCAATAGCATTCCTGTTATATAAACACATGAAAACATGATTTTCGTGCATCGGAAATATATTTTTATTTTTTAATCAAAGAAACAGAAATTTTCCGAATGTCAATAATAAAAGCCATAGCTCATCTGACCGTAAAAAACAGATGCGCTATGACTTTAAGAGCTAATACCTAAGCCCCAACAAACTGGCTGTTGTAAAGTTCCGCGTAATAGCCGTTTTTGGCGATAAGTTCATCATGCGAACCGCTTTCCTTTATATCGCCGTCGCGCATATAAAGGATCATATCGGCATTTTTGATAGTTGAAAGACGATGCGCAATAACAAAACTTGTTCTTCCCTTTGTTAAAGCGTCCATAGCCTTTTGAATCTTGATCTCGGTTCTTGTATCAACAGACGAAGTGGCTTCGTCAAGTATCAGCATAGGAGCGTCCTCAACCATAGCGCGCGCAATAGTAAGAAGCTGCTTCTGACCTGCCGAAATCGTTACATTATCATTCAATACAGTATCAAGTCCCTGCGGAAGAGTCATTATAAAATGTTTCAGACCGCACTGGGCGCAGATATCCATGAGTTTTTCATCTGAAATTCCTGATTTGCCATATGTGAGATTATCGCGGACAGTTCCCTCAAAAAGCCATGTATCCTGCAATACCATGCCGAAAATATCATGAACATTCTCACGTGTAATATCGGATATCGGCGTGCCGTCAATACTTATCGAGCCTTTGTTAAGTTCGTAAAATCTCATAAGCAGATTTACGATAGTAGTTTTTCCCGCACCAGTAGGACCGACTATCGCAGTTTTCTGACCTGCCTTTATTTTTGCGGAAAAATCATGGATTATAGTCTTATCGGGATCGTATCCGAAGCTGATATGGTTGAATTCCACATCGCCCTTTACATCTTTCAGAACCTTGGTTTTCGCGCTTTCGTCGGAAAGTTCATCTTCTGCAAGGAATTCGGCAACGCGTTCGCTTGCGGCGGCAGCCGATTGCAGACCCGAAAATCCCTGACCGATCTGACCGAGAGGCGAAGTGAAAAGTCGGATATATATCATAAATGCAACTACGACCGAGAAATTGATCGAGCCGTTAAATGCAAGCGCCGCTCCTACAATACATACCGCAACGTAGCCGAAATTACCGATAAACGACATAAGAGGCATCATCATGCTTGAAAAAATCTCCGCCTTGAACGTATTCTTGCGAAGTTCTTCATTGGCAGCCTGAAACGCTTTCAAGCTGTCCGCTTCGGAATTATACGCTCGCACGATATTTTGTCCTGCGTAATACTCCTCAACGTGACCGTTTACCTTGGCAAGACTGATCTGACGCGCGTTGAAATAACGCTGCGATCTTCCCATGATCACACCCATTAATATAAATCCTACGGCAGATGCGCCGATAGCTGTAAGAGCCATTCTCCATTCCGTAACGAACATCATAATAACGCAGCTTATAAGCGTTGCCGCCGCCGTTACAAGCATTCCGACGCTCATGTTAAGCGACTGCGCTATGGAATCCACGTCGTTAGTAACGCGCGAAAGCGTATCGCCGTAATTGTGGGAGTCAAAATATTTAAGCGGTATACGATTGATCTTCTGACTTATGTCGGTACGCATTTTCCTGCCGACATTGCAGGCGACGTAATTCATGATAAACGACTGTATATAGCTTAAAGCCATGCTCGAAGCATAAATAGCGATAAGTATGAACGCAACGTGCTTAACAGCGTCGAGATCGATATTCACGCCGCTGAAACTGATTCCGTCTGTGATTATATCCGTAAGCTGCGAAATATAATCAGGCCCTGTTACGGCAAGTACTGCGCTGACGGCAGCACAGATCAATGCTGCAATAACGATACCGATATATTTTTTGCAATATCCGATCAGCGATCCAAGAGCCTTTTTCATATTTTTCGCTCCGACCGCGGGCATTGCTCCTCTCATTCTCGGATTAGGCATTCTTCAATTCCTCCTCACTTAACTGACTATAGGCGATCTCCTGATATGCTGGACAGCTTTCAAGAAGCTCCTTATGAGTACCCTTGCCGACGATCTGACCGTTTTCAAGAACAAGTATAAGGTCGGCGTCAATGATTGTGCCGATACGCTGAGCAACGATAAGACAGGTGGCGTCTTTCATTTCCCTTTTCAGTTCGGCGCGGAGTTCGCGGTCTGTCTTGTAATCGAGAGCGGAAAAAGTATCGTCGAAAATATATATTTCAGCATCTCTTGCAACAGCGCGCGCAATAGATAGTCTCTGCTTCTGACCGCCTGAGAAATTAGAACCGTTCTGAGCAACTCTTCCGTCGATACCGCCTTTTTCATTGCTTACAAATTCGCTGCATCGTGCTATATCGACAGCTTTTTCAACTGCTGCATCATCTGCATTATTATCGCCGAAATTTATATTCGAGCGTATATCGCCGCTGAAAAGCACGGCTTTCTGCGAAACATAGCCGATTTTTTTAGCAAGTTCATTTTTTCTGTATTCGCGGACGTTATGCCCGTCAACAAACACTTCGCCGCCGGTAACGTCATAAAAGCGCGACACAAGATTGACTACCGTAGATTTTCCGCAGCCTGTTGAACCTATGAACGCGACCGTATCGCCCTTATGCGCAGTAAAAGATATTCCGCTGAGTACGTCTTCGCCTGCATCGGGATATCTGAAAGAAACGTTTCTGAATTCAACAGTACCCTTTTCAGCTGTATCTCCAACTCCGCCGCCCTCTTTTATAAGTTCGTGGATATCAAGCACCTCGTTGATACGATTTGCCGAAACAAACGCACGCGGAGCTATCATGAACATCATGGCAAGCATCATAAATGAAGCGATGATCTGCATTCCGTATGACATGAAAACGACCATATCGGCAAACAATCCCGGTACTGACATAAGATCGGCGTCATTGATAACATATGCGCCTATCCAATATATAGCAAGCGAAATACCGTTCATGACCATAGACATCAAAGGATGCATAAACGCCATAACTCTGCCCGTAAACAGGTTGGTAGATGTGAATTCTTCATTTATCTCTTCGAATTTATCTTCCTGAAATTTTTCGGCATTATAAGCGCGGATAACTCGAAGACCGCTGAGATTTTCGCGCGTCGTCTGGTTAAGGTCGTCGGTAAGTCTTTGCAGTTTCTTGAATTTTTTGGTCACAAGAAGCATTATTATTGAAATACCGATGATCATAACAGAAACAGCTGCGGCTACCGCTACCGACCATTGCCATTGCTTGCCAGCAATTTTAGTGATCGCCCACACCGCGGTTATTGGCGATTTGATGATCATTTGCAGTCCCATAGCGATAAACATCTGGACTTGCTGAACGTCGTTTGTCGAACGTGTTATCAGCGACGCCGTGCTGAATTTATTGATCTCCGACATAGAAAAACGCTGAACTTTGGTGTAAAGGGCTTCGCGGAGTCTTGCCGAAAAATCAGCCGCGATCCTAACGACGAAGAAGCTTGTTACGATCGAACACGCCATACTTCCCAAAGCGCACAGAAGCATAAATCCGCCGTTCAACCAGATATCGCTCATGACATATGCCTCGCCCGTATCGGGATCGATACCGCCCTGCGAAACCTGAGTGATAATATTCATGTAATCAGGCATTTTGAGATCGAGCCATACTTGCGCAACGATGAAAACAACGGCAAATACAGCGAAAAGCCATTCTCTTTTTCTGAGATACTTCAGTAATCGGAACATTTTCTCAACCTCTCTTGACAAATTGATTTTTTTATGTTACAATACAGCTATAAACGCTACATATTGTAACATTTAGTGTACAGTATATATTAACACAACAAAAAAATAATGTCAACCATTTCATTCAAAATGGTACAAAAAAGAGGGAAAATGTAACATGATCATTCACGGCGAAAAAAATCGTTTTTCAGTCAGGACGGAAATTCAAAAGGCATTTATGGAGCTGCTTTCAGAGAAAGATTATATAGACATTACTGTGACCGATATAGTGAAAAAAGCAAATGTGGCGCGAACGTCTTTTTATCGGAATTTCAATTCTATCGGCGATCTTGTCGATTTTATAGTAGATGAAAGATACACTTTCTTTGAAGAAGAAATCCTGCCTGTGCTGACTTCGGATGATGAGCGAAAATGGCGAGAATTCCTTTTTCATTTTTTCTATGAGGTAAGCCGCGATTACAAAAGACTGCCGCCGCAAAATATATGCAATATGCAGAATATGTCTATTTTCTTTATTAAAACAAGCGAAAAAATGAATCGCCTTAAAAAAGAACAGTCTGCCAACAATATCAAGGATAAATACTGCGCCGTGGGAAAAATGGCTCTGATCTCCGACATTGCAAAAAAATGGGCGAATACCGGTATGACCGAAACGCCCGAAGAAATGGTTGATTACATCATGAGTTTTATTACGAAATTCTGAAAACCAGGACAACACGTCAGGCATTTACACATCAAAAAAATGATCGCTCCTCTTGAAACCGTTCGGATTTTATGTTATAATAACAAAAGCAAAACGATCGGAGGAAATAAAATGATATTACTATCGGCGCAAAACATTTCAAAAACATATATGGAACGCAAGGTGCTTGATAATGCGTCGTTTTTTCTGAATGAAGGCGACAGAGTGGGTATAATCGGAATAAACGGAACGGGAAAATCGACGCTTCTGAAAATTCTTGCCGGTGCGGAAGAAGCTGACAGCGGCGAAATAATCCGCACTAAAGATATAAGAATTTCTTATTTGCCGCAGATTCCGGAATTTGACGATCACGGAAGTATTCTGGATCAGGTAATGCGCCATCTTCCTGCCGATCTTCGCGCAGCTAAAGAATTTGAAGCTAAAGCCGTTCTCGGAAAATTCGGTATCAGCGATACGTCGAGAGATATTGCGTCGCTGTCAGGCGGTGAGCGCAGACGTGCCGGAATTGCTGCCGCGCTGATTCAGCCGAGCGATATTCTGCTTCTTGACGAACCAACCAACCATATTGACAATGAAACTGTCGTTATGCTGGAAGAACAGCTGAAAAAATACCGCGGCGCAATAGTAATGGTAACGCATGACCGATATTTTCTTAATTGCATCACGCGCCGCATAGTTGAAGTTGACAAGGGCAAACTTTATGGTCACGAGGGAAGTTATACTGAATTTCTCGAATACAAAGCCCAACGCGAAGCAGACGCTATTGCCAAAGAACGCCGAAACAGCTCGCTTTACAGGCAGGAACTTGAATGGATACGCCGCGGAGTACGTGCAAGAGGAACTAAATCCAAAGATCGCATAGAGCGTTTTCATGAACTTGAAAACCGTGAAAAGCCTGCGGAAACGGAAAGCCTGCAATTGCAGTCGGTCTCATCCAGACTTGGAAAGAAAACCGTCGAGCTGTATTCGGTTTCGAAATCCATTGACGGGAAAAATCTTATCCGTGATTTTTCACGTATGCTGCCGCGCGACGCGCGAATCGGTATCGTTGGTCACAACGGCGCGGGAAAAAGTACTCTGCTGCGTATGATAGTCGGTGAAATTTCTCCCGACAGCGGCGAAATAATCCACGGCGATACGGTAGTTATCGGCTATTTTTCACAGCAATGCGAAAGCATGGATGATTCGCTCCGCGTTATTGAATACATACGCGAAACTGCCGATTACATACGAACTTCCGACGGAGTTGTTACGGCTTCACAAATGCTGGAACGTTTTCTTTTTACTCCTGAACTTCAATGGAGCAGAATCGGAAAGCTTTCGGGCGGCGAGCGAAAAAGGCTGTATCTTCTGAAAATCCTCATGACTGCCCCGAATGTCCTGCTGCTGGACGAGCCTACGAACGATCTTGATATTGATACTCTGACGATTCTTGAAGATTATCTGCAAAATTTCAACGGCGCAGTTATTGCCGTTTCGCACGATCGCTATTTTCTTGACAAAATTGCCTCCGAGATCTGGGAAATGAGCGGAGACGGCGAAATCACCGGATATAACGGAAATTACAGCGATTACGCCGAAAAATCAGCACAAAACCGCATTTCCGAAAACGCTTCGGGAAAACCTCGCCGCGATAAGAAAAAGCCTGCTTTTATCGGCAAAACGCGCTTGAAATTTTCATTCAAGGAACAGCGCGAATTCGAAACGATAGATGATGATATCGCCGAACTGGAAGAAAAAATCGACGCCGCAGATCGTGATCTTGCAGAAAATTCATCTGATTATGTAAAACTTCAGGAACTTACAGAACTGAAAAGCGATCTCTCGGCGCGGCTTGAGGAAAAAATGGAAAGATGGGTTTATCTCAACGATCTTGCGGAACGTATCGCCAACGGTGAAATGGTATGATCTAAGGAGAAATTTTATGCAAATTATTGCAGTAACTGAAAATAAGAAGCAATATCTTTCATTGCTGTTGTTAGCTGACGAGCAGGAAGATATGATAGATCGATACCTTGAAAGAGGTACTATGTACGTTTTGGACGATAATGGCGTAAAAGCCGAATGCGTTGTAACAGACGAGGGCGACAGGATTCTGGAAATAAAAAATATCGCTGTTGAGCCTGATTCGCATGGCATGGGATATGGAAGACGGCTTATAGAAGCTATTGCCGAATTATACGCTTCTGATTTTGACACATTGCGGGTAGGCACGGGAGATAGTACGCTTACCATTCCATTTTATGAGAAATGCGGATTTAAGCGTCATCATACGATAAAGAATTTTTTTATCGACAATTATGACCACCCGATTTTTGAGGGCGGCGTCCAACTGATAGATATGATCTATTTGGAACAGCCAATATAACAGACCTCCCCAAATTATAATCCGGAGCGTGTTTACATAAAAATACAAAGGCTCTAAAATTCAAGGCGGTGAAACAATGCTACCTGATAAAAAATGTTTACATATTCTTTCAAAGCTTGCAGACGAAGGATTTCAGGCTTATATAACAGGAGAAAGCGTTCGCGATATAATCATGCAGCGACCTATCCATTATTTTGATATTACAACAAATGCCGATATTACGCAGATCATGGAAATATTCTCCGACAAACACGAATTCTTGACAAATAAAGAGTGCAAAGCTGTAATCGTTTACGGAGACAACGCGTCCTTTAGAATTACGACGTTGAAAACTAATGATGATGATTTTGAAGCGGCTATGAAAGAAAAGCTTGCTAAATTTAATTTTACTATGAATGCAATAGCTATGAACGCTTTCGGAAATTTATACGATCCTTTCGGTGGCAGATTCGATATTGATGAACGTGTGATAAAATGCGTCAGCAATCCCGAAATCTGCTTTTCGAAAGATCCTCTCCAAATTCTTCGCGTGCTACGATTTGCTTCATCGCTTGATCTCAATATTGATCTTCAAACCTCAAAAGCTGCAAAAAAATTGCGTGAAAGTCTGAAAAACGTATCCACCGATGAGATCCGCAGCGAATTTGTAAAAATTCTTTGCGGAATAAACACAGCGAAAATTCTTCTGGAATACAGGGAAATTATCGCTGTAATCGTTCCCGAAATAACCGACTGCTTTGATTTTCAGCAATTTTCGCGCTATCATAAATACGATGTTTACGAGCATACGGCAAGAGCTGTCAGCAACATCGCGATAAACGGAAACAATGCCGAACTTCTGCGTATTGCCATGTTTTTTCATGATATCGGAAAGCCCAAAATGTTCACCTGTGACGAAAAAGGATTCGGACATTTTAAAGGTCACGCTCAGGCAGGCGCAAAAATGACCGAAAAAATAATGCGGCGAATGAAGTTTGACGATCAAACAGTCAAGCGTGTATGCACGATTATTTATCATCACAGCGACCGCATTCAGACAGAGCAGCAAATACGCGACATGATCTCAAAAACCGGCGCTGATTTGTTCTTCAACCTTATGGAAGCGAAAAAGGCTGATAATTCGGCAAAATGCGAGTACGTTGCCGCTGAAAACGATGAATTGGACGCCGCTATTGCCATTGCTAAAAAAATATGTCAGGAGATACTCAGATGACAGGATTTATCCATTCCACGGAAAGCTTCGGAACAGTAGACGGGCCGGGCGTAAGATTCGTGGTATTTTTTCAAGGCTGCCCCATGCGCTGCAAATATTGCCATAATCCGGATACATGGGAATTCAGACAAGGCGAGGTCGTGACTGCACAGGAAATTATGGAAGAATATGATTCATATAAAGAATTTTTGAAATCGGGCGGAATCACCGCAACGGGTGGAGAACCTCTCGCTCAGCCTGAATTTCTTGCGGAATTATTCTCGCTTGCCAAAAAAAAGGGTGTTCACACGTGTCTTGACACTTCCGGAGCAGTCTATGTTCCCGAAAAACACGAAATTATCGACTACGCGCTGAAATATACCGATCTTGTTATGCTTGATATCAAGCATATCCGCAGCGACAAACATAAAAAGCTTACAGGCATCGGCAATGAAAACATACTGAAATTTGCGGAACATTTAAGAGAGCTGAAGATACCTCTCTGGATACGTCATGTAGTCGTTCCGGGAATCACCGATTCAGCGGACGATCTTACCGCCCTTGGAGAATATATTTCAACTCTCACTAATCTGAAAGCCCTCGATGTGCTTCCGTATCATGACATGGCGAAACCAAAATACGCCGCAGCCGGTATTCCCTATCCCCTGCCGGATACGCCGCCGCTTTCCAAAGAGGACGCTATCAAAGCGCGAGATATTATAATGGCGGGAATTCGCTCAGGACTTAAAAATAATAAAAGTAACTAAACCAATATGCAGAATCAGTCCAAAAATATTTATCACCCAAAAATACCAATGTTTAGTTTTATGGCGAAACAGCTTCATTGCAGTCAACGCGCCTGCTGCTCCTCCGAAAAATCCGAATCCGAGAAGCGTCGATTCTTTAATGCGCCATTTTTTATTCTTCGCCTTTACTTTATCAACTTTGTAAATTATAAATGAAATCGCACTCATAATAATTATATATAAAATATAT
>DETO01000094.1 GCA_002362135.1 Ruminococcus sp. UBA3286 | reverse complement strand
TTTGCAAACAAGCTCTGGAACGCTTCACGCTTTATCATGATGAATCTGCCCGAAGATTTCAGCTTCAGTGGACTTCCGAGCGAACTTGAACTTGAAGACAAGTGGCTGATAAATAAATTCAACAAGCTTGCGAAGGAAGTCAGCGAAAATCTCGATAAGTACGAACTGGGCGTAGCTTCGCAGAAAATTTATGACTTTATATGGGATATTTTCTGCGACTGGTATATCGAACTTACAAAACCGCGTATTCAGGCAGGCGGCGAAACTAGGGCAAAGGCTCAGGCTGTACTGGTATGGGCAATGCAGGGTATGCTGAAACTTCTCCATCCGTTCATGCCGTTTATCACGGAGGAAATCTGGCAGGTTCTCACTAATGAGAAATCCATGATCATTCTTGAATCATACCCGACATACGACGAAACTATCGACTACTCCGCGGAGGAAACTGCTTTTGAGAAGATAATTTCCGCTATCAAGGCTGTAAGAAACACGCGTACTGAAATGAACGTTCCGCCCTCTGTAAAGGCGAAACTCATAATCGAGACCGACGAAGCCGATCTGTTTATGAATTGTGCGGTATTCTTTGAAAAACTCGCGTCCGCTTCTTCCGTTGAAGCAGGCGTCAGCGTTGCTCATGAAAATTGCGCGAATGCTGTAACGGATTCTGCGAGAATCTTCATTCCAATGGACGAACTCGTTGACAAGGAAAAGGAAATTGCACGTCTGGAAAAGGAAAAGGCAAAGGTTCAGAAGGATATCGACTTCCTCAGCGGAAAACTCAACAATCAGGGATTCATTGCAAAAGCTCCCGAAAAACTCATTGAGTCTGAAAAAGCGAAGCTTGCAAAGGCAGAAGAAAAAATGGCTAAAATCAATCAATCGATTGAGGCTTTCAGAAAATAATGCGTGAAAAGATTATTTCTTATGCAAAGGAAAAGTATGCCACAGATCCCGAATATCTGTGGCAGAAAACTCCTGACGCTTTTATTTTAAGAAACTCAAAAAATAAAAAATGGTATGCTTTAGTCATGAACGTCAAAAAATCAGTACTTATTCCTGATGCAGAGGGATTTGTTGATATTCTCAATCTGAAATGTGAATCCATTACAAGAGAGTGTCTGCTCACAGAGGGCAGATGCTTTCCTGCATATCACATGAACAAACAAAAATGGATCTCAATAATTCTTGACAATAATATTGATTTTCAGATATTGTGCAATATTATTGATGAAAGTTACAACATTGTAAACCGGTGATATTATGATATTTGATATTCCCACAATTGAGGAGGTAAGAATAAAATGATCAAACATATAGTAATGTTCAAGCTTAAAGAAGCAAACGGCAAAAGCGAATTTGAAAACGCGCTTGAGGCAAAGGAGCGTTTCAACAAAGTGATAGAGAACGTCAAGGAACTGAAAAAAGGCGAGGTGGTTATTAATTCTGCCGACGCACCCGAAAATAATTACACAATAGCTCTTCTTTGCGATTTTGAGAACATCGATGACCTTAACGCTTATCAGGTTCACCCTGTTCATAGGGAATTCGGAGCGTTTATTGCTGAAATCAAAACTGACAGAGCGTGTATCGACTATGAATACTGAGGTGAAGAATGGTTGATTTAAAAGGGAAATGGGTTCTTATCACGGGCGCAAGCAGAGGTCTGGGCAGGCTTATTGCAAAGGCAATGGCAGAACAGGGCTGTAATTTGGTTCTCCACAGCAGAAGCAATGAGCATTGTAAGGCTGTACTTGATGAAGTGAGAGCGCTTGGTATCGAAGCATACAGCGTTGAAGCTGAACTTTTTGATATGGAGCAGCTTAATAATATGCTGGCTGAAATTGATGAAAAGGGTACGCAGATAGATGTTGTCTTTAATAATGCAGGTTTGCAGACGACCTACAGAACAGAATTTCTTGAAACTCCTGTTTCGGAATTTGAAACAAGCTTCATGATAAATACTATCGCGCCGATGATGATATGCTATCATTTTGTCGGCGGAATGGCACAGCGCGGATTTGGCAGAATTATTAATACTTCAAGCGATATTAATCTTGAACCTCAGCAAGCGCCGTATTCCGCAAGCAAAGCCGCGCTTGACAAAATCACAAGAGATCTCGCCTATGCTTACCGTGATTCTGATGTTATAATCAGCCTGTCGAATCCTGCTTGGTGTAAGACTGATATGGGCGGGCCAAATGCCTTTTTTGAGCCTGAAAGCGCAATTCCGGGGCTGCTTGTGGGCGCGTTTGTGAATGATAAAAAGACGGGCAGATATTTCAATGCGCAGGATTTCAAAAACATGACTCTGGAAGAAGCAGTTGTAAAAGCTGAAACTCAGGAGAGTCCATATTGATATGATGAACTTTAAGGAGTGTATGGACTTTGTTAATTCATACAGCAAATCAGGAAAGCCTGTTACCGATTTGTCTCGGGCAAAACATCTTATGGAGCTCGCAGGAAATCCCCAGAACAGACTTGATTTTATTCATGTAGCAGGTACTAACGGAAAAGGTTCGCTCGTTGAGTATATTTCAAATGCGCTGATTTATTCGGGCTACAAAGTCGGGCAGTTTACATCGCCTTTTGTGCTGCATTATACCGACAGAATCCGCATAAACGGCAAAGAAATTGATGAAAATTCATTTTGCGAGATATGTGAATTTATAAAAAACAGAATCGATGATCAGCCATATTCGCAGTTCGAGATCACAATGGCGATTGCTATGTGGTGGTTTGAGATGGAAGGCTGCGATATAGTCGTTCTTGAAGCGGGGATAGGCGGTATTCTGGACTGTACAAATATTATAGAGCCTCCTGTATTATCAGTAATAACTTCCATTTCACTTGACCATACTGCTATTTTAGGCGATACAGTCGAAAAAATCGCACAGCAAAAGGCAGGGATTATAAAAGAGAATTCGGCTGTTGTGCTTTCAATGGATAATAAAAAAAGCGTCATCGATATTATTAAAAACACAGCGCAAGAAAAAAATGCTGAATTTATAATGCCTGAATATTACAATTTCAAGTATCTCGCTATGGAATCAGACGGCAATCCGTTTATTTACAAAAAAGAGCAGTATAAAACGGCTATGTTCGGATTTCATCAGCCGAAAAATGCGATAACGGCGATTGAAGCTTGCCGTTATCTGATGAAAAAAGGTTTTGTCGTGCCTGAATACGCAATAAGAAAGTCGATTGAAACAACGCAGGTTAAAGCAAGAGTGCAGTATATTGACGGAAATCCGCCCATAATCGTTGACGGCGGTCATAATATCGCAGGAATTACCAAACTTTGTTATGTTCTTGACAACATAAGGCTTAAAGGTGTAAATATTTACGCTGTTGCGGGAATGATCGACACAAAGGACTATGAAAGAGGCGTTGAAAAAATCGCATATTACTCTGATAAGATTTTCACGATAGACGATTTCGCACCTAACGCTGTATCGGCACGAAAACTTGTTAAAATTATTGCTAATTACAATGCTAAGGTGTATAAAATGTTTCATCAAAATCACATTTTCGATTTTGAAGCGTGCAAATCGCTTTCGGAAGCAATTGAAAAGGCGAAGCAAATGGCGTTGGAAAATAATGGCATAGTTGTTGTGTGCGGTTCGCTTTATCTTGCGAGCAAATTTCTTAATGATTACCAAAAATAGCTGTTGATATTTGGCAAATACTACAAAATATTTCGTCAGGTATTGCAAAATCTTCCTTGTAGTGATATAATTTTCACATAGACTGCGAAAGCAGAATTTATTAAAGGAGGTTTTTTAACAATGGCGTTAAAAAATCAGTATCTCATCGATTTATTAGAAACAGTTAAAAAGAGAAATCAGGGTGAGCCGGAATTTATTCAGGCTGTAACAGAAGTTCTCGAAACACTTGAGCCTGTTGCTGAAAAGAGACAGGATCTCATCGACGCAGGCGTATTCGAAAGAATCGTTGAGCCTGAGAGACAGATTATGTTCCGCGTTCCTTGGGTTGACGACAACGGCAAGGTACAGGTTAATAGAGGTTTCAGAGTTCAGTTCAACTCTGCTATCGGACCTTACAAGGGCGGTATCAGACTTCACCCTTCAGTATATCTTGGAATCATCAAGTTCCTCGGCTTCGAGCAGGTATTCAAGAACAGCCTTACAACTCTGCCTATGGGCGGCGGTAAGGGCGGTTCTGATTTTGATCCTAAGGGCAAATCCGACGGAGAAGTTATGCGTTTCTGCCAGAGCTTCATGACAGAGCTTTCTAAGCACATTGGCGCTGATACAGACGTTCCTGCCGGTGATATCGGAACAGGCGCTCGTGAGATCGGCTTCATGTTTGGTCAGTACAAGAGACTTCGCAACGAGTTCACAGGCGTTCTTACAGGTAAGGGACTCACTTACGGCGGCTCTCTCACACGTACAGAGGCTACAGGTTACGGTCTTTGCTACTTCACAAACGAAATGCTTCAGGCTAACGGCAAGAGCTTCGAGGGACAGACTGTTGTTATTTCCGGTTCCGGTAACGTTGCTATTTACGCTACAGAAAAGGCTACACAGTACGGTGCAAAGGTAGTGGCTCTCTCCGATTCTAACGGCTATATTCACGATCCCGACGGCATTGAGCTTGATATCGTTAAGCAGATCAAAGAGGTTGAGCGCGGACGCATTAAGGAATACTGCAACAGAACTTCTCACAAGAATGTAACTTACACAGAAGGCTGCAAGGGCATTTGGACAATTCCTTGCGATATCGCTCTTCCTTGTGCAACACAGAACGAGATCGACGGCGAATCTGCTGCAATCCTCGTGAAGAACGGCACATATTGTGTATCTGAGGGTGCAAATATGCCTTCAACTCCCGAAGCTATCGAGACATATCTTGCAAACGGCATTCTTTACGGACCTGCTAAGGCTGCTAATGCAGGCGGCGTTGCAACTTCAGGTCTTGAGATGAGCCAGAACAGCGAGAGACTTTCTTGGACATTTGAAGAAGTTGACGCTAAGCTCCACGGCATCATGAAGGAGATCTTTAAGTCATGTGACGAGGCTGCTAAGGAGTATGGCATGGCTGGCAACTATATGGCTGGCGCTAACATCGCAGGCTTCCTCAAGGTTGCTGAGGCTATGAAGGCTCAGGGTTGTGTTTGATTAAATTCAATTAAATAAAAAATTCTCCCTTTGCATAAGCAGAGGGGGGATTTTTATTTTTTCAGATTTTCTTCCTTGTTAAAGAATGCTTTTTCTAACAAACTATGCTCTTTTTCTGTACAGACTTTTTTACATTTTTCTTTGTATTTATCAGAACGTTTCAACATATTATTTATTTTACTGCACGGAAAATCTGCGCACTGATTACACTTCTCAACTTTATGCGATTTTACGCACTCAACAAGCTGATAAGTACATTTTTTATGCGAAGAACAGCCCTCACATTTTATTTCTTCATTTGAAACTACTTGATCACGCCAGCTGATACGATACCATAGTTCTGCAACAGCTGATAATTCTTCATCGGTTGCTGCAATATATCGCGGACAGTAAAGACAATTATCGCCGCATAATGTGATTTTATCCATAAATCTCCCCATTCCAGAAAAGGATATTCCTGATTTTATCATATCAGAAATATCCTTTGCAGCATTTTCGCGAATTAGTCGCCAAATGAAACGCCGATATCCTTAGCGGCAATAACAAGATGATCATCAGTTTCAACAAATTTCGTCTTGCCGGCAATGTCCTCCAGCTTGTTGGAAGTGATCTTATTGCCGATTTTCGCAACAGTTCTGCCATATTTTTCCTTAGAAATAAGATATGCAGCGTGTACGCCGAATTGAGTTGAAAGAATTCGGTCATATGCGCTCGGAGCGCCGCCGCGGAGCATATGTCCCGGAACACATACGCGAGACTCGATTCCTGTATTCGCCTGAATCTGTGCTGCGATTCTGCTTGTAGCAGTAATAATTCCTGATTCTGCACGCTTTTTTGCACGTTCTTTCTTCTTCATCTTGGCTTCATTTATATCAAATGCACCCTCGGCAACAGCAAGAATTGAGAAAGTTTTTCCTGATGCGCTTCTCGCCATAACTGCGTCGCAAACCTTATCAATATCATATGGAATCTCAGGAATGATTATTATATCCGCACCGCCTGCAATACCTGCATTAAGAGTGAGCCAGCCAGCTTTGTTGCCCATTATCTCGCAAACGAGAATTCGACTGTGACTTGCGGCAGTCGTGTGAAGTCTGTCGATAACATCGGTCGCAATATCAACGGCTGTGTGGAATCCGAACGTCACGTCTGTGCCATAAATGTCGTTGTCAATAGTTTTGGGCAGACCAATAACGTTCAATCCTTCGTCGGAAAGCAGCTTGGAAGTTTTATGAGTACCGTTTCCGCCGAGGGTGAGGAGACAGTCAAGTTTCTGTTTTTTATAAGTTTCCTTCATATTTTTAACTTTGTCAACATTATCTTCCCCGATAACCTGCATCATTTTGAACGGCTGACGTTTTGTGCCGAAAATAGTTCCTCCCTGAGTAAGAATTCCGGAGAATGAGCTTGGCGACATATCCTTGCAAAGGTTGTTTATCAGACCATAATAGCCGTTGGAAATTCCGACGATCTCAACATTGTCCTCGCCAAATCTTTCGTAACACGCTTTTGCAACGCCTCTGATAGTAGCGTTAAGACCCGGGCAGTCGCCGCCGCTTGTTAAAATTCCGATTCTTCGTTTCATTTTTATACCTCCATTAATTTATAAAAAATTTCTCATAAGCTCTTCAAGCTCCTGGGCAGGCATAGGCTTGCCATAAAGATAGCCCTGACCGTAATCACAGCCTGCTTTTTTGAGAATTTCCTCCTGTTCATGATTTTCGATTCCTTCGGCAATTGTCTTGATCTTCTTCGATTTAGCGATGCTGATAACCGCCGAAACGATCTCAAGCGCAATGTTATCATGCTGAATATCAGTAATAAACGAGCGGTCAAGTTTAAGAAGAGTAATCGGCAGAATCTGCAAATAACTGAGGGAAGAATAACCCGTCCCGAAATCGTCCATCGCAAGCTTAACGCCGAGATCGCGAAGCTTATTCATCTGATCAACTGCAAAATCTATATCGCTGAGTGCGAGCGTTTCTGTAAGTTCAACTTCAAGCCACTGCGAATCCAGTCCTGATTTTGCAAGCGCGTCCAGAACACGCTCTTTCAGATCATTCTGATAGAAATCGGATGAAGTAAAGTTAATTGACATAACAATATTCGGGAATCCCATTTTCTGCCACATTCTATTCTGCCTGCAACCCTCGTTAAGGACGAATTCGCTGATTTTTCCGATAAGATGCGAACTTTCGGCTATCGGAACAAAGGCATCGGGCTTAATGATAGTACCGTCGGGCTTGATCCAGCGAATCAATGCTTCAACGCCCATGATCATACCTGTTTTTAAGTCGATCTTAGGCTGATAGAAAAGCTGGAGTTCATTATTATTGATTGCAAGGGCAAGGGATTTTTCCAATTCAGTGTTGCCGATTATAGAATCGTGCATACTCGGCTCATAGCCGCAGATAGTGCTTTGCTGACCGCTTACGGATTTCAGAGCAAATTCCGCGTGTTCCATGACATCAAGGAAGGATTGTCCATCATCAGGCATTTTGGAAAAACCGGCTGAGCAGCTGAGAGTAATAGAAGCAAGGTCGTCCACAGCAAGCTTAGCCAATTCGTCTTGAATCGTCTTTGCAGTACGGATAGGCAATTCATCGTCGCCGTAATCACGGAGAACCAATGCAAAATTATCTCCGCTTATACGTGCAGCAAGTCCGCCGGGAGAAACGAATTTGTACAAAATATGCGCAAAATCCTTCAATATTCGGTTTCCGTTGGCATATCCGCAGGTGTCATTGATGATATGAAAACGATCTATGTCGAGAACGATTATCCAGTAGGAATAATTAAGAAGCCGGCTGCATTCATAAGTTTCCTGCCCGATATCCATAAGCTTGTTGCGATTTGCAATCTCTGTCACCTCGTCAATGTACGCAAGCCGCTCGATGAGCATATCTTTTTCGCGTTCCTGTGTTATATCAAGCAGCGCGCCGCCAAAAAGGGGAAGAGTGTTATCAGTTGCGGCAATCGATTTATAGCGGAACGAATACCAGCGGTAAGACGTACCGGCAGCCGATCTAATTCGAAGTTCAACGCTCTTCACATCGCCTCTTGCATCGTCGTCCTGATTAACAGCACGATCAAATTGCATACGATCATTAGGGTGAATAAGCGATCTGAACGTACTGATATCAACGCTGTTGGTTTTCAGCCCGAACATTCTTACAGTTTCGGAGGATGCGGCGTATTTTTTCTTATCAGTACTCATAATTACGCCAATCTCAGCCAATTCCATTGAGGAGTTGAAGAAATCGTTAGCGCTTGCTAAATTCACTCGCATTTTTTTAATTTCGGTAAAATTAAAGCCCGTGCTGATATAAAGATTTCTTTTTTTGAATTTTTTAACAAGAGTAGTACTCCACGCAATGCTGATAATCTTGTCTGATGAATTTTTGAATGACGCCTCGTGAGAACCGCCCGCAGCGATTAATCTGAAGCTTTTATTATCAAGATCGTTAAGTCCGAAAGCCTTTTTTAGCGCCTCTTTATGATCAAAACCGTCGTCGTCACCGATATCCATAAGATCACGGATACGCTTATTCATGTGGATAAACGAAAAATCGTCAGTCCAGAGTACGAACTCAGTATTCAGATTTTCCATGATTTTTACAAAATCATCGGCTTCTATTGTGCTTTTCTTATGTGTATTAAAAAAACCAATGATACCGATCGAAATGGTTAGAATCAAAAGTGCGGTCAGATAAATAATGATAACCGGAATGGTCATTTCGGGACGCATATAAATCAGAATTCCCGCGACTGCAGCAGAAACAAAGATCACCAGAATTGAAACTACAATATTAATAAATTTCATTTTCTGACGCTCCCTTCCGTAAAACTTTTCTCATTGATAATTTTATTATAGCAAAATTTACTGAAAATGTCAATAATATTTTTTTGAAATCACGACATTTTTTATAAAATTGCTGATTACTGCCATTAAAATATCACAAAATATTCACTTTTGAGTGATAATATGA
>DETO01000091.1:27205-36415 GCA_002362135.1 Ruminococcus sp. UBA3286 | reverse complement strand
TATTGGGATTCATAAGGGACTATGTCCCTTATGCAGGGGATTGTAAGTGGACAGCGTCCCCTTGCATAATGCCGCACAAGTAAAAATTGATTTCTATGGTAAATTTTTAAAAACTATTGATTTTTGTTTTATCATGTTGTATAATAAAAAGTACGGAGAAATCCGAATAAAGGAGATAGGATCTCGGATTGGATACTGCCATGCTTAAAGCCATATGCTCCGCTAAGGAACTCACCGAAAGCGGATATTACCTGCATATAAAAGATCTCATCGGCGCTCCTGAAGTTGAAAAACTGAAGGAAATTCCGCATCACATCTCAACAACAAGATTTCAGCATTGCCTGAATGTTTCTTATCACGGCTATATTATTTGCCGCAAGCTTCATCTTGACGCGCGCGCTGCCGCGAGGGCAGGTCTGCTTCACGATCTTTTTTATTACGACCGCAAAGAGTATAATATGAATCGCGGAAAAGGTCAGCCCCGTCATTCCGGTCAGCACTCGAACGTTGCGCTCCATAATGCCGAAAATCTTACTGATATCAACGAAAAAGAACAGGATATAATCGTCAAGCATATGTGGCCTGTAACTTTGAAAATGCCTAAATATAAAGAAGCTTATATCATCACATTCGTTGACAAATACTGCGCGGTTCTGGAATACTGCGTTCCGAAAGTGAAACGTATTCTGCCTAAACACCGCTGAAAATTATATTACAGGAGGTCAAATTTTATAATGAAGATCGAAACCAAATGCCTGCATTCGGGCTACACACCCAAAAATACCGAGCCGAGAGTTGTGCCTATAGTTCAGAGTACAACTTATGTTTATGATTCGACCGACGACGTTGCCGCTGTTTTTGACGATCCGACAAAAAGCTTGATCTATTCAAGATTTGAAAATCCCACGGTAATGGCTGTCGAAGAAAAGATCGCCGCTCTTGAGGGCGGTATAGGCGCTATGTGTACTTCCAGCGGTCAGGCGGCTACATTGTGCAGTCTGCTGAATATTTTGCAGGCAGGCGACAGCTTTATTTCAACTACAACTATATATGGCGGCACGATAAATCTTTTCGCTGTTACGTTCAAGAAAATGGGAATAGAATGTATTTTTGTAGATCCCGACGCTTCCGAAGAGGAGATTCGCGCTGCATTCAAGCCGAATACCAAGGCTGTTTTTGGCGAAACTATTGCAAATCCCGCGCTTACTGTGTTTGATATCGAGAAGTTTGCAAAGATCGCTCATGAAAACAATGTTCCGCTTATAGTTGATAATACATTCCCCACGCCTATCCTTTGTCGCCCCATTGAATACGGTGCGGACATCGTTATTCATTCCACTTCAAAGTACATGGACGGTCACGCGGTACAGGTCGGCGGCGTTATTGTAGATTCCGGAAATTTCAACTGGGCAAACGGAAAATTCCCCGAATTCACCGAGCCTGACGAGAGCTATCACGGTCTTATCTACACGGAATCCTACGGAAAAGCCGCTTACATTGTAAAGGCAAGAATGCAGCTTATGCGTGATTTTGGCTGCTATCCTTCTGCGCAGTCTGCATTTTATCTCAACCTCGGTTTGGAAACTCTTGCTGTCAGAATGGAGCGTTACTGCAAAAATGCGCAGATCGTTGCTGAATTCCTTGAAGCCAACGAAAATGTTGAATCTGTTAATTATCCCGGACTCAAGAGCAATCCATATCATGAACTTGCCAAAAAATATCTCCCCGACGGCACAAGCGGTGTAATTTCCTTTGTTATAAAGGGCGGACGCAGTACGGCTGTAAAGTTCATGGACGCTTTGCAGCTTGCTTCAAACGAGGTACACGTTGCCGATATCCGCACTTGCGTTCTGCACCCTGCGAGCGCAACTCATCGTCAGCTTACCGACGAGCAGCTTGTTGCGGCTGGAATCAACGGCGGCATGATTCGTCTTTCTGTCGGACTGGAGAACGTTGACGATATCCTTGAAGATCTGAAAAAGGGATTTGCGGCTGTATGATTTATACTGCATTAACAAATTTTATTCTATAAAATAACAGAAAAGGAAGTTTAAGCCCCGAAGCAATTATTGATAACTGCTTCGGGGCTTAATATTCGATTACTTGCATAAAATAGAATTTATCTGAACAATTCCTCAAAATAAGTTAAGGTTTCGTCACTCATTTTTCTAACAAATCCACCTAATGATGTGGTTGTAAGATTTCCGTTTTTATCAAGTCTCAATGGCTTTTGAGTAGATTTTGTTCTGCCAAAGAGAAAGGTTGACACTTGCTCTATCGGAATAATCCTTGGTTGAATAGATGAACCATTATTTCCACTTGCTGCTAAGTCTGCACAGCATTCTATAGGTTCTTGATGAAATTTATGCGGTTTTATAACAAGATCATCTTCTTGAATTATTGTATGTATATTTTGGGGCAATTCAATCTTATCAGTATAGCCGCTGCCACCTTTAAATGAATTAAATTCCCCATAAATCCCTTGCTTTTTTAAGAGTATACCTTCTGGGATTAGTGCAGCATAATGAAAACCTGTTTCTCTTATAAGATAGTCATAAGCAGGCTCGATTTTTTCTATTGGTAATCTTGCCATTACACACAGAGTTTTATCTTTTATTGCAACAGGATAAATAATATCTCCAATTTTTAATGCTGAAATATGGGGCATTCTTTTATGCTGACTTCCATATACAACACAAATAGGGCTATTATCATTATGCCTTTCAAGCTGCTTAATAGACCTGTTCAATAACCTCCAAAACGCTGCCTGACTTGTCTTTTTTTCGTTTTGCTTTGTCAGATCTTCTTGCAATACATACAGTATTCCTGCGAAGATCTGACTTTGCAAAACAAAAAAAATCCTGCGTCATTCAGCATTTTTACGGTTATTGAACAGGTCTAATATAATCCTTTGACCAAAATGCGATATAACCGCTCATTGTTAATCACCCTTTCAAAGATAAATTCCTATTTATCTTAGTAATTATTATATATCAAAGCGGTTACATTGTCAATAGAAAAAACGCCATAGCACTTTTGACTGAAAATCAAAAATGCTATGGCGAAAACTTCTTTATGGGTGTCCACTTTAAAACGTCCATTTATACTAAACGTCATTACAAATAATACATATCTGTCGGGAGATTTAACACATAACCGCGTTGTCGTCGTCACCGGGCGTCAGCCCGCTTTCCTCTTCCGCCTTGTTATGTGTTAAATCTCCTCGACATCCATTGTACAATTTGCAATGTCGTTTAGTATATATTTTATTGTTCAGTAAATTTTTGTCCTTAGGAGACTGTATCAATCCTTTTTCAGCAGTTCCTTCAGCGTAAGCGCGCCGCCCGCCGCCGTAAGTCCGAACATTATAATGTAATTGAAAGCGTTCGTACCGCGCCACGTCATCTGTGTATTCAGCAGTACAGCCGCAAGCACGATCACTATCCCGACTGCGATAACTATCCAGCCATACACCTTTTTTTCCATGAGAAAAAGCATTACAATGCCTATTAGTATTGGCAGAAAGATCAATCCGTTCGGCATACCGAAGTTTCCAAAATAGATAAATCCCGAACGCATGCTGTTGCGTATTTCGATATGCTGGAATATCATGTAAAGTCCTGCCGCCAGCATCAGCAAGCCGACGAAAAACTGGAGCAGATCGTTTTTATTCTTGCTCTTTTTGCTTTTTTCGTTGTAAGCTTTTAATTCCTCGTAAGCTTCCAGAAGCTCTTTGTCAACTTTCGATTTTTTAGCCATATCACTTAGTTCCGAATATACGATCGCCTGCGTCGCCAACGCCGGGAACGATGAATTTATCTTCATTAAGCCCCTGATCCATAACGCCCGTGTAAATATCGACGTCGGGATGAGCCTCTCCAACCTTTTCCACACCCTCGGGAGAGCAGATTATGCACATGAATTTGATATGCTTAACGCCCAGTTTCTTTATCTCGTCAATAGCCGCAACTGCCGAATGACCTGTAGCAAGCATAGGATCGACGATTATAACGTCGCGCTCGGCGATATCGTCAGGCATTTTGCAGTAATACTTGACAGCTTCCTTTGTATCAGGCTGACGGAAAATTCCCATATGACCTATCTTTGCGGCAGGAACGAGAGCCGTAACGCCGTCCACCATGCCCAGACCTGCGCGGAGTATCGGCACGAACGCAAGCTTTCTGCCCGAAATAACTTTGGTTTTCGCAACAGCTACCGGAGTTTCGATCTCGATCTCTTTAAGCGGAAGATCGCGTGTAGCTTCATAGCAGATGAACATTGCAATTTCCGAAACAAGTTCGCGGAATTCCTTTGTACCCGTATTTTTATCTCTCAGCAGCGAGATCTTGTGCTGCACGAGGGGATGACTGATAATATGTAAATTTGACATTTAACTCTCTCCTTTAGTTAATATTTATACCATTTTCGATATCTGTAATTAAATCGACCCGGCGCTGATGACGTCCGCCCTCAAAGCCTGTAGTCAGGAATATTTCGGCAAGTTCCGAAGCCAGTCCCACGCCCAGCGTGCGCGCGCCCATACACATAACATTGGCGTCATTGTGGAGGCGCGTATACTTAGCGGAAAATGAATCAGCGCAAAGAGCGGCGCGGATACCCTTGACTTTGTTTGCCGCCATTGACATTCCGATGCCTGTTCCGCAAATGAGGATGCCCTTTTCGCATTCTCCCGAAACAACGAGATCGCAGACTTTTTTCGCCATAACAGGATAATCGCAGGGTTCTCCGTCCGTACCCATATCCCTGAATTCAAATCCCTTTTCACTTAAAGCGGCAATGACCGCCTTTTTCATTTCAACTCCTGCATGATCGCAGCCTATAGCTATCATTTTTTTACTCCTTGTATATTATTTTTGCTTTCCAGATCCTTTTCCGCCTTGACTTTCTGGAGATATGAGACTTCGATATCATCGGCGGAAACGAATTCCTTAGACATTGCTCCAAGGCATACTCCGCAGGCGTTTTGCAGTCTGCCGTGAGGCGGAGCGATATTAAACATTGGCGAACGGTATGTTGTGAAAAAATCCGCCGCACCGTCTCCGCAAAGAAGAACAGCAGTACCGTTAAAGGCAAGTATTTCCGCAAGTTCGTCGCGGCTGATCAGTTTTTCTTCGCATATGGCTTCAAGTTCATAACCGTTGCTTTTGTAGATCTGCGTGTAAACCAGTTCGCTGCGGGCAGCCATTACTGAGCATATAGTTCCCACATAAGCTATATTATTGTACGCAATGGCTTCGAGAGTCGATACTCCGCAGCATTTGCAGTTCAGCGCGAATCCAATGGCTTTTACCGCCGCCGCGCCGATACGAAGTCCGGTATAGCTTCCAGGCCCTTTCGCAGCAGCGACCGCGTCGATATCGGTTATTTTTTTTCCTGCCTGCCCTATCAGATCTTTTACCATAGGCATAATGACCTGCGAATGAGTTTTTTGTGTATACAGCGAACTTTCAGCAAGAAAAATCTCCTTATCCGTATCGAAAAGCGCAGCCGAAGCTACCTTTCCGGAAGTGTCAATCCCAAGCAGCAGCAAAGCGTTCACCGTCCTCAATAATAATTTCACGCTCGTTTTCGCTAAGAGCGTTGATCGTGATGTAAATAGTATTTTTCGGGAGGAAATCCGCGATATTTTCCGACCATTCAACTGCGGCAACGTTGTTTTCGAAATCGTAATCATAAAATCCTGAAGATTCAAGATCGCCCTCGTTGGTGATGCGGTACATATCAAAATGATAAAGATCGATATCGCCGCAGTATTCATTGACGAGCGCGAATGTAGGCGATGAAACATTATCTCCGAGACCAAGACCGATAGCCAGTCCTCTTGTGAATGTGGTTTTGCCTGCGCCGAGTCCGCCTTTGTAGGCTATCATATCGCCGGCTTTAAGGAGACGTCCCAGTTTTTCGGCAAATTTTATGGTTTCCTCCGCCGAATGTGTTATCTTTCTCATATCAGAACAGTCCCGTGATATTGCCGCTTATTCCGCAGTCGATATTGAGCGCGGATGGCTTTTTCGGAAGTCCGGGCATTGTAAGGATATCTCCCGTATAAATAACGGCAAATCCTGCGCCTGCGGAAACGCGGACGTCCCTTACGGTTATCTTGAATCCCTTCGGCTTTCCGAGAAGAGCAGGATTATCCGACAGCGAATACTGCGTTTTGGCGACGCATATCGGAAGATCGCGGAAACCGATCTTCTCGATCTCCTTTATAGATTTTTCAGCCTGCTGAGTATATGAAACGCCGTCTGCACGGTAAATTTCGCGTGCAACTTTTTCAATTTTGTCCTTGATGGAAAGATTCAATGAATAAAGCGTATGGAAGCCTTCTTCGTTGTTTTCGGTAAGGGCGATCGTGTCGCAGACCTTTTGTGCAAGATCGACGCCGCCCTCGCCGCCTTTTGCGAATACTTCGCACATGGAAACGTCAACGCCCATTTCATTGCAGAAATTTTTGATAAACTCTATTTCGGCGTTGGTATCAGTGTTGAAGCGGTTTATGGCTACGACAACGGGAACGTGGAATTTGTGCATATTTTCGATATGCGTGCGCAGATTTTCAACGCCCTTTTCCAAAGCCCACATATTTTCCTTGCCGAGTTCGTCTTTCGGAACTCTTCCGTTATATTTGAGCGCGCGGATAGTTGCAACGAGAACCACGCAGGAAGGCTTTAATCCGCCGTATCTGCACTTGATGTCGAAGAATTTTTCCGCTCCCAGATCAGAACCGAAGCCTGCTTCCGTAACGCAGTAATCGCCGAGTTTCAGGGCGAGTTTTGTAGCTCTTAAAGAATTGCAGCCGTGAGCGATATTGGCAAACGGGCCTCCGTGAATAAGAGCAGGAGTGTTTTCAAGAGTCTGTACAAGATTAGGCTTGAGAGCGTCTTTCAGAAGAGCCGTCATTGCGCCCGTACAGCCAAGCTGTTCGGCGAAAACGGGTTCGCCGTCAAGATCGTAAGCGACAAGAATATTTCCCAGACGCTTTTTAAGATTGCCGAGGTCGGCAGCAAGACAGAGTATAGCCATTACTTCAGAAGCAACGGTTATATTGAAGCCGTCCTCACGTGGAACGCCGTTGGCTTTTCCGCCAAGACCGACTACAATATTTCTGAGCGCGCGGTCGTTCATATCCATGCAGCGCTTGAAAAGTATTCTTCTCTGGTCTATCCTGAGTTCGTTTCCCTGCTGGATATGGTTGTCAAGCATTGCGCAGAGCAGATTGTTTGCCGCAGTTATCGCGTGCATATCGCCTGTAAAATGGAGATTGATATCTTCCATAGGCACGACCTGAGCGTATCCGCCGCCTGCCGCGCCGCCTTTTATACCGAAAACAGGGCCTAAGGACGGCTCTCGAAGAGCAAGCACGGCATTTTTTCCGATCTTGTTTATCGCGTCTGCCAGACCTACGCTTACTGTAGTTTTTCCTTCTCCTGCGGGAGTGGGATTTATCGCCGTCACAAGAATGAGTTTGCCGTCTTCGCGGAATGCGAGGCTTGAATAGAGACTTTCTGAAAGTTTCGCCTTATAATGTCCGTACGGTTCGAGATAGTCGCCGGCAATTCCGAGTTTTGCGGCTATTTCGTTTATTTTCAGCATTTTAGCATTCTGAGCTATTTCAATATCTGATAGCATAAAATGTAAACCTCCTGTCGAATTGGATTCATTCTTATTATATCACGGAATGTCAATAAATGCAAGAGAAAATTAAATTTCTTTCGCACCCACAAGATTATTGAGCCATAGATCGCTTTTTACCATAAAATAGCCGATAACCACTTTGATTATTTCAGACAGCGTTACAACGGCGAAAAGCATATGTATATTCATTGTCGTGAAATATGCAAGGCAGAATGCAAGAGGTATCATTATTCCGAATGTAAAGCCGAAATCGAACAGGAATGTAATGCCTGTTTTTCCGCCGCTGCGAAGCGTGAAATAGCAGGCGTTGGTGAATGAACACAGCGGCATTGCGATCGCCTGAATAATTATCATATAAGAGGCAAGAGAGCGAATTTCAGCTTCGGTATTGTATATCATCGGGAAAACGTGAGCAAGCGGCAGCGTAAGAGCCGCAACGATAATAGTGGAAGTTACGCTGAAAAACAGCAGCTTATTATCGACGTCGCGGGCGTCTTTCAGTTTATTTGCGCCAAGTCTTGAGCCGACGATTATGCCTATGCAAGCTCCAAGCTGAATATAGACCGTGCTGAATAAATTCGTAATAGTTCCCGAAATATTACGCGCGGCAACGACATCAAGACCGCGTACCGAATAGCATTGGGCGATAGCAGCCATTCCGGCAGCCCAGAAAAATTCGTTGAACAGCAGGGGAATGCCTTTTTTAAGCATTCGTCCCGTAAGTTCGGCAGGTATGCGGAAACCTTTGTACAGCCCTATCACATATTTATTGCGGTCGGTGTGGGTATGCGCCCAGATAATCACAACGGCAGCTTCGATGAATTTTGAAACTACCGTCGCTATCGCCGCACCCGAAACGCCCATATTCGGCATTCCAAGCTTTCCGAAGATTAGAGCGTAGTCAAGAAATATATTCACGGCAACTGCAATAACAGAGCCTATCATAGGTATTCTTGTCTCTCCGCATTCGCGAACTGCGCTGGAATAAGCCTGACCTATGCCGAATGGGAGCAGCCCGATAAGCATTATAGCCATATATTCCTTTCCGTATTTAAGCGTGGCGGCGATTTTTTCGGGCGCGTCGTCTTTGCTGAGAAACAACGAAATAAGCTGGTCGTCAAATATGCTGAAAACCGTAGCAGCAACTGCCACAATGACTACGCACATTATCAGCCGGAAACGCACAGAAAATTTCTGTCCCTCGTGATCGCCTTTGCCGAAAAACTGCGCGCCGAATATTCCCGCACCCGAAACCGCGCCGAAAACGGTAATGTTGAATACGAATATAAATTGATTTATGATCGCGATGCCGTTCATCTGTTCCGTTCCTGTCTGTCCGATCATTATGTTGTCGATCATGCTGACGAAATTGGTAACAAGATTCTGCAATATCATGGGAACGACCATGAAAAGCACATTTTTATAAAAAATTTTGTCCCCTATATATTTTTTTTCGAATTTTTTAAACATAATTTCACCTTATAAATTCTTATTTTCAATACTAATAAATACTACCATAATCCGCATTATTTGTCAATACAGGGATGCTATGTG
>DETO01000091.1:12727-26963 GCA_002362135.1 Ruminococcus sp. UBA3286 | reverse complement strand
TCAATACAGGGATGCTATGTGTAAAAAATATGATTTATGTGAAAATGAAGTGACGTTTTATAAAAAAATTGATTACAATTTGAAACTTGACTTGACAAATTGAAAAAGCTAATGTATAATAAAAATGGTAACAGACGAGTTGCCTTTGACTTGAAACTTTGACTTGAAATATTCTCGAAAGGATACGATATCATGAAAAATATTACAAAAAAGATAATTGCGGTATTTGCCGTACTTTGTGTGGCGGCTACAAGCATGGCGGGCTGCGGAGATAAAAAGAAAAAAGGCTCAGACGAGGCTGTTACGCAGTATGCTCTTGAAGTCGGCAAATCCAGTGAAGGAAATTCCCTGACTCTTGGCGATACACAGATCGATCTTGACGCTCCCAATCCCGAGACTTCGGGCGACGAATCATCTGCTTCCGACAACAAAACTTCCGACAAAGAGGAAGAAGTTGTAGAAGAGGTTACTGATGCTGAAGGTCAGCCTGTGACCGAAGTAGTAACTGTTACCGACTCAAAAGGCGAGACAGTTACAGACGCTAAGGGCGAGACTGTGACCGAAACTGTTAAGGTGACTACAGTCGTTAAAAAGCCTGCTTCAAGCGGCAACAGCGGCAATAATAATTCCACAACTCCTTCGCAGTCAGGCGGAAACAATAATAATTCCAGTTCGAATTATACTCCCGCAAACGACGGCAGATACTATATGTGGCTCGATATTTCGAAGAATGAGAACTTCTACTTTGAAGGCGATATGCTGAAAATGTCGTTCAAGGTAAAGGAAAATATCCCCGACGGCGACTATAAGATCAGAGTTTCGCAGGATCTTTCCAGCATAGCAGGCGTTTCGCTGAATTCCACCAGCAAGGCTATCGACGGTACTATCAGAGTTAATAACGGAGATATCGAACCTGCTGACGTTTCAAACGAAACAGGAATGGTCATCTATGGCGATAATGTTGCCTGCAAACAGGGCGATACTATTGATTACTACATCAACATCAAGAATAATGAAGGTCTTGCCGCATTCTGCATCTGGGTATATTTCGACAGCAACGCTCTTGAATTTATCGATGAGGCAGCCTGCGCGTCCGGAGAATTCGAGGCTATTGCACGTGAGACTGAGATAGGAAGTTCTAAGAACAAAAAAGGCGAATAATTAACAAATCCCGAAAGCGGTTTTAAATCGCTTTCGGGATTTTTAGATTTAAATTCTTTTTTAGCGTTCTTTGAAGATAGTCTTGAAAACTGTGCGTATGAATGGCTGAATGAAAAATAATTGCGAAAGAAGCGCAAATGGAAAGTTGAAGCATACGAGTTTCAGCCAGTTTGCGAGAAGAGTAAGTAAATTGAAGCCCTCATAATATGGATAGTACAAAAATGCCGCGATAAAGCTCATTGCAGGACACATGATTCCGACTGTGGCGCAGATTATTGCAGTCTCGAATAATACTGGGTGATCTTCCTGTGGGTTGAAAACTTTGCAGGCGAGTTTGAATGAACATGGGCTGCCGATAACGCATTCCAGAGTGTAAGCGAATACGAATTCCACAAGAATGACAGTCCATATCGGTACTGATTTTCCGCACATATACACGCCGCCCATTTTGTTTATTGCATCGATAACTCCGTGGGCGTCGGGATTCAGAGCGAGAAATGTGCTTCCGTTTACAACGTAAAGGCTGAAAAATACGAATGCGTGAACCGTAACGATAACGGTTAGCAAGGCGAAGATCATTCGCTGAAATTGATTTTTTGGCATGGTGATAACTCCTTTTCTGTTGCGCGTAAGAGCCTGTTTAGTATCTCTATGCGCACATCTTTTTGGCAGATTTTCCACCTGAAATTCGTCGAACAACCTTGAAATGCGTCAGCATTCCTGCGGCTTTTCTCCTTGTCAGTTGAAAAATCCGCTCGAAAATCTGCACACATCGAGATACTAAACAGGCTCAAAAAAATTCAGCACAAAGCAACCTTAATTACTTCATGCTGAACCATTATACGCATAGATTTTACAAATAAATTATAGCAGATTATCGCTTGAAATGTCAAGGGAGTTTTTGAACAGATTTTTTCAACTGCTATGTCGAATATTTTGTGTTGATTTATTTGCATGGTTTTGCATAGTATGTGAACACATTATAAAAAAGTAAATGATAAAGCCATAAAATTAGTCGTTTTTAAACTTGACATATGCCGCAATTGTGTGATATAATAAAGATGCATATATTATGCGGAATAGGAGGACACTATCAATGTGTGGAATTGTTGGTTTTACCGGTAATGCACAGGCCGCTCCGGTTCTTTTGGACGGTCTTTCAAAGCTTGAATACAGAGGATACGATTCAGCCGGCATTGCAGTTCGCGACGGAGAGGCGGAAACTGCCGTTATAAAGGCGAAGGGCAAGCTGGAGGTTCTTAAAAAAATGACGAATAACGGTGACGCCGTTCACGGAAGCTGCGGTATCGGACATACCCGCTGGGCTACTCACGGTGAGCCGTCTACACTTAACGCTCATCCCCATGAAAGCGACGATAATTCCGTTATCGCCGTTCATAACGGAATTATTGAGAATTATCAGGAACTTCGCGAAAAGCTTACAAAAAGCGGTTATAGCTTCAAATCGCAGACCGATACGGAAGTTGCAGTTAAGCTGATCGACTACTATTATAAAAAGTATAATCTTGGCCCTGTTGATTCTATCGCGCGGGCGATGATCAGAATCAGAGGTTCGTACGCTCTCTGCGTAATGTTTAAAGATTATGCAGGCGAAATTTATACCGCACGTAAGGACAGCCCTATGATAATCGGCATCGCCAACGGCGAAACATATGTCGCTTCTGATGTTCCCGCTATCCTGAAATACACAAGAAACGTTTACTATATCGGTAATATGGAGATCGCGAAACTTACAAAGGGCAACGTGACTTTTTACGATATCGACCGCGAGGAGATCAGCAAGGAACTGGTTGAGATCAAGTGGGACGCCGAAGCTGCCGAAAAGGGCGGTTATGAACATTTCATGCTCAAGGAGATTCACGAGCAGCCCAAGGTTATCAGAGATACGATCAATTCTGTTGTCAAGGACGGCAAGATCACATTCAGCGAGATCGGTCTGAGCGATGAGGAAATGAAAAAAATCCGTCAGATCTATATCGTTGCCTGCGGTTCTGCTTATCATGTCGGAATGGCTGTTCAGTATGTTATAGAAGATTTTACTACTATTCCCGTTCGTGTTGAACTTGCTTCCGAATTCCGCTACAGGAAAATGAAACTTATGGAAGACAGTTTGGTAATAATTATCAGTCAGTCAGGCGAAACCGCGGACAGCCTTGCCGCATTGAGAATGGCTAAGGATAACGGCGTAAAGACTATGGGAATCGTTAATGTTGTAGGTTCTTCTATCGCGCGTGAAGCCGATAACGTATTTTATACCCTTGCAGGCCCTGAGATTTCCGTTGCAACTACAAAGGCGTACAGCACTCAGCTTATTGCAGGTTATCTTCTTGCTATCCAGTTTGCTTTTGCAAGAGGAGAAATGGAGCAGGCTAAATATGACGAACTCCTTTCCGAACTCGATACTATCCCCGGCAAGATAGAGAAGATTCTTGAAGATAAGGAACGTATTCAGTGGTATGCAAATAAGCTTGCCGCTTGTAAGGACGCATTCTTTATCGGCAGAGGAATAGATTATGCGATCGGTCTTGAGGGCAGCCTTAAGATGAAGGAGATAAGCTATATTCATTCAGAGGCATATGCGGCAGGTGAACTTAAGCATGGTCCTATCAGCCTTATCGAAAACGGGATTCCCGTTATTGGCGTGTTGACTCAGCCTGAATTGTATGAAAAGACCGTAAGCAACATGGTGGAGGTCAAGAGCCGCGGCGCGTCGCTTATGGGACTTACTACTTACGGAAATTACAGCATGGAAGATCTTGCTGATTTCACGGTATATATTCCGCAGACAGATCCCCATTTTGCGGGAAGTCTCTCGGTAATTCCGCTTCAGCTGCTTGGCTATTATGTTTCTGTAGCTAAGGGATTCGATGTTGACAAGCCCAGAAATCTCGCTAAGAGCGTTACTGTTGAATAATCTGATATAAAGAAAACCTCCCGAAAAACGGGAGGTTTTTGAATTATTTCTGAGCGTTTATACGCGCTTTTACGTAATCTTCAAGGAAATCGATGGTTTTATCGATACCGAGACGGCTGCTGTTTACTGTCAGATCGTACAGACGGGAATCGCCCCAGTGAAGTCCGACATGATAGTTGTGATAGCGCTTTCTTTTTTTATCCTTCTTCTCAATGAAGAGCTTCGCTTCGGATTCGCTCATTTCATAGAGCTTTGTAATTCGCTTGATTTTTTCATCCATATCGCCGATTATGAAAAGCGATACAAGACCGTCGAAATCGCGGAGTTTCGATTCGGAGCATCTGCCGACAACAACGAAAGATTCGCCGCTTTCAGCTTTTTTACGGAGAAAATCGAACTGCATATCCGCAATATTATCCTCGATTGAGTTGCTGAAACCGCGTACCCGACGGGAAGTCAGGCGTGATTTCGGAGCTTCGTCAAGCTTTTCGATCTCGGAGGCGGTCATGCCTGTTTTGTTGGCGATCTCGGTGATGAGATGACGGTCGTAAATTGGAAGCTCGAATCTTTCAGCGAGAGCCTCAGCGATAACGCGTCCGCCGCTTCCGAATTCTCTTCCGACTGAAATAATAATTTGTGACATATCTTGACCTCCTATTATAAGTATCTGAAGAAAATGTATGCAGTTGAAATTGCAAGTACGATTATGGTTGCAGGGGCGAGTTTTGCGCAGTATTTTCCCCAGCTGATGGGATATCCGTTTTTAGCTGCAACAGATGTTCCGACAACGTTTGCGGACGCTCCGATAGGAGTTGCGCTGCCGCCGATATCCGTTCCGATCGAAAGAGTCCATGCAAGAGTGCTTGTGGGAACGCCGGAAGAATTTGCAAGGCTGATAATAACGGGAACCATAGTCGCGGCAAAAGGAATATTGTCGACGAAAGCGCTGGCAATAGCCGAGATCCACAGAATGATAGCAACCATTATATATGCGTTTCCGCCGCTTATCTTGCCGATAAAATCAGCTATGTATTCAAGAATTCCGGTTTCTTCAAGTCCGCCTACGACGATAAACAGACCTATAAAGAATACAAGAGTTTTGTAATCGACTTTTTTCAGAAGCGTGAAAGCGTCTTTTCCGGCAGTTGCGAGAGTGATTACCGCTATGATCGTTCCTATTGTTGCAACAGTAAGGTGAGTTGCGGAATGGGAAACGAGCAGGATAACTGCAAGAGCGAAGATAATGCAGCTTATAACGAAATCCTTTTTATTGGTAATAGCAGTTGAAGGAGCGGGGAGTTTGGAAATATCTACAGCTTCGCCGTTTGTGGAGCGGAGATCTTTTCTGAATGCGAAAAAGAAGAATACGATAGTGAATATAAGGCAGATACCTGCACATAAGCCTGTATTTGTGAGAAAGTCGAAGAATGAATATCCAAGCGAAGTGCCGACGATGATGTTGGGCGGATCGCCGCACATTGTAGCGGAACCGCCTAAATTAGCGCAGAAAATTTCTGAAAGTATCATGGGAATGGGATTGAATTTCAGAAGCTGCGCCAATTCGATAGTTACGGCAGCAAGGAACATGATTACCGTGATGCTGTCGATAAACATTGAAAGAACTGCCGACATGACCATGAATGTGATGAATATCGGAATGGTCTTGCATTTTACAAGGAATGCTATCTTCATGCAGAGCCAGCGGAAGAAACCTGCTTTAGCCATGCCTTCTACCATGATCATCATGCCTGCAATAAAGACGATAGTAGCCCAGTTGATACCTTTGCTTTCGCTTTCGGTGACCTGATACCAGAAATCGGGCTTTATGAAATTTTTTACAGCAATAGTATTCAAGATCGCGCCTCCGTCTCTCATGCAGATACCGAAAACGATAACGAGAGTTAGAAGACCGCACCCAAGAGTTACATAGTGCCGTTCGATCTTATCCAGAACGATCATCAGAAACATCGCAATGAATATGATGACAGCAAAAATTTGTGCTGCTAACATTTGAAAAAAACCTCCGTTCGAGTCTTATTTTTTTCTTCACAAGTCTTGACTTTTGTGATAGATTTATGAAGAACCAAATCGAATTATAGCACAATTAACGAAAAAATTCAAGAAAAAATCCCGTTTTTTTTATTTTCTATGAAATGAAGCATTTTTGTGTTTTTATATGAAAACTTTTGGTGAATTTTTCAATTAGCTTGTTATATATCGCAAAATTAATTCAGCGATATAAAGCGCTCTCATTGAAAAAACAACGAGAGCGCTTATGGGGAGAAAAGTAGATGTCTTATTTAACGCCGAAGAGAAGCTTGTCGTAAGTCGGGAAAGGCCAGTAATCCTCAGCCGTAACAGTTTCGGCTTTATCGGCGGCGGCGCGGAGAGCGTCCATTTTTGGAAGAATGCTGTCGCGTACAAACTCTGAAGCGGATACTGCGTCTTCATACGATTTCAATTCGGCAACTGCTCCTTCAAGAGCGGAAGCAGCTTCGTCCATTTCGTCGATCAGGTCGGAAAGCATAGTAATAAGTCGCTTTTCATATTTGCAGGCTACTGATACAACTTCGTTCTTGACAGCAACAGCGGAAGCGGTATCAGCCGTAAATTTAGTAACGGCAGGAATGATTTCCTTGCGCGCCATGTCGATCATTGTCAGAGCCTCGATGTTTACAGCCTTTACATAGTTGTCGAGCATGATATCACGGCGAGAGTAGATCTCAGCTTCGGTGAAAATGCCGTGAGACGTAAGCATATCGACGTTTTTCTTATCGCAGATATGAGGCATTGCATCGGCGGTAGTTTTGAGATTCATAAGACCGCGCTTTTCGGCTTCTGCTATCCATGCGTCGTCATAGCCGTTGCCGTTGAAGATGATGCGCTTATGATCCTTGATAGTTCTCTTGATAAGCTCATGGAGCGCAGCGTTGAAATCGTCAGCCTTTTCAAGTTCGTCCGCAAACTGCTTCAAAACCTCCGCAACAGCTGCATTAAGATGAATGTTAGCGCATGAAATGCTGTTGGAAGAACCCAGCATACGGAATTCAAATTTATTGCCCGTAAAGGCGAAAGGAGAAGTTCTGTTTCTGTCAGTAGTATCCTTGCGGAATTTCGGGAGAACATCAACGCCAAGCTGCATTCTTTCCTTTTTAGCGCCGTCGTAGGGAATATCTTTTTCGATCGCGTCGAGTACGGCTGTAAGTTCGTCGCCGAGGAATATCGAGATAACGGCAGGAGGAGCTTCATTTGCGCCGAGACGATGATCGTTGCCTGCTGTTGCAACTGAAAGACGGAGGAGATCCTGATAATCGTCAACAGCCTTGATAACAGCAGCAAGGAACAGCAGGAACTGCGCGTTATCGTGAGGAGTTTCGCCGGGTGAAAGAAGATTTACGCCCGTATCTGTAGAGATAGACCAGTTATTGTGCTTGCCCGAACCGTTGACGCCTGCGAATGGCTTTTCATGAAGCAGGCATACGAGACCGTGCTTTTTTGCAACTTTCTGCATTACTTCCATGGTAAGCTGGTTATGATCGGTAGCGATATTTGTTGTGCTGTAAATCGGAGCAAGTTCGTGCTGAGCAGGAGCAACTTCATTATGCTTTGTCTTTGCAAGGATTCCCAGTTTCCACAATTCCTTGTCGAGATCAGCCATATATTCGGAAACTTTCTGCTTGATAGAACCGAAATAATGATCTTCAAGTTCCTGACCCTTAGGAGGCATTGCTCCGAAAAGAGTACGTCCGCTCATGATAAGGTCTTTTCTCTGCGCGTAAAGTTCAGCGGGAACGAGGAAATATTCCTGTTCAGGGCCTACGGAAGTCTTGACGACCTGAACTTTGTCGTTTCCGAAAAGTTTCAGAATGCGGAGAGCCTGCTTATTGATAGCGTCCATGGAGCGAAGCAGGGGAACTTTCTTATCGAGAGCCTCGCCCGTGTATGAACAGAATGCTGTTGGAATGTAGAGCGTGCCGTCCTTGATGAACGCGTATGAAGTTGGATCCCAAGCCGTGTAGCCTCTTGCTTCAAAAGTTGCGCGAAGTCCGCCGGAGGGGAACGATGAAGCGTCGGGTTCGCCCTTAACGAGTTCTTTGCCCGAAAATTCCATGATAACTCTTCCGTCGGGAGCAGGCGTGATAAAGCTGTCGTGCTTTTCAGCCGTCAGACCTGTAAGAGGCTGGAACCAGTGCGTATAATGGGTGCAGCCATGCTCGATAGCCCAGTCTTTCATTGCAGCCGCAACTGAATCTGCAACGGAAGCGTCGAGAGGAGTACCCTTGTCGATAGTTTCCTTGAGACTTTTATAAACTTTTTCGGGAAGACGAGCTTTCATAACTCTGTCATCGAATACCATTGAACCAAAGTAATCAGTAATTTTTTCCATAATAATTTCTCCTCACTATTTCATTGAAGCCTTTATAAAATCCGCAAAAAGCTTGTGCGGCTTATTAGGTCTTGATTTGAATTCGGGGTGGAACTGAACTCCCACAAACCAAGGGTGATCGGGAAGTTCAACTATTTCAACCAGTCTTTCGTCGGGTGAAAGACCTGACATTCGCATACCGTATCGAGCAAGTATGCTTCGATATGCGTTGTTGAATTCATAACGATGGCGGTGACGTTCGTAAATAAGTTCCTCGCCATAAATTTCGCGGCATTTTGAATCGGGAGCAAGTTTGCACGGATAAAGTCCGAGACGCATCGTTCCGCCCTTTTCGGAAATGTTTTTCTGCTCTTCCATTATATGAATAACGGGATCGGGAGTATCGCTGAATTCAGCCGAATCCGCGTCGTTGATACCTGCGGCGTTTCTGGCGAATTCCGTGACCGCCATCTGCATTCCGAGGCATATTCCGAAAAACGGAACGCGGTTTTCCCTTGCGTATCTGATGGCTTCTATCATGCCTTCGATACCGCGCTTTCCAAATCCGCCGGGAACTATTATTCCCTCGCATTCTTTAAGCTTATCGCCGACGTTTTCGGGAGTGATATCTTCCGAATCTATCCATCTTATATCAACGGCGGCGTTGTTGACGATACCTCCATGACGGAGAGCCTCCGCAATCGAAAGGTAAGCGTCATGAAGCTCCACATATTTTCCGACAAGTCCGATAACTACTTTTTTATTGGCATTTTCGGCGCGCTTTACCATTTCAGTCCATTCTGCAAGATCGGGAGCGCGGTTTTCCAGTCCCAGATGATGGCATACGGATTCCGCAAGTCCCTCCTTTTCAAGCCATAGCGGAACTTCGTAAAGCGAGGGCGCGGTGAGATTTTGTATGACGTCCTCTTTCCTGATATTGCAGAAAAGCGCGATCTTTGCCTGCATATCTTCGGGAATCGGCATTTCGCTGCGGCATACGATGATGTCGGGCTGAATTCCGATCGACAGAAGTTCTTTTGTGGAATGCTGCGTGGGTTTGGATTTCAATTCCTCCGAGCCTGCGATATAGGGGACGAGAGTAACGTGTATGTATGTTACGTTGTTGCGTCCCTGCTCTGCGCCAACCTGACGAATCGCTTCGAGAAACGGAGTGGATTCGATATCGCCTACCGTTCCGCCGATCTCCGTGATGACTACATCGGCGTTTGCGTCCTTTGCCGCGCTGTAAACTTTGTTTTTGATCTCGTTTGTGATATGAGGTATCACCTGTACAGTAGCCCCAAGATAATCGCCGCGGCGTTCTTTTTCGATTACATTGCGATAAACTCTGCCTGTGGTAACGTTGGAATTGACAGTAAGATTTTCATCTACAAACCGTTCGTAATGACCGAGGTCGAGATCGGTTTCCGCGCCGTCGTCGGTAACGAATACTTCGCCGTGCTGATACGGCGACATAGTTCCCGGATCAACGTTGATGTATGGATCGAATTTTTGAATGGTGACTTTATAGCCGCGTTGTTTCAACAGCCGACCCAGAGAAGCTGCCGTAATACCTTTGCCGAGTCCTGAAACGACTCCGCCTGTCACAAAAATGTACTTTGCTGACATCTGCTTTTCTCCATTTTTTAATTTATATCTTAATCAAGGCAGCGGCAGACTGAGGGAGAATTTATTTATGAACATAGTTCGATTTTTTTTCAGTCTGCCGCATATCCCGATTAAAAACTTTATTTTTCCGCACCCATGAGAACTTTGTTTTCGTCCTCGGTATCCTGCAAAGCGGCGTAATCTTCTTCGCCCGTACGGATCTTGACAACATTCTCGATATCGTAGATAAAGAGCTTGCCGTCGCCGTAGTTTCCTGTATAAAGAGCGGCTCTTGCGGAATCTATAACTCTGTCAACAGGCACGGCGCATATAGCGATCTCCGCCTTGATCTTGGGGAGCAGATTCATCTCGATACGAGTACCGCGGTAGTATTTCTGCTGACCCTTCTGCATTCCGCAGCCGAGTACGTTCGTAACTGTAATGCCTGTGATCTTGATGGCTTCCATAGCCTGAATGAAATCCTGAAGTTTCTGCTGTTTGAAGATAGCAACAACCTTTGTCATCTTCGGTTTGCCGTCAACAGTAGGAGCGGAGTAATTCTTAACTTCAACAGCTTCGTTTACGGGAACTGCCGGAGCAACCTTTTCAACGCTCTTAGCGTCGTCCTTTGTATAGCCGTGCATTGAAATATCGCCCATTGAAGGTGCAAAATCTGCATAGGAACTGATAAGGCCGTGTTCTGTAACGTCCAGTCCGAGAATCTCTTCCTGTTCGGAAGCGCGGAGACCGATAGTTTTCTTGATAATGAAGAATACGATTGAGATAGTAACGGCAGTCCATGCGCCTACTGCAAGTACGCCGATAAGCTGTTTGCCGAGAAGTTCAAATCCGCCGCCGTAGAAAAGTCCCTTTCCTGCGATGCCGCTTGCGCCGCCTGCCTGAGCGATCGCAAATCCGGGAGCGGAGTCTGTTGCGAAAAGTCCGACTGCAATAGTACCCCAGAGACCGTTCATCATGTGAACTGCTACCGCGCCGACGGGATCGTCAACGTGAAGTACGTAATCGAGGAACCATACGCCGAAGCAAACGAGAAGTCCCGAAACGACGCCTACCATTATTGCGCCGAAAGCGTCCATAACGTCGCAGCCTGCGGTGATTCCGACAAGACCTGCCAGAGAAGCGTTAAGACACATGGAAACGTCGGGTTTGCCGTATTTCAACCATGTGAATACCATGCAGACAACGGTTGCAATGGCGGGAGCGATAGTTGTTGTAAGGAAAATAGAGCCGAGCATTTCAACCGACTGAGAAGCTGCGGGGTTGAATCCGTACCAGCCGAACCAGAGGATAAATACGCCGAGCGCGCCGATAGTCAGGTTGTGACCCGGAATAGCGTTGACTTTTATCTTGCCGTCCGAACCTTTTGTGAATTTTCCGATTCTCGGGCCGAGGATAGCCGCGCCTACGAGAGCGGAAATACCGCCTACCATGTGTATCGCGCATGAACCCGAAAGATCGTGGAATCCCATCTGATAGAGCCAGCCGTCGCTGTTCCAGATCCAGTGAGCCTCTATAGGATAGATGAGCGCGCTTATCACGCCTGAGTAAATACAATATGAAATGAATTTCGTTCTTTCAGCCATTGCGCCTGAAACTATAGTAGCTGTCGTCGCGCAGAAGACGAGGTTAAAGATAAAGTTTGAAAAATCGAAGTTATCATATGCGGTGAAAATATCGAATCCGGGTTTTCCGATAAGTCCGAAAGCGTCTTCGCCGAGGAGAAGTCCGAATCCTATGAGAATGAACATTGCTGTACCGATACAGAAGTCCATAAGGTTTTTCATTATAATGTTGCCTGCGTTTTTTGCTCTTGTGAAGCCTGTTTCTACCATTGCAAATCCTGCCTGCATAAAGAATACCAAAGAAACTGCGATCAGAAACCATACGCCGAATACTTTACTGTTTGCGGCGCTTTCGACGAGATCGACTATCTCTTGGGATATTTCGGCAGCTGCCTGAGTTAAATAAATCATAATGTTACCTCCCTTGCCCACCACGGTGAGCGAAATTCACAGCAAGTTCCAGAAACTGAATCAGAACTGAAAAAGGGTGTACGATCCTGCGGAACTGCTCCGTTAAGATCATACACCCCATTGTGTATAATATGATATGCGCATAAAATAAAAGGCACTACAGAATAGCTGTTGACTATTCCGCAGCGCCCTTGCTGTTTACAATGCTATTATACTCCCTCCGTCTGAATTTGTCAACCCTTTTTTTGAAAAAAATTTCGGTTTTATGTTTTGCATATTTTTGATCAAAAACCTGGAAAAATTCTATGCAAAAATTAAAAATCTCATTTTTCCCCTTGACAACAGCACAAAAGTATGATAGAATAATTTAGAACAAGGACGTTCCCGACAGGCTAAGTGTCTGTTAGCGGATGTCCTTTATTTTTTTGCCGGATTTCAGATTCGACAATGGGGTCGAACGGGGAGAGCATACGGCAATATTATTCAATTTTATAAAGGGTGTGACTGATCATGGCAGATTTCAGAGATAATTTCAAAGTTGAAGCTCCTTTTCAGCGGCAGGGACTTTACCGTCCGCAGTTTGAACATGACAACTGCGGTATCGGAGCCGTAGTCAACATCAATGGTGAAAGATCAAGGCGCGTTGTTGAGGACGCCCTCACCATCGTTGAAAAACTTGAACATCGTGCAGGTAAAGACGCCGAAGGAAAAACAGGAGACGGCGTGGGAATACTTTCTCAGATACCTTATGATTTTTTTAAGGCAGAAGCCGATAAACTTGGATTCGACGCAGGAAAAGAGGGAGATTTCGGCATAGGAATGTTTTTCTTCCCTCAAAGCGAATTAAAGCGCAATCAGGCTAAAAAAATGTTCGAGATCATTCTCAAAAAGCAGGGAATGGAATTCCTCGGCTGGAGGAACGTTCCCTCCGATCCGTCTGTTCTCGGTCAGAAGGCTGTTGACAATATGCCGTTTATCATGCAGGGATTTGTAAAGCGTCCCGCGTCCTGCGCAAGAGGTCTTGAATTTGACCGTCGGCTTTATATTGCAAGACGTATATTTGAACAGGCAAATGAAAATACGTACGTATGTTCATTGTCAAGCCGTACTATTGTATATAAAGGTATGTTTCTGGTTGACGAGCTGAGAAAATTCTACAGCGATTTGCAGAATGAAAATTTTGTATCGGCTATAGCCATGGTACACAGCCGTTTTTCGACGAATACGCAGCCCAGCTGGCAGAAGGCTCACCCGAACAGACTTATAGTCCACAACGGAGAGATCAATACTATTACCGGAAACGCCGATAAGATGCTTGCACGTGAGGAGACTGTTCACTGCGAGGCTTTCGGGGACGATATGAATAAGATACTCCCTGCAATAAACGCCAGCGGTTCGGATTCTGCGCGTCTTGACAATGCGCTTGAATTTATGGTAATGTCGGGTATGCCGCTTCCTTTGGCGGTGATGATCACGATCCCGGAACCGTGGAAAAACAATCGCACGATCTCTCAGGAAAAACATGATTTTTATCAGTATTACGCTACAATGATGGAGCCGTGGGACGGCCCTGCGTCTATACTCTTCTCCGACGGCGACGTAATGGGAGCAGTCCTCGACAGAAACGGTCTGAGACCGTCGCGCTACTGTCTTACTGCGGACGGATTTCTTATTCTTTCTTCCGAAACGGGTTGTATCGACGTTGCACCCGAAATGATAATCAAGAAAGATCGTCTTCGTCCCGGAAAAATGCTTCTTGCCGATACAAAACAGAAGCGTCTTATCGACGACGATGAGATAAAGAGTTACTATGCGTCACGTCAGCCATACGGCGAATGGCTGGACAGCAATCTTGTTAAGCTTCACGAACTTCATATCCCGAATAAAGGCGTTCGCAGCTATACTCATGAAGAACTTGAAAAACTTCAGAAAGCATTCGGTTACAGTTATGAAGATATAAGGGGAAGCATTCTTCCCATGGCTGAAAACGGCGCAGAACCGATAGCTTCTATGGGTTCTGATATTCCGCTGCCGCCTCTTGACAGTGAAGATCCGCCGCTTTTCAATTATTTCAGGCAGCTTTTCGCTCAGGTAACGAATCCGCCTTTCGATGCTATACGCGAGGAAATAGTTACCGATACAAGCACTTATATCGGCGAGGACGGTAATATT
>DETO01000091.1:12052-12442 GCA_002362135.1 Ruminococcus sp. UBA3286 | reverse complement strand
TATATCGGCGAGGACGGTAATATTCTCGAAGAAAAGCCCGAAAACTGCCATGTGCTTAAAGTTGAAAATCCCATACTCACCAGTACTGATATGCTCAAGATCAAGAGCATGAAAGTTGACGGACTTAAAACCGCGGTTATACCGATAACTTATTATATAGGCACGTCTCTTGAAAGAGCGATAGAACGCCTGTTTATCGACGCGGACAAGGCTTACAGAGACGGCGCGAATATACTTATCCTTTCCGACAGAGACGTTGACGAATACCGCGCGGCAATACCGTCGCTGCTGGCGGTCGCGGCTCTTCAGCAGCATCTTGTTTCGACGAAAAAGCGTACTGCCGTTGCAATTATTCTTGAAAGCGCCGAGCCGAGAGAAGTTCATCATTTT
>DETO01000091.1:0-11750 GCA_002362135.1 Ruminococcus sp. UBA3286 | reverse complement strand
GAGCCGAGAGAAGTTCATCATTTTGCGGCGCTGCTTGGTTATGGAGCTTGTGCTGTCAATCCGTATCTTGCACAGGCTACTATCCGCGATCTTATCGACAGCGGAATGCTCGATAAGGATTTCTATGCAGCGGAAGCCGACTATAATAACGCAGTTCTCCACGGAATAGTCAAGATCGCTTCCAAAATGGGTATTTCCACTATCCAGTCCTATCAGGGTTCAAAACTTTTTGAAGCTGTCGGAATTTCAGAATCGGTTGTAAATAAATATTTCCGCGGTACGGTAAGCAGAATAGGCGGCATCACTCTCGAAGATATCAGCCGCAGAACCGAAAAACTCCATAACGGCGCATTCGATCCGCTCGGACTTAATGTCAGCGCGGAACTTGCAAGCCGCGGAAATCATAAACTTCGTTCGAATAAGAGCGATCATCTCTATACTCCCGAAACTATCCACCTTTTACAGCAGGCTGCCCAGACGGGTGATTATGAGACGTATAAAGAATATTCGGCGGCGATCAACCGTGAAGATAACGAACTTACGCTCAGAAGTCTTCTCGGATTCAGATTCGATGAAAACGGCGGTATCCCGATAGACGAGGTAGAATCAGTCGAAAGCATATGTCATCGATTCAAAACAGGAGCGATGTCCTACGGCTCGATATCGCAGGAGGCTCACGAATGCATGGCGATGGCGATGAATAAAATAGGAGGTAAGTCGAATTCAGGCGAGGGCGGAGAATCTCCCGAAAGGCTGAAATCCGACAAATGCTCCGCGATCAAACAGGTTGCTTCGGGAAGATTCGGCGTTACAAGCGAATATCTCGTATCCGCAAAGGAGATACAGATAAAAATGGCTCAGGGCGCAAAACCCGGCGAGGGCGGACATCTGCCCAGCGGAAAGGTTTACCCGTGGATAGCCAAAACACGTCATTCTACAGCAGGCGTAGGTCTTATTTCGCCGCCTCCTCATCATGATATTTATTCTATCGAAGACCTTGCGCAGCTTATTTACGATCTGAAAAATTCCAACAAAGACGCGCGTATTTCCGTTAAGCTTGTTTCCGAAGCAGGCGTCGGAACAGTTGCGGCAGGCGTTGCAAAGGCAGGCGCGCAGGTAATTCTTATATCGGGATACGACGGCGGTACGGGCGCTGCTCCGAGAAGTTCCATTTACAATGCCGGTCTTCCGTGGGAGATCGGTCTTGCGGAGGCTCACCAGTCGCTTAAAATGAACGGACTTCGCACAAGAGTTATGATAGAGACGGACGGAAAACTCATGACGGGAAGAGACGTTCTTGTAGCCGCTCTTCTCGGCGCGGAGGAATACGGTTTCGCAACTGCTCCGCTGGTAACTATGGGCTGCGTTATGATGAGGGTGTGCAATCTCGATACCTGTCCAATGGGAATCGCGACTCAGAATCCCGAACTCAGAAAGCGTTTCCGCGGCAAGCCTGAATATATTATCAACTTCATGCATTTCGTTGCTCAGGAACTCAGAGAATACATGGCGAAGCTTGGAATCAGGACTGTCAACGAACTTATCGGACGCACTGATCTGCTTTATAAGAGATCGGAAAGCGGAAATATTGATTTCTCCGAAATTCTTTGCGGTTCGGCTGAAGATAACGGCAGCGGAAATTATTTCAAGGCTGAAGATATTTATGATTTCGAACTTGAAAAAACTGTAGATCAGACCGTTATCCTGAAGAAACTCGCTTCTGCTCTTAAAAATAAAACTAAGAAAACGATCGAGATCAGCGTTAAAAATACAGACCGTGCGCTCGGAACGCTTTTCGGAGCGGAGATCACGAAAAAATGGGGAGATAACGCCCTTGACGACGATACTTTCACTATTAAATGCAGCGGCAGCGGCGGACAGAGTTTCGGCGCGTTTATCCCGAAAGGTCTGACTCTTGAACTCACAGGCGACAGCAACGACTATTTCGGAAAAGGACTTTCGGGAGGAAAGCTGGTTCTGTATCCTCCAAAGGGTTCGGGATTTAAGGCGGAAGAAAATATAATCGCAGGCAACGTTGCATTATACGGTGCAACAAGCGGAAAGGCGTTTATAAACGGAATCGCGGGCGAACGTTTCTGCGTAAGAAATTCCGGAGCGATAGCCGTATGCGAGGGTGTTGGCGATCACGGCTGCGAATACATGACGGGCGGACGCGCCGTTATACTCGGAACTACGGGTAAAAATTTCGCCGCAGGTATGTCCGGCGGAATCGCTTACGTGCTTGACGAGAGCAGAGATCTGTACATGAAGATAAATAAATCTCTCGTTTCACTTGAAGCCGTTACAAATAAGTACGATATTATTGAACTGAAAAATATGATTCAGGAGCATTTTGAGGCTACAGGTTCGGAAAAGGCTAAGAAGATTCTTGATAATTTTGCAGGATATATCGGCAGCTTTAAAAAGATCATGCCTCATGACTATGCCAAGATACAGAGTACGGTCGTGGCTCTTGAGGAAAAGGGAATGAGCAGCGAACAGGCAGAGATCGAAGCGTTTTACATCAGTAAGAAGGAGGCATAAGTCATGGGAAAGCCTACAGGATTTCTTGATTTTGAAAGAAGCGACAATGCGGCAGATCAGCCGTTGGAGCGCATAAAAAATTATAATGAATTTCATCAGCCGCTTTCGGATGAACAGAGAAAGGCGCAGGCGGCGCGCTGTATGGACTGCGGTGTGCCTTTTTGTCAGAATGGCAAGCTGATGCGCGGAATGATATCGGGCTGTCCGCTCAATAATCTGATACCCGAGTGGAACGATCTTCTTTATCACGATCATAAGGAGCAGGCGTTGAAACGTCTGCTCATGACTAATAATTTTCCTGAATTCACATCGAGAGTATGCCCGGCATTGTGCGAAAAAGCGTGTACCTGCGGTCTTAACGGCGATCCCGTTACCGTAAAGGAAAATGAGAATGCGATCATAGAATTCGGATTTGAAAACGGACTTATCAAGCCTGAAATTCCAAAGGTAAGAAGCGGCAAGCACGTATCAGTAATAGGTTCAGGGCCTGCCGGACTTGCGGCTGCGGATACTCTTAATAAGCGGGGTCATATCGTTACGGTCTATGAACGCGACGACAGGGCAGGCGGTCTGATGATGTACGGAATCCCCAATATGAAGCTGGAAAAATCGGTTATTGCGCGCCGTGTTGAGATAATGAAAGCGGAGGGCGTAAAATTTGTTGCAAATGCGGACGTCGGACATAACGTTTCCGCAAACGAGATACTCAGCAAGTCGGACGCCGTAATTCTTGCCTGCGGTTCTTCAAATCCGCGCGATATCAAGGCTGACGGCAGAGACGCGGAGGGAATTTACTTTGCTGTTGATTTCCTTAAAGCAACTACGAAAAGTCTGCTTGATTCCGCTCTTGCCGACGATAAATATATATCGGCAGAGGGCAAGAACGTTGTGATAATCGGCGGCGGAGATACGGGAAACGACTGCGTGGGAACTTGTGTGAGACACGGCTGCGCTTCTGTTGTACAGCTTGAAATGATGCCGAAGCTTCCCGATGAAAGAGCCGAAAATAATCCGTGGCCCGAATATCCGAGAGTGTGCAAGACCGACTACGGTCAGGAAGAAGCGGCGGCTGTATTCGGCAGCGATCCGAGAATATACTGCACTACCGTGAAAGAATTCATCAAGGACGGGGACAATAAGCTTTGCGCCGTTAAAACTGTAAAACTGGAGTTTGTAAAAGACAGCGGAACAGGCAGAATGATACCCAAAGAGATCGAGGGCAGCGAAGAAATTCTCCCGTGCGAACTTTGTCTTATTGCGGCAGGATTTATCGGCGCGCAGGGTTATGTTGCGGAGGCTTTCGGAGTTGAACTTAACGGCAGAAGCAATGTCAGCACCGAAAACGGAAAATTCAGTACAAATGTTGAAAAAGTGTTTGCGGCAGGAGATATGCACATCGGTCAGTCCCTCGTCGTGCGTGCTATCCGCGAGGGCAGGGACGCCGCTAAAGAAGCAGACGAATATCTTATGGGATATACAAATTTATAACAGGAGGCTGCAATGGTTTATACAGAAAACGAAGTTCTGCAATATATCGATGAAAACGATGTCAAATTCGTTAAGCTGACTTTCTGCGATATAGCGGGCAGGCTTAAAAATATATCCGTTCTGTCGTCGGAAATGGCGTCGGCATTTGAACGTGGAGTAAGAATAACAGCCAAAAAGATACGCGGATTTTCAGTTGCGGGAGGCAGGGACGTTTATCTGTTTCCCGACGCCCAGACTATGAAGGTGCTTCCGTGGCGTCCGCAGCACGGCAGAGTTATCCGTATGTTTTGTTACATCAAATATGGTGACGGAACTCATTTTGAGGGCGACAGCAGATATTTTCTGAAACGCGCGGTCAAGGCTGCTCTCGATAAGGGCTGGTGTTTCAGATTCGGGACGTCCAGCGAATTTATGCTTTTCAAAAACGACGAAAGCGGCAGACCTACTAAAATTCCACATGATTATGCGGGATACTGCGATATTGCTCCTGATGACAAGGGCGAGAATTTCCGCCGCGACGTATGCTTCACACTTGAACAGATGGGGATTCATCCTGTATCTTCACGCCATGAAAACGGTCACGGTCAGCATGAGATAGATTTTAACGCATCTTCCGCGCTTAAAGCCGCTGATACGTTTTTGAGTTTTAAATCCGCCGTAAAATCCGTAGCCGAACAGCATGGTATCCATGCAAGTTTTATGCCGAAACCGATACGCAACGACTACGGCAACGGAATGCATATCGGCATGAATGTATTCCGCGACAACGATTTTTTCGACAGCGACGCTGCATTGGATAATACGGACGCAGTTAATAAAGCGGCTGCCGGAATAATGCATTATCTTAGCGACTGCACTATATTTACGAATTCAACGGTAAATTCATACAGGCGTTTCGGAGAATTTTCTATTCCCAGATATATTGCGTGGTCTGATTATGAGCAGGAGCAGATAATGAAGCTGAATACCGAAACTCCCGACGAAGCGCCTATCGTTCTTCGCGCTCCCGACTGCGTATGCAACCCCTATATAGTGTACGGACTGCTTATATACGCCGCATTGGAGGGGATAGAGGGAAATTTTGAATTGGCTGAAAAATTCGTTCCGGACAGAGCCGATTATGCGAAGCTTCCCGAAAATCTTTCCGAAGCCGCCAATATTGCGGAGTCGTCGGAGTTCCTTAAAAGATATATCAATGAAGATCTTTTAAAGCTTGCCGTAAACGAGGCAAAGACGGAATGGAAGGAGTATTCTTCCGAGTATGACAAGGAGCTGTATGAGGAGAAAAAATATTTTTACAGTCTGTAACGGAGGTGTGCTTTGGAAAATGTTATTGTAATTTCAAGCAGCAGCTCTGCGGCGGGAAACCTTTCGGCATTTCTCAGAGATACGTTTCATTGTCAGGTTACAATAGCTGATTCCGCACAACAGGCGAGAAGTATTATCAGCAGCAAGCGGACGTTTGAGCTTGTGCTGATAAATTCGCCTCTTGCCGATGAAGCAGGGATCGAGCTTGCGGAATATGCCTCCGAGTCTACAGCTGCAAGCTGCATAGTACTTGTAAAGAGCGAAAATTTCGAAAAGATCAGTCCAAGGGCTGACAAGAGCGATATAATACTTGTTGCGAAACCGTTTTCAAAGCAGGTGCTGTATCAGGTGATAAAGGCGGTAAGTTCAGCTATCAGGCGGTCATATGCGCTGTATGAGGAAACTGTCAGACTTGAAAGGCAGATAGACGAGATCAAGATAATCGATAAGGCTAAATTCAGGCTTATGCAGTACAGAAATATGACCGAGGAGGAAGCCCATTCCTATCTTGAACAATACGCCATGAAAAATCGTAAGAAAAAGGTGATCGCTGCTTCCGAGATCATAGATAAGATAGCGGAACAGTATTTTTGATTCAGGTGATAAGATGTTTGATTCAGTACATGAGGAATGCGGCGTTTTCGGCATATACGAAAAGAAGCGCGCAGACGTTGCGTCCAGCGTTTATTTCGGCTTATATGCTCTTCAGCACCGTGGTCAGGAAAGCTGCGGTATAGCCGTATGCGACGACGGCGTTATAAGTCATAAAAAGGCAGACGGTCTTGTTTCCGAAGTTTTCGGCAAACAGGAGCTTGAGGCTCTCGGCATGGGAAATATGGCGGTCGGTCACGTCCGCTATTCAACCTTCGGCGGCAAAAATCCGAATAATATTCAGCCGCTTGTTATTCGCCATGTCAAGGGAAATCTTGCCCTTGTGCATAATGGAAATCTCGTAAACGCCGCGGAACTTCGGCGTGAATTTGAAATGTCGGGCGCGATATTCCATGGCACTTCCGATACCGAAGCCATAACTTACGCTATCGTCAGAGAAAGACTGAAATGCGGTTCTACCGAAGAAGCGGTCGAGAATGCAATGCCCAAAATAAAGGGCGCGTATTCCTGCATTCTTATGACCGCGACCAAGCTGATAGCGTTCCGCGACCCCGACGGATTCCGTCCTCTTTGTATTGGCAGAACGCGCGACGGCGCATATGTTATCGCTTCGGAATCATGCGCCCTTGAAACCGTGGGAGCTGTTTATCTGCGAGACGTAAGAGCAGGAGAAATAGTTGTCGTCAGCGAGATCGGCATAAAGTCGATAGATACTCACGTCCGCAAAAAAAGCAATATATGCATATTTGAGTATATTTATTTCGCCCGTCCGGATTCCGTGATAGAGGGCGTATCGGTTCATCATGCGCGCGTGAAGGCAGGGGAGATACTTGCGGAAAGCAGCCCCGTAGACGCCGATATCGTTATAGGCGTTCCCGATTCTGGACTTGACGCCGCGCTGGGTTATGCAAATAAGAGCGGCATTCCATATGGGATAGGCTTTATAAAAAACAAATACATCGGCAGAAGTTTTATTCAGCCGCAGCAGAATCAGCGTGAAAATGCCGTAAAGATCAAGCTGAACGCAGTACGCGAGAGCGTTTGCGGAAAGCGCGTCGTTATGATAGACGATTCCATAGTCCGCGGAACTACAAGCGCACGTATAATCCGATTACTCAGAGAAGCGGGCGCGACGGAAGTTCATGTAAGGATATCGTCGCCTATGTTTTTGCATTCCTGCTATTTCGGTACTGATATTGACAGCGAGGAAAACCTCATAGCCGGAAAATACGATTCCGTTGAGGGAATTGCCAAGGCTATAGGAGCGGATACTCTTGCTTATCTTCCTGTTGAAAAGCTTTGCAGACTTGCCAACAGAGACGATTTTTGCAAGGGCTGCTTTACTGGCAATTATCCTATCGACGTATCGGGTGCAAGCGGAAAAAATAAATTTGATGAAAAAATCCATAAAAAAAATCCATAAGCAGAGCGAGGAGAAAGAAGATGTGTACTATTATGGGATACTGCGGCAAAAGCGGCGGTATGAAATATATAACAAAAGGTCTGGAGGCGACCGTTTCGCGCGGTCCCGATGATTGCCGTATCATCGATCTGCATGACGGCGTACTCGGGTTTCAGCGGCTTTCCATTATGGGTCTGACTCCCGACGGAATGCAGCCTTTTGAGCTTAACGGAAATTATGCCGTGTGCAACGGTGAGATATACGGATTCCTGAAGCAGCGAGATGAACTTATTGCAAAGGGTTATACTTTTAAAAGCGACAGCGACTGTGAGATTCTCCTGCCCATGTATAAGGAATACGGCACGGAAATGTTTAAAAAGCTGGACGCGGAGTTTGCGTGCATAATTTATGACTGCGAATCTCATGAATTTATAGCGGCGCGCGACCCGATAGGCATAAGACCGCTTTATTACGGATATTCTGCGGAGGGCGATATAACGTTTGCAAGCGAAGCGAAGAATCTTACAAAAGTATGCAAAAAGATAATGCCGTTTCCTCCGGGACATTTCTATAAAAACGGTGAATTCACCTGTTATTGCGATATAACGGCAGTCGATAAGGTCATATATGACGATATTGAAACGGTGTGCGGAAATATTCGTGAAAAGCTTGTTGCAGGCGTTGAAAAGCGGCTTGCGGCGGACGCTAAGGTTGGATTTCTTCTTTCGGGCGGATTGGATTCGTCGCTGGTATGCGCTATAGCGCAGCAGAAAAGCGATAAGCCTATAAAAACTTTCGCGATAGGAATGAATACTGACGCTATTGATCTGAAATATGCGAAACAAGTTGCCGATCATATCGGCAGCGATCATACAGAAGTAATTATCACAAAGGACGACGTTCTTGATTCTCTTGAAACAGTTATCAAGCTGCTCGGCACATATGATATAACTACGATAAGAGCAAGTATGGGAATGTATCTGCTTTGCAAGGCTATACACGAGCAGACGGATATAAGAGTTCTGCTTACGGGCGAAATTTCAGATGAACTTTTCGGCTATAAGTATACGGATTTTGCGCCGTCTGCGGAGGAATTCCAGAAAGAATCCGTTAAGCGCGTGAGAGAACTTCATATGTATGACGTGCTTCGTGCAGACCGCTGTATTTCGGTAAATTCTCTTGAAGCAAGAGTTCCTTTCGGCGATCTTGATTTTGTAAAATATGTTATGGCTGTCGATCCTGAGATGAAGCTGAATAAGTATAATAAGGGCAAATATCTTCTTCGCCATGCATTTGAAGGCGATTATCTTCCAAATGATATACTTTACCGTGAGAAAGCAGCATTCTCCGACGCCGTTGGACATTCAATGGTTGATTATCTTAAAGAATATGCCGAGGAGCAGTATACGCAGGCTGAATTTGAGGAAAAGGCGGCGAAATACACTCATGCCGCGCCGTTTACGAAAGAATCGCTGCTTTACCGAGAGATTTTTGAGAAATATTATGCGGGAAACAGCGAAATGATCGTTGATTTCTGGATGCCAAACAAGGAATGGGAAGGCTGCAATGTAAACGATCCTTCCGCGCGAGTTCTCTCGAATTACGGTCAGAGCGGAGTTTGATAAAATAAATTAAAGCCATAGTACTTCTGATTTTACGGTCAGAAGTACTATGGCTTTTTTGTTGACATAATGTTTTAATTATGATATAATTATTAATAACTTAAAATGTAATCGAGGTGATGTAGGATGGATATTGGAATTATAGCTGTTGTGATAATGGCGGCTTTTGGGATTCTTATGGTTTTTGCGCCTAAGATATGTACAAGTTCTGATAAACGTGATGATCCTGATGCAATTTCGCAAGTAAAGAAATTAGGCGGAATGTTCATTGCAGGTGCAGTCGGCGCGGCTTTGTTAATGTTGAAGTATAAATTAAGATAATATATATTATCAAGAATAAAATGTGCGGACAAAGATTAAAGTTGCATAAAAAATTAACGAACTTGTGAGTGGAAGCGCGAACTGCGGTCAAGCTGGCTCAGCTTGAAATTCTGCGAGCTTCGATATAAAAACGCTTATCGTCGGCATGACCCATTGAAAAAGTCTTTCTCGGAAGCGCGCCGTCCTTGATTACAGTCGGGAACAACTGAGATTTATCCATATCGGGCAGGATAAACGCAATTCCGTTATGCTTGGCTGCAAGGGATTTTACATTGTCGATACCGTGGATATAGTCGATTTTTCCGCCGTTTTCCTTGATATATCCGTCCAGATAATTTTGAAGCGAGCCTACGGACAGATTCGACGACGGGTTATGGATATACAGTTTTTTCTCCTGACCACGGCATACGATATTTACCCACTGTTCCGCAGGTTCTTCCGAAAGAGCAAGATTTTCGGTAAGTCCGGCGATAAGCTTATCGCAGTCAACATCGTACAAAAGGCGGTATATCGCCTCGAATTTAAGAGCGTCGCTGTGGAGATTAACTATTTCAGCCAATGCATAGCGTGCGGGGTGATTGGACAAGTCCTTATCGGGATTAGCCTTTTTCAGCTGCTCATAATATTCTTTGGCAGTTGCAAGAGAATGATTTCCGTCGCCCATTGCATAAAGAAGAACAGGAGAATCTTCAAGACCGTATTTCTTATTAAATGTATCGGGATCGGCAAGAGCAGCAAGAGCGGAATCTATTTTTTCCTGAGTGGCTTCGTCAACAAGATAACCGCAGATACTGCCGCCGTTCTGCATAAGTTTCGTATCGTAAAGCTTCTTCATTGCATTTTTATCTACAGCTTCGATAACCGTCTGATCGGGATCGTCGATGAGTATCATAATATGCGGCAGTTCAAGAGCAGCTCCCTGTCTTATCTTAACTCTCGGAGGAATACGCTCAATTACGGTAGCCTCGGTAGCGCGCACTTCCGAACTGCTTCCCTTTGAAAAATCGTACTTTTCGAGATCGATAACTCCGATAAGACCTTTGCGGATTATGCCGTTGCTCTGAACTCGCTCAACATAGATCATGGCGTTTTTATATTCGGTAAAAATTCCATCTTCGAGATATTTTTCCATGCAATTGTGAATGGTCTCAATACGCTGAGCAACGTCGTCGTTTTCGAGGTAAACTTCGGGAAGAATCAGTTCCAGCGAAGAAGGCGCGTCGTTTACATTGTTCTTAACGGCGTCCCAGTATTCAGGCTCGCCCGTATACTGATCGCAGGCGATGACCGCCCATTTTTCCATGTTTACGGAATCGTTCGGAATAAGAATATTTCCGCTGCGGAATGCTGTTGAATTCATATTTTTTACTCCTTTTATAAAATCTATCACAAAGATATGTTTTTATTTTTCAGAAATTCTTTAAGTTCTGTATTAAGCCGTGATACGGGAAGTCCGACAACGGTAAAATAATCGCCGCTGATCTTCTCGATAAGAAGCGCGCCTTTGCCCTGAATTCCGTATCCGCCTGCTTTGTCATAGGGTTCGTCGGTTGAAATGTAGGCTTCGATCTCTTCGTTTGTCAGTTTTCTGAAGCAAACGTCGGTGACCGAAGTAAATGAAACGCTGCCGCAGCTGTCCATTATGCAGCAGCCTGTTGCCACCTGATGAGTACGAGCGGAAAGCATTTCCATAAATTGGCGGCATTGTTCCTTATTTTCGGGTTTGCCCAAAATCGCGCTGCCGCAAATTACGGTAGTATCGCAGCCGATAACAATATCGTCGGGAAACTTTTCCAACGCGGCGGCAGCCTTTATACAGGCAAGATGCTCGGCAGCTTTAAGCGCAGGAATATCCGGAGGAAGAGTTTCGTCGGCATCGGTAGATACCGCTTTGAAGTCCGATGTGATAAGTTTGAAAAGCTCCCGCCTTCTCGGGGAAGCCGATGCAAGAATTATTTCCATAGATACCCTCCTTACATTGTTTTAGAGACTGATTATACCTTTTTCTTTAGTATTGCTGCAAAAATAATATTCAAAACAAGAAGTATAGGGTGAAGAATTGCCAGATTTATGTTGTGAGTGATCAGCATTGTGGCAATGTCAAGAGCAAGAACGATAAATGCAGTTATCAGGCATATTTTGTAATTTCCGATCAATCCAAGTATTGCCATGATGAGAGCTGAAATTATCAGCAGAAGTGTTAAAGATGCAATCAGAATATCCATTGTGCTTGATATTCCGATGTTTCCCGAAACCTGCCAGAATCCGAATGCTTTCAAGAAAATTATTGCTGACGGAAAAGCTGTGACGATGAACAAAAAAATGTTCCATATCTTGAAAAATACTTTCATTATATCCACTCCTTAATTTTTAGTACCTCGCAAATCCATTTATGAATTATAAATATTATTATATCATTTTTTACCAAATTTGTCAAGTAAATAAATTGAATT
>DETO01000040.1:35700-36719 GCA_002362135.1 Ruminococcus sp. UBA3286 | reverse complement strand
GCTCTTTACAATTATCAAAATCTGTGATATAATAAAAAAAGTAACGGCGTATTTAATTACGTCGGCGTTCCCCTTTTGGCTGCGAGGTCAGCAAGGCGCTGCCTGAACATGATTCTGCCCGACTGACCTACAGTAGGGCTTTTTTTCTGCAAATATATGGGGAGCGATAATTATACGAGGAGGTTGTTATGCCGTCTTTACTTATTAAAAATATTCGTGCGGTCGATGCGGAGATCGATGCGATTACAGACGTTTTCATCTGCGACGGAAATATTCAGAAGGTAGAAGAAAACATATGCTGCGATGCCGATGAGATCATCGACGGTTCGGGTCTTGTGCTGATGCCGTCCCTGTTCGATATGCACGTTCATTTCCGCGATCCGGGATTCACTCATAAGGAGGATATTCTCACAGGCTGTTCGGCTGCTCTGGCAGGCGGCGTGACAGGAGTTCTTGCCATGCCTAATACGAAGCCGCCCTGCGATTCGCCGGAAACTATTCGCTATATTATTGAAAAGTCTGCGGACAGCGGCGTTGAAGTTTATCCCGTGGGCTGTATTACAAATGGTATGAGCGGCAGTGTTCTCTGCGATTTTGACGAGCTTAAAAAGGCAGGCTGCATTTGTATTTCCGATGACGGAAGACCGGTTGAAAATGCCGAAATGATGCGCCGCGCTCTTGAACTTTCCAATGAAAACGGATTGTTGGTTGCTTCACATTGCGAAGATTTGTCTATCATTGACGGCGGCATTATGAATAAGGGTGAAACTTCCGAAAAACTTGGCGTAAAGGGTATGGATCGCGCTTCCGAGGACTATATAACCGCCCGCGAAATGATTCTTGCCGATTCAGTTGGCGCGCGGATTCATATTTGCCATGTTTCGACCGAGGGCAGTATCGCTATGATACGGTTTGCGAAATCCCGCGGCGTGAAAGTTACCTGCGAGACTGCTCCGCATTATTTCATGCTTACGGACAAGCTTCTTGAAAAACGCGACGCTGATTACAGAATGAATCCG
>DETO01000040.1:3602-35391 GCA_002362135.1 Ruminococcus sp. UBA3286 | reverse complement strand
GACGCTGATTACAGAATGAATCCGCCGCTCAGAACTCCCGACGACGTTAAGGCGGTTATCGAGGGCTTGAAAGACGGCACAATAGACTGCATAATCACCGACCATGCGCCTCATGCGCCTGAAGAAAAAGCTGATTTTGAAAAAGCGCCCAACGGAGTTGTTGGACTGGAGACTTCGCTTGCGGCAACTCTGACCGCTCTTTATCATAGTGGCGAAATTTCTCTTAACAAGGTCGTTGAACTTATGTGCGTTAATCCAAGACGCATTCTGGGATTGGAAATTCCTGCTGTCAAGGTCGGAAAAACTGCTGATCTTGTTATAGTTGACATTGATCGGAAGTGGACTGTAGATCCCGAAAAACTTCACTCGAAATCACGAAATACCGTCTTTAAAGGAATGACTCTCACGGGAAAACCTTTAGTGACGATCTCAAAGGGTATTATCCGCTATGACGGAAGAAATAACTAACTGGAGGAATAAATATGTCATTTGACAGATTAATTGATAAGATAATTGAATTAAAGAATCCTACAGTCGTAGGTCTCGATCCGAAGCTGGAGTACGTTCCGGCGTTCATTCAGCGCCGCTATCTCGATAAGGACGGCTGGTCGCTGAAAGCTGCCGCCAAGGCCATCTATGACTTTAATCAGGCGATAATCGACGAGATACACGACATCGTTCCCGCTATAAAGCCGCAGGCAGCTTACTATGAAATGTACGGTCATTACGGAATCCGTACTCTGGAAAAAACGATCAGATACGCTAAGCTGAACGGAATGTTTGTTATCACTGACGGAAAGCGCAACGATATCGGCGCAACTATGGAAGCTTACACAAACGCTCATCTCGGTACTACCGCCGTAGGTGAAAATAACATGGAAGCTTTCGGTGCGGACGCTCTTACTGTCAACGGTTATCTCGGAACGGACGGAATCGCTCCGCTTTTAAAGGTGTGTAATGAGCAGGATAAGGGTATATATGTTCTTGTTAAAACTTCTAATCCGTCTAGCGGCGAACTTCAGGATCTCAAACTGGAGGACGGCACTCCTATATATGCAAAAATGGGCGATCTCTGCGAAATGTGGGGAGCGGATTCTATTGGCAAATACGGATATTCGGCTGTCGGAGCGGTCGTTGGAGCGACTTATCCCGAAATGCTGACAGAATTGAGAAAACGTCTTCCGCACACTATGTTCCTTGTACCGGGTTACGGCGCTCAGGGCGGCGGAGCTGAAGGTCTTAAAGGCGGATTTGATGAAAACGGTCTCGGAGCTATCGTTAATTCCAGCCGTGCCGTTATGTGTGCATATAAGAAGGAAGGCTGCGACGAACGCGATTTTGCAAAGGCTGCACGCCGCGAGGTTATCCGCATGAGAGACGATATTACGCAGTATATCAACCTAAAATAAGGAGAATTTTATGTATAAATTCAGAAGAGCTACGGACGAAGAGCGTAATGCATGGCGCGGCGGTACGCATCATATATGGGGACTTGAACCGGCAGGCGAGAATGATTTTGCGCTTTTTTTCGGAAAAGCCATTACGATTTTCGGTCAACCTGACGAGATCAGCGATGACTGGGAATGTATGTACAGTTATCTTATAATTGCAGAGGACGAGCAGGGAAATGAGATTCTGCTTGAAGTCTATCACGGTCCGAGCGGTTCGGCGATAGGCGGCATGGACGGAGATGATTACAAACAGGCTTCCGAAGAACTCGGACAGCTTATTCTTTCGGCAGAACCGTCCGATTATGAATGGGAAGGCGTATATTATGATATTCCCGTAAATATCAAGTATACTGTTAAAGACGGAAAAGCTTATACAGAGTCGTCGTTTCCCGAAGATATGGATCCGGAAGACTTTATGTAATGCTTAACTCATGACTTCAATGGCGCAGTCATGTTTTATAGATTTTCAAAAATATTGAAAGGATTGGTAAAATGTCTATATTTAATCAATCGAAAAAGGCTTATCTGATGCTTGAGGACGGACAGATCTTCGAGGGCAGAAGCTTTGGCGCGGAAGGTACTGTTATTGGCGAGGTCGTGTTTACTACGGGCGTTACCGGTTATCAGGAAACCCTTACCGATCCGAGCTATTACGGACAGATCGTCTGTCAGACATTTCCGCTTATCGGAAATTACGGCGTCAACGACGAGGATAATGAATCGGCGCGTTCATATGTGAGCGGATATATCGTTCGCGAATGGTGTGCGTCGCCATCAAATTTTCGCAGTCAGGGGAATATAAATGATTTCCTTGCAAAACATAATATCATCGGTATCTGCAACATCGATACCCGGCGTCTTACCAGAACTATCCGTGAAGCGGGCGTTATGAACGGCGTTATCACCACAGAAATTATTGATGAAGCCAAAAAAGAAGAGCTTCTGACAAAACTGCGCGGATTTTCGATCAGGGACGCCGTAAAAAACGTGACCGCTTCCGAATCGAAAACTTATTCACCCGATGCGAAGAAATTCCGCGTTGCACTTTTTGATTTTGGTTATAAGCGCAATATCAGGCAGGAATTGATCAAACGCGGCTGCGAAGTCATTGTTGTGCCTGCCAATACGACGGCGGCTGAAATTGCAAAACTCGCACCCGATGGAATAATGTTCTCAAACGGTCCGGGAGATCCCGCGGAAAATACGGAGATAATCTCAAATATACGCGATATCCAGCAGCTTGGCATACCGATTTTTGGTATCTGTCTCGGTCATCAGCTTATGGCTCTTGCCAACGGCGGAACTACCGAAAAGCTGAAATACGGTCATCGCGGAGCGAATCAGCCTGTTATCGATCTGGAAAGCGGTCTTACCTATGTGACGAGCCAAAATCACGGTTACGCCGTTGTCGGAAGCAGCATCGACCCGACAGTCGGAGTTGTTTCCCATATCAATGCAAACGATAAAACCTGCGAAGGAATCCGCTATATTTCGGTAAATGCGCGTACTGTACAGTTCCACCCCGAAGCTCACGGCGGCCCTCTTGATACAGCTTATTTGTTTGATGAATTTATTAAGACTATGGAAAGGGCAGGTGAGTGATATGCCGCTTAGAAGTGATATTAAAAAGGTACTGGTCATCGGTTCAGGCCCGATAGTTATCGGTCAGGCGGCTGAATTCGACTACGCAGGCACTCAGGCTTGCCGCGCTCTCAAACAGGAGGGACTTGAAGTTGTTCTTATCAATTCAAATCCTGCCACGATAATGACTGATAAGGCAATGGCTGACAAGGTCTATATCGAGCCGCTGACGCTTGATGTGGTTAAAAGAATTATTGAGATCGAACAGCCTGACAGCTTATTGTCCACACTGGGAGGTCAGACAGGACTTACCCTTTCAATGCAGCTTGCGGAAGAAGGCTTTCTGGAAAGTCACGACGTAAAGCTTCTTGGCGCTGATCCGCTGACGATACATAAGGCGGAGGACAGACAGGCTTTCAAAGATACTATGGAGAAGATCGGCGAGCCGTGCATTCCCTCGAAAGTCGTGGAGAATATTGACGACGCTATGGATTTTGCCAAAGTTATCGGCTATCCCGTTATCGTTCGCCCTGCGTTCACTCTTGGCGGAACGGGCGGCGGAATCGCCAATACCGAAGCTGAACTTCATGAGATAGCCACAAACGGACTTCGCCTTTCTCCGATCACTCAGATTCTCGTTGAGAAATGCATCAGCGGCTGGAAAGAGATAGAATTCGAGGTTATCCGCGACGGCAAGGGAAACGTTATCACCGTCTGCTCTATGGAAAATTTCGATCCTGTCGGCGTTCATACGGGTGATAGTATCGTTATCGCTCCCGCCGTTACTCTTACCGACAGAGAATATCAGATGCTTCGTACTGCGGCTATAAATATTATCAAGGAGCTGAAGGTCGAGGGCGGCTGTAACTGTCAGTTTGCTCTTCACCCGACAAGCTTTGAATATGCCGTTATCGAAGTAAATCCGCGTGTTTCGCGTTCTTCTGCCCTTGCTTCAAAGGCAACTGGCTATCCTATAGCGAAGACGGCGGCGAAGATCGCTATCGGTTACACTCTTGATGAAATAATCAATCAGGTAACGGGCAAAACATATGCCTGCTTTGAGCCTGCCCTTGATTATGTTGTTATTAAATTCCCGAAATGGGCGTTCGATAAATTTGTTTACGCAAAACGTACTCTTGGCACTCAGATGAAAGCAACGGGCGAAGTTATGGCTATCGGCACTTCTTTTGAGCAGGCTATGATGAAAGCCGTCCGCTCTATCGAACTTGGACTCGATACCATGAGCATGAAGAAATTTGCCAATATGACTGCCAATCAGCTTCGCATTAAGCTTCATGATGTGGACGATGAGCGTTCATTTGTTGTATTTGAAGCGTTGAAAAAGGGGATAACTCCTGAAGAAATTCATGAGATCACTATGATCGATAACTGGTTCCTTTATAAGCTTCTTAATCTTGTTGAACTGGAAAAATGGCTTGCGGACGGAATTCTAACAGAAGAAAAATACGATACAGCCAAGCAGTACGGTTATCTGGACAGCACTATCGAGAGAATTTCCGGTCAGAAATGCCCGAAGCACAAATCAGCCGTTTTTAAAATGGTTGATACCTGCGCAGGCGAATTCAAGGCGGAAACTCCGTATTTCTACTCAACTTTTGATGAGGAGAACGAGGCGGAGCAGTTCATCGAGCGGCAGAATACGGGAAAAAAGAAAGTTATTGTATTTGGTTCCGGCCCTATCCGTATCGGTCAGGGAATCGAGTTCGACTACTGTTCGGTTCATTGCGTCTGGACGCTTAAAGAACTTGGCTACGAGGCAGTTATCTGCAACAATAATCCTGAAACTGTCTCAACTGATTTTGACACGGGCGACCGTCTGTATTTTGATCCGCTGACTAAGGAGGATGTCGAGGCGATAATCGAGACCGAGAAGCCGTATGGCGTTGTTGTGCAGTTTGGCGGTCAGACGGCGATCAAGCTTACTCGTCATCTTTCCGATATGGGCGTTAAAATTCTCGGTACGTCTGCCGACATGATAGACGCCGCAGAGGATAGAGAGCGTTTTGATGAAGTGCTTGAAAAGTGCGGTATTCCGCGTCCGCAGGGACATACTGTCATGACGACCGACGAAGCTGTTGCGGCGGCGGAAGAACTGGGATATCCCGTGCTTCTTCGTCCGTCTTATGTTCTTGGCGGTCAGAATATGATCATCGCTCACTCGCAGGATGATGTTGTGGAATATATGGGCATCATCACCAGCCACATGATAGAAAATCCTGTTCTTATCGACAAATATATGATGGGAACAGAAGTTGAAGTTGACGCTATATGTGACGGTGAGGATTTCCTCATTCCCGGAATCATGGAGCATATCGAGCGCGCCGGAGTTCATTCGGGCGATTCGATCTCGATATATCCTGCCCAGCATCTTTCGGAGCGTATCAAGCGTATCATCGTCGAATACACCAGAAAGCTTGCTAAAGAACTGAACGTTGTCGGTCTTGTAAATATTCAGTACGTGGTTTATAATCACGAAGTTTACGTTATCGAAGTAAATCCGCGTTCTTCGCGTACTGTGCCGTATATCAGCAAGGTTACGGGAATCCCTATGGTTGACATTGCTACAAAAATAATGTTTGGCGCGAAACTCCGCGACATGGGCTATGAGAGTGGCCTTTATCCGGCAGGCGATTACGTAGCGGTCAAAGTTCCGGTTTTCTCTTTCGAGAAACTCACGGATGTTGACACTATGCTCGGACCTGAAATGAAATCTACGGGAGAATGCCTTGGAATCGGCAGAAATCTCGAAGACGCGCTCCTAAAAGGCTTGATAGCGGCAGGATTCGACCTTAAAAAAGAGGGCGGCGTGCTTATCTCGGTGCGTGATTCCGATAAGCGTGAAATATTGCCGATTGCTGATAAATTTGAGCAGATGGGCTTTGAATTATACGCAACTTCGGGTACTCAAAGCGTACTGACGCGAAATATGATCGCTTCGCATCTCGTTCGGAAAATTTCCGACGGCGAGCCAAATGTTGTGACTCTTCTGGAAAGCGGCAAGATTCACTATGTGATCTCGACTTCTGCAAAGGGCAGACTTCCGGAGCGCGACAGTGTAAAAATGCGCCGTAAATCTATCGAGCGTTCGATTTGCAGTCTGACTGCTATCGATACTGCAAAATCTCTCGTCAAAGTCCTTGAATCGGGACGCACGATAAATGACGTTGAGCTTATAGATATTACCAAAATATAGTGTTAAATGCCTGCCTGCGAGTATATTGCGGGCAGGATAAAACAGAAAAATTCTGTATAAAATTTTAATATAATACGAAGGAGATATTGAAAATGAGCGAATGTACACATGATTGTTCTTCCTGCGGCAGCGACTGCGCTTCCAGAACCGAGCCGCAGAGCCTTATTGAAAAGCCTAATCAGCTGAGCAAGATCGGTAAAGTTATCGGTATTGTGAGCGGAAAGGGCGGCGTTGGTAAAACCATGGTATCTTCCATGCTGGCTGTATCCATGCAGCGCATGGGCAAGAATGTCGGAATTCTCGACGCTGATATTACAGGCCCTTCCGTGCCGAAAGCTTTCGGAATTCACGATAAGGCTGAGGCGTGTGAATTCGGAATCATTCCGCAGAAAAGCAAAATGGGAATCGACGTTATGTCTATAAACCTGCTTCTTGAAAACGAGTCCGATCCCGTAGTTTGGCGCGGACCTGTTATCGCAGGAGTTGTCAAGCAGTTCTGGACTGATGTTATATGGAAAGATGTGGACTATCTTTTTGTGGATATGCCTCCCGGAACAGGCGATGTTCCGCTGACAGTGTTCCAGTCAATTCCTGTTGACGGCATCGTTATTGTAACTTCACCTCAGGAACTTGTTTCCATGATTGTGGAGAAAGCCGTTAAAATGGCTAAACTCATGAATATTCCGATTGTAGGTATCGTAGAAAATATGAGTTATTATGAATGTCCCGATTGCGGCAAGCGTCATAAAATTTATGGTGACAGCCATATCGAGGATATTGCTAAGGAATACGGAATACCCGTGCTTGCGCAGATTCCGATCAATTCCGAGCTGGCAAAACATTGTGATCAGGGTACTATCGAGTTGTTTGAAGGCGACTGGATGGACGCTGCTGTAAACCAAATAGCTGAATTATCTTAATAATTAATAAAAAAGAAAAAGGGAACTTAATCGCTCCCTTTTTCTTTATTCTGTTTGAGGAAATATAGCATCATTTCGTCGGAAGTTATGGGTTTTGAGTAATAATACCCCTGTAAACTGCAAATTTTATACTCTTTCAGGCATTTGCGGACTTCATTTGTCTCAATTCCTTCCGCGCATACATCGGCGGAAAATGCTCCTGCCAACTCAGAAATAAATTTGACTGAATGTTTATCAGCATCGTTTTTCTGAATATCCTTGACAAATTCGCGATCGATCTTCACTATGTCAACAGGAATAGAACGCAAAAATCCAAGCGAAGAAAATCCGGTTCCGAAGTCATCGACGGCAATTTTTATGCCGTTTTCTCTGATTATCGAAAACATATCTTTGAGCATTTCAATATCCAGAAGCCGACATCTTTCCGTAATTTCCAGACAAAGACGATTTTTCGGGAAGCCTGTTTCGCGAATTATCTCGAATAGATCTCTGATAAATCCGTCCTGTTCAAGCTGAGTGTAAGACAGATTAACATTTATAGTCAGCGTTGGCATGAATCCCAGAAATTTCTTTCCATCCATCATTGCACGGCGGAGAATCCATTTGCCAAGTTCAGGGAAAAGCGCGTCCTGTTCCAGAAATGGGATAAATGTACTGGGCGGTACTATGCCATAATCGTCGTTTTTCCACCGGATCAAAGCTTCCATGCCCTTTAATTTTTCGGTCGAGAAATCCACGATAGGCTGATAACAGAGGTAGAATCCGCGGCATTCTTCTGTAATACAGCTGCGAATCACGTTGAGCTGCTCGATTATTCGGCGATTGTCCATACTGACAACATCTTCAAATACAACGAATTCTCCGAATTTATGGCGTTTGGAGGCAGCGTAGGCATATCTGAGGCAGGAATAAAAAGTTTCAGAGGAAATATCGAATCTGTCGGCGCATATCGCGCCGCCGTTCATGCACAAAGTTATTTTTTCGTCGTCAACGTAGAAATCGCGCCTGACTTCATCGCGGAGAGATTCATAAAGTTGAGCGGCTTCTTCAGCTGAAAGATCGTGGGTGATTATCGCAAAACGTGTGCCGTTCATTCTGTAAACCGCGCCTTTATTGGCGAATTTCTGCTTGATTCTGCGCGTCAAAAGCTGGAGAACGAGATTTCCGAATTTATAGCCGTAAACGTCATTGATGTCGGAAAATGAAGAAAGACCGAGCATAATAATAAACGAGGGAACGCGGCGATTGTACAGTCCTTTAATGTCGTCGAGATAACCATAAAGACTGCGAAGTCCCGTAACGGGGTCGATATAGCTGAAATCGCCGTGATTTCTGATAACGCCTCCGAAGTATTCCGGATTTCCGTCATCATCACGAATAACAACTCCGCGGCATGTGCATAATGTATAGCTTCCGTCCAAAGTGCGAGCGCGGTATTGCATATCGTGTCCCGAAGCTTTCCCGGAAAAGACGTCGTCGATGCTTCTGGAATAGCTTTCGCGGTCATCGGGGTGAATATGCTCCGCCCAGATATCGCCGGCGTTCAACATATATGTATCAGGCAACCCGAAAAGATCTACCGCCGTTTTAGACCAGCGAGACATATCGGTTTTCATATCGCAAAGATAAACGTATGCACCCTCGGCAACTATTGAAATAGCCTCAAAAAGGCTATCCAGCTTTTTTAATCCGTTCATGCAAATCACTCCCAACTATGCGGTAAATCAGTTTATTTCAGTTATAATTTGTTTCAATACACCTTATTATACCATAATATTTGGTGAATGTCAATAGTTTTATTCCAAAATCATGAACATTTCTGTATTATCTATATTTATAAACCGTTGCAGCTTCAAATCCGTCAAGAAGTGCGGTCATGCTGCCGAACGCCATGCCCGTACCCTTTGCAACGCAGTTTATAGCGTCTTTTGCGATGCTGCACTTGATTCCGAGGGTACGTTTGATAAGCTGTGTTAATCCTCCGAGAAGCGCGCCTCCGCCGGTAAGCAACAAACCGTTGTCGTAAATATCGCCGACCAGTTCAGGCGGAGCGTCCTCCAGAACTTTTCTGATCGCTTCCATAATTGCAAAAGTTTCGTCTTCTATCGCCTGATAAAGCCCAATCTCGCTGAGCTGAACCTGCGCAGGCAAGCCCTTTATCAGACTTCTGCCCTTGACCGTATAAGTGATCTCGTCGTTGGGGTCATAGAGGTTGCATAACTCGATTTTCACGCGTTCAGCCGTTCTTTCACCGATTAGGAGTTTATATTTGTTTTGCATATATTTTATGATAGCGCGGTCAATGGAATTTCCGGCTACTTTAATAGTATGGGAAGTTACCACGCCGTTCATGGAAACTATTGCAACATCGGTAGTTCCGCCGCCTATATCGACAATCATATGTCCCTTGGCTTTGGAAATATTTACGCCCGCGCCTATCATTGCCGCAACAGGCTCCTGAATCAGGTAAACCTGACGAGAACCTGCGCTTTTTGCGGCTTCAACCACGGCGCGGCTCTCGATATCCGTGATGAAAGAGGGGATACAGATGATGATTCGAGGCTTTATCAGCTGTTTTCCAGTAACTTTCAGTATAAATTCGCGTATCATGCTGTGGGCGAGATCGTCGTCGGATATCACACCGTTGCTTATCGGGCGTGCTACACAGATATAATCGGGATTTCTGCCGATCATTTCATAGGCTTCTTTTCCAACTGCGAGAACTCTTTCGGTGCGCGTATTATAGGCAATTACAGAAGGTTCACTAAGAATTACTCCCTTCTTTCCCATTGTCATAACGATGTTTGATGTTCCCAAATCTATACCAATATCAGTATTTGACATATTATTCTTCCTTTCTGAGAAGCCATTTTAGGCAGGTGTTTCGCTTGGAACGCTGCTCATTTGCTACCATTTCCTGAATTTCTAAAGTTGAGCCAATAAGTATCACAAGTTTTTTTGCACGGGTTATGGCGGTATACAGCAGACTGCGGTAGCAAAGTTTATGATAGGCGTCATAAACGGGCATGATTATTGCTTCAAATTCGCAGCCCTGACTTTTATGAACGGTCATAGCGTAGGCAAGCTCGACCTGAGCCAGCATTTCAAATTTATATTCGGCGATTCGACCGTCAAAATTGATGACCGCAACTCTAAGCCGAGGATCGATATTCGTAATTATGCCGATATCGCCGTTGAACACGCCCGAACCGCATTCAATTCCCTTTTTCCACTCAATATCGTAATTGTTGCGGATCTGCATGACCTTGTCGCCCTCACGGTATATGTAATTAATCCCCTTATATTCTTTTTTATCGGGAGACGGGGGATTCAGCACATTCTGAAGCTTGTTGTTAAGCTCTATCGAGCCAAGGCTGCCGCGGCGCGTCGGGGAAATTACCTGAATATTGTCAATAGGGGAGTAGTCATAAGCTTTCGGCAGACGATTTGCCGTTAATTCAACTATCGCGCTGCTTATGGCGTCGGGATTTGAACTTTCAAAGAAGAAGAAATCGTTGTCTCTGCGCCCTAATTCGGGCATTTCTCCGCGCACAACGCAATGAGAATTTGTAACTATCAGGCTGCTTTGAGCCTGTCTGAAAATTTCCGTAAGAATCACAGTCGGAACAGTTTGGCTGTTGATTATATCCTCCAGAACATTTCCTGCACCGACTGAGGGAAGCTGGTTAAAATCGCCGACCATTATCAGCTTGCAGCCCAATGGCAACGCGCGAAGCAGACTCTCGAAAAGCAGGCAGTCAACCATAGACATTTCGTCTATAACTATGACGTCGCATTCCAGAGGGTTGTCCTCATCGTGAGCGAATTTCCGCACATCTCCCGTATCAAATGTTACTCCGAGCAGCCGATGGATAGTTTGCGCCTGACGTCCTGTAAGCTCAGTCATTCGCTTGGCAGCCCGTCCCGTCGGAGCAGCGAGAAAAACTTCATCGCCCATTTTCTCAAAAAGCGAAATTATAGCGTTAAGCGTGGTTGTTTTTCCTGTTCCGGGGCCGCCGGTCAGAACCATAATTCCGCGCGAAATAGCCGTATTTATCGCTTGACGCTGATGTTTCGCATACTTGATACCGCTTTCATTTTCTTCATTGTCGATAAGCGAATCGAAGTCCTGATCGTAGGGAAAGCTGAAACTCATCATAATATTCAGCCTGTCCGCAATATAGTCTTCTGCCCGATAAAAATCAGGCAGAAAAACATCTTCGACAGGCCCATGAATGTAATTGAACAGATCGCATTCCTCGACAGCGTAATTATACGCATCGTAGAAACTACTTTCCCGTATATCAAGCTTTTCGCAGCAGGGCGCACACAGATCGTCTATCGGGAGACAGGTGTTTCCCTCATTAGAAGCTGTTCGCAGGATATTCTTGATAAAGGCTATGATTCGGCATTTATCCTCGTTTTTGAAATTCAGCTGAAAAGCCATTTGATCAGCAGTTTCAAAATCAAGATTTATACCCTCTTCACACAAAATGTAAGGATTTTGCTTAATAACGTCAATGGCGTCAACGCTGTGCTTATTGTATACTCTCATGGCATACATTGGCTTTATGTTATATTGATGAAGAAAGGAAGTAAGGGTTCGCAAGGCAAAGACTTTATGCAGATTCTGCGCGATTTTTTTGCACTTTGCCGTTGATACGCCCTTGACTTCGGAAAGACGCATGGGCGCTCTTTCGAGAATAGACATGGTATCTTCGCCGAAAACACTTACAATTTTTTTTGCAAGTGCGGGCCCAATTCCCTCGATAACGCCGGAAGAAAGATATTTTTCAATGTTTTTGGCGGTATTCGGGAGCATTTCAACGCAGTACGAAGCGGTAAACTGCTTGCCAAATTTTGGGTGATGTGAATATTCTCCCTCAACATGGAGCTGCTCACCGACAACTATTTTTCCGAGATTTCCGACAACAGTTTCGCATCGATCGTTGTCGATGCGAAGATCAACGACCGCGTAGGAGCAATCGTCGCTCAGCAAAGCGATTCTCTCAACCGTTCCCTCGACGATCTCGATCTGTTTTTCCATTAGCTCACCTCAGTCTGACTTTATACGATTTGTATATTTTCATCTATAATCTTTTCAATTTATATTATACTACATTTTCGGTGAAATTGCAAATGTTTTTGCGAAGAAATTTTCAATTTCCTCATGTTTGATAAAAACGGCGTCAGGATTGTTATGCACGAAACGGCTGCAAAGCTCAATCTGATGAGGATTTGCCGTGTAATTCACGAGAATTATATTTCGTCTGCCGCAGCCTTTCTGAGCGATATGATCAAGCCGCTCATCGAATTCGGAATCTTCCGAAAATACTGGGAGAATCGCCAGATAAGCAGGAGTGTTTCCGCGTGGGAGCGAAAAAAATATCAGCATGATTTCCGTGACGGCGATAATTCCAAGTATAACTGCGGATAAAAGTATTAACAGATTCATACTATTCCCTCCTTGATGCAGCATCAATGATATGTTATATAATATGATGAAACTTCAAAAAAGGTGAATTGTTTTGTACGATTTTACGATTTCAAAGAAGATTACTGTATATTTTGGGGAAGATCAGATGGAGAACCAGCACGTTTGAGCATCACGATAAGTACCGCAAGCTCGATAAGGAATGTCATACTCCATGAAACGGTATAGGAAATATAGAGATTTTCAAGACTGCGGAATCGCTGAAAAATAGTGAATATCCACAAAATTCTGAAACCGCAGACGCCTGCAACTGTTATAATTAACGGTGCAATACTGCTTCCGATTCCACGCAGAGTGCCTGTCGCAACGTCCATGAGACCGCAGAGAAAATAGGGAATACATATGTACATGACGCGGACAAGTCCGTATTCTATGGCTTTCTGAGAATCGTTGATGTATATGGAAAGCAACGGTTTTCCAAAGAAAAATGCCGTTAAACCGAGACTCAAACCGATTACAAAGACGAATCCGAGACATATCAAAAGCACCTTTTTGATTCGATCGAATTTGCCTGCGCCGTGGTTTTGACCGGTAAAATTAAGTGCAGTCTGACTTACAGAATTCATGGAAGTGTAAATGAATCCCTCAATATTCTGGGCGGCTGCATTGCCTGACATAGCTATCGAACCAAAGGAGTTGACTGATGATTGTATAATGACATTAGAAATCGAGAAAAGCGAACCCTGAATACCGGCGGGGAATCCAATGCCGAGTATGCGAATTAGCTGACGGCGGTATATATGCATTTTTCGGAGTTCAAGCCTGCATTGATCATGACGCTTCATGAGGGCGCGAATTATCAGCACGGCGGAGAGCGTCTGGGAGATGACCGTTGCCAGTGCTACTCCGGAAACGTCCATTTTCAGCGATATTACAAAGAAAAGATTGAGTATTACATTTAAAATACCTGAAATCGTCAGGTATATAAGCGGTGATTTTGTATCGCCTGCTGCCCTTAAAATTGCAGAACCGAAGTTATATATCAGGCTTGAAGTTATGCCGCAAAAATATATGCGCATATATGATACTGATAAATTTATCGCATCATCGGGCGTACCCATTAGTTGAAGGATACGGCGCGCTCCGAGAATGCCGATTATCGTTAGTATTATGCCGCTGAAAATTGATAGGGGAATAGCTGTGTGGACTGTTCGCCTTACATCCTCGTCTTTGCCTGCACCAATTCCGTGTGCGCAGGTAACGCCTGAGCCGACTGAAAATCCGATAAAAAGATTTACAAGAAGATTTATGACAGGCCCCGTTGCTCCAACTGCTCCTACAGAAATGCTTCCGCAATTCTGCCCGACAACTATCATGTCTGCCGAGTTGAATAAAAGCTGCAAAACACCTGTAAGAATAATTGGAATTGTATAAAAAACGATCCTCTTCAGCAGAGGCCCGTGTGTAAGATCAGATGATTGATTAACCATAATATCGCTCTCCAAAACAAATATTTCTCCCTCACCAATCATTGCTAAAATCAATTTATGCTAATTTTAGAAATGATCAGCGCAGCAATAATATTACATTTTACACCAAAAAAGGCAATTTGTAAATACCCTTGATATTATTCTATGATGTGATAAAAATAATATTGACATATTTGTCGATTTATGGTTATTTTTGATGCTGGAAATGTTTGTGTGCTTTGTATGCAGATCACAGTTGGATTTTAGTTTCTTATATCTGATATTTCGCGTCATATTTTGCCTAAATTTTCTTGAATTTTCCGAAAAAATTAGAAATTCCAAAAAATACTTAGATTTAAAGAAAAGGCGGTAAATCGAGGAAATCTCGAAATACCGCCTTTTTTGCTTGGCGCGGATTGAGAGATTTGAACTCTCGCGCCGGTTTCCCGACCTACTCCCTTAGCAGGGGAGCCCCTTCACCACTTGGGTAAATCCGCAAACCGACGCTGTTGCGCCGATAATAATATGGCGGAGAGGGTGGGATTCGAACCCACGTGACCGTGAAGTCAAACGGTTTTCAAGACCGCCTCGTTATGACCGCTTCGATACCTCTCCATTTGATTAGCTTCAACGCTGTCCGCGTCATCCAGCATTATTATTATATCACGGCTGCAAGAAAAAGTCAAGGAAAATATTGCAAGATAAATTTGAAATTTTAGATGAGATTTATGTTAAGAATAACGAAAATTTGGTGCTGAACTCTCAAATCTGCAATTATGAATAAGTAAAAAAAACAAAATTATGCTATTTTTAAAAAATGTACTTTACAGATTCTTGTTTTTAGTGTAAAATAAACATAGTAAAATTATGTGAGGTGCTAATAATGGAACCAAAATACAAACGTATATTATTAAAATTAAGTGGAGAAGCTCTTGCAGGCGATCAGAAAAGCGGTTTGAATTACGACGCCATTACCGCAATATGCGCAAGCATTAAAAAAGTCGTTGATGCAGGCGTTCAGGTTGCTATTGTTGTTGGCGGCGGAAATTTCTGGCGCGGCAGATCAAGCGGAGCAATGGACAGAACACGCGCCGACCATATTGGTATGCTCGCTACTGCCATGAATGCGCTTGCTGTTGCCGACGTTCTCGAATCGCTTGGCTGTGAAGTAAGAGTCCAGACTGCTATTGCAATGCAGCAGGTTGCTGAACCTTATATTCGTAATCGTGCTGTTCGTCACCTCGAAAAGGGCAGAGTAGTAATTTTCGGTTGCGGCACGGGAAATCCGTTTTTCTCAACCGATACTGCGGCTTCGCTTCGCGCTGTTGAGATCGGTGCTGATATTTACTTCAAGGCAACTCTTGTGGACGGTGTTTATGATAAAGATCCGCATAAATTTGATGATGCACGCAAGTACGATACCCTCACTTTCACCAAAGTAATGAGTGACGGACTTGCTGTTATGGACAGTACAGCTGCCGCGATGTGCCACGATAACAACATGAAGATGCTGGTCTTTGATCTTACGCGTCCCGACAATATTTTTGACGCTGTTATGGGCGAAAATATCGGAACTGTTGTTTCCGAAGATTAATTTGAAAGGAAATTTATCATGAAAGCTACTATTAATAATGCTAAGGAAAAAATGACTAAGAGCCTTGCTGCTCTTGATAAGGAACTCGCTACTATCCGTGCCGGAAGAGCAAATCCCGCCATTCTTGATAAGATTCAGGTGGACTATTACGGCTCGCCCACGCCTGTCAATCAGATGGCTTCCGTTGCGGTTTCAGAGGCGAGAATCCTCGTGATACAGCCGTGGGATAAGTCTTGTCTCAAGCTTATCGAGAAGGCTATTCAGGCTTCCGATATCGGTATCAATCCTACTAATGACGGCAGCGTTCTGCGCCTTGCATTTCCGCAGCTTACTGAGGAGCGCCGTAAGGAATTGTGCAAATCCGTTAAAAAAATGGGCGAGGATTCTAAGGTAGCTATACGCTCTATCCGCCGCGATACAATGGACAAACTGAAAGTAATGAAGAAGAATTCCGAGATAACCGAGGACGATCTGAAGGATTGTGAAAAGAAAGTTCAGGATCTTACAGACAAATTTTGCGCAGAAGCCGATCAGGCTATTGTTGAAAAAGAAAAAGAGATCATGACGGTTTAATGGTGAAATATGGCTATATTTGGTAAAAAAGAGAAGATCGAGCTTCCGGAAATTCTTCCGCAGCACGTTGGGTTTATCATGGACGGTAACGGAAGATGGGCTAAGAAGCGCGGTTTGCCGCGTCCCTTCGGACACAAAGAGGGAGCTAAAAATTTTAAGAAAATAGTTCGCTACTGTAAAGATATTGGCTTGCAGAACATTTCGTTTTATGCATTTTCCACGGAAAACTGGCAGCGTCCTACTGATGAAGTGAACACAATAATGGATCTGTTCCGCGAATATATAGTCGATGTCCGCAACTTCCTGTGCGAAAATACGAGAATGATATTTTTGGGCGATAAATCGGCATTTGATGATGATTTGCAGGAAAAGATGATCAATCTTGAGGAGGATACCAGTCATTTCACGGAAATGACGCTAATGATGGCTGTGAATTACGGCGGTCGAGATGAGATAGCTCATGCCGCGAGAATTCTTGCGCAAAAGGCTGTAAACGGGGAAATTTCTCCCGATGACATTAATGAGGATTCCATAGCTTCCGAACTTTACACCAAGGGAATTCCTGATGTCGATCTTGTGATTCGTCCGAGCGGTGAACTGCGTCTTTCCAACTATCTGATCTGGCAGTGCGCCTATGCGGAATATTACTTTACAGATATTTTATGGCCCGATTTTACGCCTAATGAACTTGACAAGGCTCTGTTTGAATTCAATAATCGTCAGCGCCGTTTCGGGGGTGTGTGAATGCTGACACGCATTATTTCGGCTGCTGTCGGAATTGTAATAATCGTAGTCACGCTGATTCTGCATGAAACCATTGTGCTGCCAATTGTTGTAGCGGGAATCATTGCCATCATGCTTTTTGAACTGCTTCGCGCGGTAAAGCTTCACAAGTGTATTCCCATACTTATTTCCACGGAACTTTACGGAATTTCCATGCCGTTTATTTATCAGTCTTTCTACAATTTTTCGCCCGTTCATAAAGATGGTATGCATATTTATGTGAGAATTATTAATGGGGAAATTTCGCAGGTTGATTTCGGAATTGCGCTTCTTGCGGCTTTTGTTATATTTGTTACATGGCTGAATCAGCACAAAAAAATACGCTATGAACAGATATTTTTTGCATTGGCGGCAATGGTTCTTGTTCCTCATGCAATGACTTCCATGATTTTGATTAAAAGTTTTGACGATGAACACGGCGTTTTTCTGTTGACAATGGGACTTTGCGGCGCATGGATAGCCGATTCGGGAGCATATTTTAGCGGTGTTGCGCTTGGAAAGCATAAGCTTTGCCCTGAAATCAGCCCCAAAAAAACAATTGAGGGACTTATCGGCGGAATTCTCACCACAGGCATAGTCTACACGGTCGTTTTCGCTATTGCAGGCGGATTTTCTGTTTCAAAGGCGATCTTCGCATTTGTTCTCGGAGCAGTCTGCGCTGTCATCGGAACGGTCGGCGATTTGTCAGCGTCAATGATCAAGCGGCAGATCGGTTTCAAGGACTATGGCAAAATTATGCCCGGACACGGCGGATTAATGGATCGCTTCGACAGCGTTTTATTTGTGTTGCCCACATTCTATGTGTTCCTGATAATTGGGGATATGATAGGGTTCAGTCTGATTTGAATTAGTTAATTTCTGAAAGGCGACATAGGTTGCCTTTCACTTTTTTGGTGAATTTGTACAAATCTAGGCAATGCAGTATTTTCATGTAACAAAGGAGAATAATATTATGAAAAAGGTTTCAATTCTGGGTTCTACGGGTTCGATAGGCACTCAATCTTTGGAAGTTTGCGAAAAACACGGATTTCGGGTGATTGCGATCGCTGCCCATAGCAATGTTGTGCTTCTTGAAGAGCAGGCGCGCAAATTCAAGCCGAAATATGTGGGAATTTTCAACGAGGAGAAGTATGATGAGCTGAAGTCTCGCCTTGCGGATACAGATGTGAAAATTCTCTGCGGAATGGACGGTTTATGCCAAATTGCGGCTCTTGAAGAGAATGACATTGTGCTGAATTCCGTAGTAGGAATGGTCGGACTGCTGCCAACTCTCACAGCCATCAACGCCGGCAAGGACGTAGCCTTGGCTAACAAGGAAACTTTGGTGGCAGGAGGCGCTATCGTTACTTCTCTCGCCAAGGAAAAAGGTGTGAAGATTTATCCAGTGGACAGCGAGCATTCGGCTATATTCCAATGTTTGCAGGGAAATAAACGTGAACAGCTTAACAAGATCATTCTAACAGCTTCCGGCGGCCCGTTCTATGGATTTACTTATGAGCAGTTAAAAAATGTTACCAAAGCTGACGCGTTAAAGCACCCGAATTGGAGCATGGGCAGCAAGATCACAATCGATTCGGCGACGCTGATGAATAAGGGATTGGAGTTTATCGAGGCGAAGTGGCTTTTCGATCTTGACCCTGATCAGATAGAGATTGTCGTTCATCGTCAGAGCGTTATACATTCTGCTGTTGAATACAAGGATTTTGCCGTTATTGCGCAGCTTGGAGTTCCCGATATGAAAATTCCTATCCAGTATGCGCTGCTTTATCCTGATCGTCTTGAATGCCCGACAAAGCCGCTTTCGCTGACAGATTACGGAACGCTGACGTTTGGTGCGCCAGACTACGAAACGTTTAAATGTCTCGGCGCAGCTATTGAGGGAATCAGGCTCGGCGGCGCTTATCCGTGTTTGATAAATTCCGCCAATGAGGAGGCTGTCAGCGCATTCCTCCACGACAAGATCAAATTTATACAAATTGGAGAAATTGTCTCCTCTGTGCTTGAAAATTTCGCGTATACGGAGATTTCCAAGTATGACGACGTGATTGCGGCTGATAAGGCTGCACGAGCTTATGTCAGGGAGCTTATTTCCTGATTTCCATGAGAAAGGATTAACTATGGGTATAATTATTGCGCTTTTAATTTTTGGGTTGATTGTTACAATTCATGAATTCGGACATTTCATTTGTGCGAAATTAAGCGGTATAAAAGTTCTGGAATTCTCGGTTGGAATGGGGCCGAAGTTGCTTCAAAAGCAATTTGGCGAGACGAAATATTCGCTTCGTTTGATTCCGTGCGGCGGATTCTGTTCTATGGAAGGCGAAGACAGTTTCGATGATGATCCGCGAGGATTTCGCAACGCCAAACTTTGGAAACGCATGATAGTTCTTGTGGCAGGTGCGGTGATGAACTTCATTCTCGGATTTATAATGATAGTAATCATGGTGTGCATGTTCACGCAGATTCCGACAACGAAAATCAGCGGATTCAGTGGAATTCTCAATGATGACGGCTCAAAAACCTACTACGCTCAGAGTTATCATACCGGTCTCCGTCATGGTGATGAAATTGTGGAAATGGATGGTACGTCAATATATAGTATTCTTGATGTCAATTATATGTTCGCCACAACAAAGCTGAAATCGCATGAGGTCGTAGTTAAGCGCGACGGAGAAAAAATAAAGATTGACGGCGTCGTATTTCGCGATGACAATAGCGGCGAAGCGGTGGATTTTGCTTTGGAAACGGCAAAAAAAGCGCCCCTTGCCGTGCTTGACTGTTCATGCGACATCTTTAAATCAATGAGCCATATTGTCGGAATGTCGCTGAAACAACTGATTACAGGCAAGGTCAGCAAGGACGATGTTTCAGGGCCTATCGGCATCGTTACCGAGATTAATGAGACGACAGCTCGGGCGGAATCCACCGAGGATGCGGTTTTCAGCCTTGTTTATCTGACTGCTCTGATCACAATAAATCTCGGAATTTTCAATCTTCTCCCCATTCCGGGATTGGACGGCGGAAGACTTATTTTCTGCTTCATCGAACTTATACGCCGTAAACCTGTCAAGCCTGAACATGAGGGCTATGTTCATCTTGCAGGAATGGCGCTGCTGTTCGGAGTTATGATCCTCGTAACGATAAATGATATAATTCATCTTTTTAAACACTAATTAAATATACAAGGAGTAATATTATGAGAAATGTGAAACCTGTTAAAGTCGGAGAGTGTGTTTTCGACGGCAAATATATATATATCCAATCAATGCTCAATGCGCGTTCCGATGACATCAAGGGAAGTGTAAAGCAGGCGGTCGAACTTGAAAAAGCAGGCTGCGAAATCGTTCGCGCGGCAATTCCGGATATGGAAGCGGTCAAACTTATCCCTGCCATCAAGGACGCCGTGAAAATTCCGCTGGTTGCAGATATTCATTTCGATTATCGTCTTGCGATAGAAGCTGCGGCTGCCGGTGTTGACAAAATTCGCATAAATCCCGGAAATATCGGTAGTATGGAAAGGGTAAAAATGGTTGTTGACGCCTGCCGTTCGAGAAATATTCCGATTAGGATCGGCGTGAATTCAGGCTCGCTGGAGAAGGAAATTTTGGCGAAATACGGCTCTCCGACTCCCGAAGCTCTTGTTGAAAGCGCGATGACTCATGCTGCAATGCTGGAGCGATTTGATTTTGACGATATTGTTATCTCGATCAAATCTTCCGATGTGAATCACATGATCGCTTCTTATCGTCTCGCCTCCGAAAAATGTAATTATCCGCTTCATCTCGGCGTTACCGAGGCCGGAACTGAGCGCATGGGCTTGATAAAATCCGCGGTTGGAATCGGTTCTCTGCTTTGTGATGGAATAGGGGAGACGATTCGCGTTTCGCTTACTGACGAACCGGTTAAGGAAATCGCTGCGGCGCGCGATATTCTGCGCTGTATCGGCAAGCGCGGCGGCGTGAGATTCGTTTCGTGTCCTACTTGCGGACGCACTCGAATCGACCTGATAAATACGGCGAAAAAGGTTGAAGAGGCTCTGGCGGATTCCGATAAAAACATCACGGTCGCCGTTATGGGTTGCGTGGTAAACGGCCCCGGCGAGGCGCACGAAGCCGATATCGGCATTGCAGGCGGAGACGGCTGTGCGATAATCTTCAAAAAGGACGGTTCGCAGCGTAAAATCAGCGAAGCCGATATCGTTTCCGAGCTTCTTGCGGAGGTAGAAAAGCTTTAATGAATGTGAATTTAGCTGAATTTTTCAAGGATTTCTGCTCCGAAATTCCGCCCAGCGTCGGCAGCGGCGAAATTTACAAGCTTACATATTCCGAAAATCTGGAGAATATGGATTTCTACGTCAATTTCAGCAGTATTGTGCCGTACAAGGACATACTGGATTTTGAAACTTTGGTGGCGGATTCCATAAAAATTGATCGACTTCGGCTTAATCCGCGGTATGACGGCTCGCTTTTTTCGCTGGATTGTCTCGGCGATCTCATACTTCGATTGAAGCGCGACGTATCTGTGGTGAACGGATTTCTTGACGATGCGGAATATGCAATAAATGGCGAAAATCTCGAAATATCGCTGAAACATGGCGGTCGGGATATGCTGATACGTTGTGAATTCAGCCGTAAATTTTCTCAGCTTATCTACAATCAATTCGGAGTGAGAGTACAGATCGAGCTGAAAGGCGGCGATGCGTTTACATCTGAAGAATATGACGCATTGATCAATAATCTTGCGCCTGAATTGCCTGATTACAGCAGTCAGCTCGCTCCCGAAAAAACGGCAGATGAAATCAATCGCGAGGAGGCGTTTTCGGCTATTCCGAGCCAATCCGTCGATATTTCCTCGCTGGACGAAACTTTCGACGCGGAATCTGCGGAGATCGTCAAAGGCAAGGCAATTCGCGAAAAGCCATGTTCGATTTCGGAAGCCGTCCGAAAATTAGGCGAAAAAGTTGTCGTGGTTGGCGATATTTTTGCTTCCGAAGTTAAAGAACTGCGAAATGATAAGACAGTTATTACGTACAGTATAACTGATTACAGCGGTTCGCTTCTTGTTAAAATTTTCGGCAAAACTTCCGATACCGATGAAATTGATAAACTTTCAGGCTTGAAAAAAGGAACAGCGATATTAATATCAGGAAAGATAGATTACGATAGTTATGCGCGCGACATATGTATCACGCCGAATTCGATTATAAAGGGAAAGCGGATTCAGAAAATGGACAACTATCCCGAAAAGCGAGTGGAGTTGCATTGTCATACTAATATGTCGGCAATGGATGCCGTAACCGATCCTGTTACGTTGATCAATCGTGCCGCCGCTTGGGGACATCAGGCGATGGCTATCACTGATCATGGCTGTGTACAGGCATTTCCCGATTGTATGTACAATATGCCGAAGAATTTCAAGGTGATTTACGGATGTGAGGCTTATGTAGTAAATGACATCGACCGTGATCAGATTTTGAAATTTCCGGACGGCAGAAATTTAAACGATGAGTATATAGTTTTCGACGTTGAAACTACAGGATTGAGTTTTGCAAACGATAGACTCACGAGTATTGCGGCTGTCAAAGTGCGAAATCTTCAAAATGTTGACAGCTTTGAAACATATGTAGATCCGGGGATACCGATTCCCGAAAAGATTACTGAACTAACGGGAATTGACGATAATACAGTAAAAGGCGCGCCCCGCGAAGATGAAGCACTGCGTAAATTCATGGAATTTTGCGGCGATTCTCCGATTCTTGTTGCGCATAATGCAGATTTTGACACAACAATGATTGATCAGGTATGCCGACGCAACAATATCAACTTTCAGTATAATTACATAGATACGCTGATAATGTGCCGCGCTATGCTTCCCGAGATGAGCCGACATAAACTCAACAATGTGGCAAAAGCCTTGAAACTCGGCAATTTTGAGCATCATCGTGCTGATGAGGACGCGCTGATGCTGTCAAAAATTTTTATCGAACTTCTTGGACGTCTGAAATCTCAGCGCGGATTCGAGAAAATAAATCAGATCAACAAATTAGTGAACGACATTGAGATCAAAAAACTGCGCTCATATCACCAGATAATCCTTGTGCGAAATCAGGCGGGCTTGAAGAATTTGTACCGCCTTGTCTCGATAAGCAACCTCGATTACTTCTATAAAAAGCCTCTTATCCCGAAATCTATCCTTGAAAAGCATCGCGAGGGGCTGATTTTTGGCAGCGCTTGTGAGGCCGGAGAACTTTTTCAGGCGATGATTGCTATGAAATCCGAAGATAAGCTTGAAAAATTGGCGAAATTCTATGATTATCTGGAAATTCAGCCGATTTGCAACAACGAATTTATGGTTCGTGAGGGAACGGCTGCAAACGACGAGGAGCTCCGTGAATTCAACCGCAGAATAATTGCGTTGGGCGAAAAGCTGGATATTCCGGTATGCGCGACCTGTGATGTGCATTTTATCGACCCGAAAGACGCAATATACCGTAAAATTATTCTTGCAGGCATGGGATTTAAGGACGCTGAAAATCAGGCGATGCTTTATTTCAGAACCACAGAGGAAATGCTTGCTGAATTCGAATATCTGGGCGAAGATAAGGCGAAAGAGGTCGTAATCACCAATACCAACGCTATCGCCGACATGATTGAAGTCGTTCGTCCTATTCCGCGCGGTACGTTTACGCCAACTATTGACGGCGCAGAAGAAGAACTGACTAAGATCACCCACGACAAGGCTCATGAAATTTACGGCGATCCGCTTCCCGAGATAGTGGAAAAACGGCTTGACAGAGAGCTTTCTTCCATTATCAAGCATGGATTTTCAGTACTGTATATCATCGCTCAGAAGCTTGTCTGGAATTCTGTGGAAAACGGTTATCTTGTTGGTTCGAGAGGTTCTGTAGGCTCGTCGTTCGTTGCGTCAATGGCGGGAATTTCAGAGGTAAATCCGCTTCCGCCGCATTATATTTGCCCGAATTCTCAATGCAAGTACAGCGAATTTCTGCTTGACGGTACTTACGGTTCGGGATTTGATCTGCCGCAGAAAAACTGTCCGAAATGCGGAACGGATATGCATCGTGAAGGGCATGACATACCGTTTGAAACGTTTCTGGGATTTGACGGCGACAAAGCTCCCGATATCGACCTGAACTTTTCGGGCGAATATCAATCGCGCGCTCATCGTTATACGGAGCAGCTTTTTGGTAAGCAGAACGTGTTCAAAGCAGGAACGATTTCGGCGGTCGCTGATAAAACGGCGTTCGGATATGTAAAAAAATACTGCGAGGAAAACGGCATTGAGCTGAACAATTCTGAGATGAACCGTCTTTCCATAGGATGTACCGGTATCAAGCGAACTACCGGTCAGCACCCGGGCGGAATGGTCGTAGTTCCTGCGGATTACGAAGTGTACGATTTCACGCCTGTTCAGCACCCTGCGGATTCGGCGGATTCCGAGGTTATCACAACTCACTTCGACTTTAATTCGCTGCATGATACTATACTGAAATTGGACGAGCTTGGTCACGTTGTACCGACGCTTTATAAGCATCTTGAAGACCTCACGGGTATCGAGATCAAAAATGTTCCGACTTCCGATCCGGACGTTATAAGAATGTGTACAAACTGCGATGTTCTGGGCGTTACTTCGGAGGAAATTTTCTGTAAAACGGGAAGTCTTGGAATCCCCGAAATGGGAACGGGGTTTACGATACAAATGCTTCTTGATGCAAAACCTACGAAATTCAGCGACTTTCTGCAAATTTCAGGACTTTCGCACGGTACTGATGTATGGCTTGGCAACGCAAAAGATCTTATTGACCAAAATGTATGTACTATTTCAGAAGTTATCGGAACTCGTGACAGCATTATGACGTATTTGCTTTATAAAAATGTAGAACCGAAAATGGCGTTCCAGATCATGGAATGGACGCGAAAGGGTAAAGCTCCCAAGCAGTTTACTCCGGAAATCATTGAAATGCTGCGCAGTCATGACGTTCCCGATTGGTATATTGAAAGCTGTCTGAAAATCAAATATATGTTTCCAAAAGCTCATGCCGCCGCATATGTTATTGCCGCGATAAAGCTGGGGTGGTTCAAACTTCATAAGCCGCTGGAATATTACTCTACGTATTTTTCGGTGCGCGGTGAAGATTTTGACGCCGATCTCGCTGTCAAGGGCAAGGAAGCTGTTCGCGCGAGAATAAATGAGCTGAAGGAACTTGGCAACGAACGCACCAAAAAAGAAAGCGATCTTTATGATATTCTGCTTATCACCAACGAAATGCTTTCGCGCGGCTATGAGTTTTTGCCGATAAATCTGTTCAAATCCCATGCGACCGACTATCTTCCCGAAGACGGCAAGCTGAGAATCCCGTTTTCTGCAATGCCGGGAGTCGGGGAAAACGCGGCGCGCGGTCTTTATGAAGCTGCACAGAAAGGCGGATTTATCTCGATCGAGGAATTCCGCGAACAGAGCGGTGTGTCAAAAACAACAATTGATATGCTGAAAAAGCTAAATGCTTTCGGCGATTTGCCTGAATCCACACAAATGTCATTCTTTTAGCTTGACTTTATCGTGATGTTATGTTATCATAGTATCATGTTAGCACACTAAAGTGAATTTGCCTATACAATTAAGGAGGCTGTTTATGAAAAATTACGATCTGATCACTCCCGAAGGTACGAAAGATCTGCTTTTTGTGGAATGTATCGTCAGACGAAATATTGAGAATACACTGCTGGATCTTTTCAAAAAAAGAGGTTACAGCGAAATGATCACCCCCGGCGTTGAATTTTTCGACGTATTCAACCAGAAAACGCGCTATTTTTCACAGGAAGCCCTATACAAGCTTACCGACGGAAAGGGCAGGCTTCTTGTAATGCGCCCCGATTCCACGATGCCTATCGCAAGAGTTGTTGCAACTCGTCTCCGTGATGCCGTTCTGCCGTTGAAATTATGTTACAATCAGACGGTATATCGCAATGAATCCACCCTCAAAGGAAGAAGCGACGAATTGGTTCAGGCAGGAATCGAGCTGATTGGTTCGCAGACGAAAATGGCTGATCTCGAAGTCATCTCAACGGCGATGGATTCCCTTAGTGCATTCGGTATGGAATTTTCCCTTGAACTCGGACATATCGGCGTATTCAGAGCGCTTGTTGATAAACTGGAAGCCGACGATAAAGAGAAAGATCACATACGCAAGCTTATTCAGAGCAAGAATTTCCCGGCGCTTAATGATTTCCTTGACGCGTTCGGAAATAATCCCGTGACGGCTGCATTGAAAAAGCTGCCTGCACTTTTTGGCGGAGAAGAAGTTTTCGACAAGGCGGAGGAACTTATTCCCGATGAAAATGTGAAATACATTCTTGATGAGCTGCGCGATATTTATCGAAATGCCGCCGAACTTTGCAACGGAGAGGGAAATATTACAGTCGATCTCGGATTAGTCAATAAAACTGACTATTACACTGGTCTGATAATAAAGGGATATCTGAAAGGTCACGGAGACGAAGTCATATCGGGCGGAAGATATGATAAGCTTATCGCGGAATTCGGCTATGATATTCCTGCTGTCGGATTTGCCGTTAACATAAACGCAATATCCAAAGTTATCGAGAGAAACGGCATACTTCCTGCCGTACAGGGCGCGGATGTTATAGTTTACGCCGAGGAGGGCTGCGAAGTTGAAGCGCTCAAAAAGGCTAAGGAACTGCGCGAAGAGGGCATGATAGTTGAGAACGCTCTTTTCGGCGATATTGAATCGGTGCGCGAATATGCCAAGGAGAGAAAGATTGCGCGTGTTGTGGTAGTCGATGGCGAAAGCGGGGAGGAAAAATGATGAACAAACCAATCAGAATCGCTCTTACAAAGGGCAGGCTTGAAAAGGATACTGTCGGACTTCTGGAGAAACTGGGATTTGACTGCACAGCAGTTCGGGAAAAAGGCAGAAAGCTGATTCTTCCCGTTCCTGACGGCAATCTGGAGGTCGTACTTGCCAAGGCAAACGACGTTATCACCTATGTGGAGCATGGCGTATGCGATATGGGCGTTGTTGGCAAAGATACGATTATGGAGATGAAAGGTAAATTTTTTGAGTTGGTTGATCTCGGCTTTGGACGGTGCAAATTTGCGCTTGCAACTAAAAAAGGATATGATTTTTACAGTGGCTACGGAATCAAGACGATTGCTACGAAATATCCGAATGTAGCGAGAAGCTTTTTCGAGAAAAAGGGCATGGATACGGAGATCATCAAGATTGAAGGCTCGGTTGAACTTGCGCCGCTGCTCAATCTTGCGGACGGTATTGTTGATATAGTTGAGACAGGCACGACGCTGAAAGAAAACGGACTTGAGGTCATCGAGGACGTTGCGCCTATCTCGGCGCGTCTTATCGTGAATACGGTAAGCCTTAAAATGCGTCAGGCGGAGATAGAGGCGCTCATTAAACTTATAGAGGAGAATTTGTGATGAGAAAAATTTTTGCAGACGGAAAAGCAGAGTTGGATTTTCTTGCAGAGCTTAACAAGCGCGCAGGCGAGACTAATAAAAAGGTAACGGAAACTGTATCGGAAATAATCGACGATGTTCGTGAAAACGGCGATGAAGCTGTAAAGAGATACACTCAGAAATTTGACGGAAATCTTCCCGAATTTTACGAAGTTCCACGCGAGATAATTAACGAAGCCCTTGAAGAAGCAGACATGGATTTTGTAAATGCGCTGCTCAATGCACAGGAAAATATTGTGGATTTCCATACGCGTCAGGTTGAACAGGGATTTATAAATGCCAAAGACAACGGCGTTATCATGGGACAGAGAGTTCGCGGTCTTAAACGCGTCGGATTGTATGTTCCCGGAGGTACGGCGGCTTATCCGTCCAGCGTTCTTATGAATGCGATTCCCGCAAAAATTGCAGGCGTTGAGGAAATAATTATGGTCACTCCTCCTCTTAAAGACGGAACGCCGAACAAAGATATTCTTACAGCGGCTTCGATCTGCGGAGTTGACAGAGTGTTCATGGTCGGCGGTGCGCAGGCTATTGCGGCTCTTGCATACGGTACGGAAGAAATTCCGAAGTGCGATAAGATCGTTGGCCCGGGAAATATTTTTGTTGCTACTGCGAAGAAGCTTCTCTACGGCGTTGTCGATATCGATATGATAGCAGGGCCGAGCGAGATACTTGTAATTGCTGATAAAACTGCCGATCCTGCCTATGTTGCGGCTGATCTCATGTCGCAGGCGGAACATGACGTTCTTGCTTCGGCAATTCTTGTGACTTCCGACGAATCTCTTGCCGACAAGGTCATCGCTGAAATAGAGCGTCAGAAAGCTTATCTGTCGCGTAAAGAGATAATTGAAAAGTCCTTGAACGATTATGGTGCGATAATCGTAACTGACAGCCGCGAGCATTGTGCTGCCCTTGCAAATCTCATTGCGCCGGAGCATCTTGAAGTCCACATGGAAAATCCTATGGAATTACTGGGCAAACTCGACAATGCAGGTTCGATATTCCTTGGGGAATATGCTTCCGAACCGTTGGGCGATTATTATGCAGGCCCTAATCATGTTCTTCCCACAAGCGGCACGGCAAGATTTTTCTCGCCCCTCGGAGTTTCAAGCTTCACAAAGCGTATCAGCTACACTTATTATACAGAGGCTGCTCTTCGCGAAGCTAAAGACGATATTGTACTGATCGCCGAGCGCGAGGGTCTGACGGCTCATGCGAATGCTATCAAAGTCAGATTTGAAGGAGAGATGACGAAATGAATCTGAAAAATTGGGAGAGCGCCGTTCGTAAAGTCGAACCGTACGTTCCGGGCGAGCAGCCTAAAGAATCGAACGTTATAAAGCTGAATACGAATGAAAATCCCTATCCGCCGTGTCCCGAAGTCAAGGCGATGCTGGAGAATTTCGATATATCGAGAATGCGACTTTATCCCGCTCCTGACGCGGAAGTTCTCGTGGATTCTATCGCTCAGAGATATGGTTTAAAGTCCTCGCAAATTTTCGTGGGAGTTGGTTCGGACGACGTATTGGCAATGGCGTTCATGACGTTTTTCAATTCCGATAAACCTGTTCTTTTCCCCGATATTACGTATTCTTTCTATGATGTATGGGCAGATGTTTACAGGATACCATATAAGACCTGTCCGCTGAAAGAAGATTTTACAATTGATTCAAAGGATTATTATCAGGAGAATGGCGGAATTATTTTCCCGAATCCCAATTCGCCGACGGGCGTGTTGGAGAGCGTTTCGATGATCGAGGATATTGTAAGCAAAAATCCGGATTCCGTGGTTATCATTGACGAAGCGTATATTGATTTTGGCGGCGAAAGCTGTCTGCCTCTCATTGAAAAATACGATAATCTTCTTGTGGTGCAGACATATTCGAAGTCGCGTTCAATGGCAGGCATGAGAATAGGTTTTGCAATGGGCAGCGAAAAGCTTATCAAATACATGAACGATGTCAAATTCTCCGTGAATTCTTATACGATGAATACGGTAACTCAGCTTTGCGGAGCGGCTTCAATGAAAAATGAAAAATATTTCCGCGAAATAGTTGACAAGATAATAGTTACGCGTGAAAAGTCTAAGAAGAAGCTTGCCAATTTGGGATTTACATTTACGGATTCAGCCAGCAATTTTATTTTTGCAAAGCCTGAACGGAAGCCGGCAAAATATGTTTTTGAAGAACTTAAAAAGCGCAAAATTTATGTACGATATTGGGATAAGCCTGTAATATGCGATTATTTGCGAATTTCCGTAGGTACTGATGAAGAAATGGAGAAGCTTTTTGCTGCGTTGGAGGAAATTCTGAATGGATAATAAAATTAGAATAGGCGAAGTTACGCGTGCCACGCGGGAGACAGATATTTATATCCTTGTTGAACTGGACGGCTGCGGAAAAGCTGATATTTCCACGGGAATCGGATTTTTCGATCATATGCTGACGGCGCTTGCAAAGCATAGCGGAATCAGCATGACGGTTCAGGTAAAGGGCGATCTGGAAGTTGACTGTCATCACACGATCGAAGATACGGGAATCGCGCTGGGGCAGGCTCTTAATCGCGCAATGGGCGATAAATCGGGAATTGTACGCTACGGAACGTCGTATATCCCGATGGACGAAAGTCTTGCGATGTGCAGTCTTGACATCAGCAACCGTCCGTTTCTGGTGTTCAACTGCGAGTTTACGAACCAGTCCTGCGGCGGCTATGATCTTTGCATGACGGAGGAGTTTTTCCGCGCATTTACTTTTAATTCGGGAATCACCATGCATATCAATTTGCTGTACGGCTCGAATGATCATCACAAGGCGGAAGCGATCTATAAGGCGGTCGCTCATGCCTTGAAAACTGCGGTATCATTCAATGAAGACGGCTCAACGCTTTCGACGAAGGGAGTATTGTAATGATTGCTATAATCGACTATGGTGCAGGAAATATTTTCAGCGTGAAAAATGCTCTTGATCATCTGAATCTGGAGAGCGAACTCGTCTCCGACGCCGATAAGATAAAGGCTGCGGACGCGGTGATTCTTCCGGGGGTAGGAGCGTTCCCTGCCGCTATGAAAATGCTTGAAAAAAGCGGACTGATCGGCGTTATCAAGGAAGAAGCCGCAAAAAAGCCGTTTCTGGGAATTTGTCTCGGAATGCAGATGATCTTTCAAAAGGGTTATGAATTCGAGGAATGCGACGGACTTGGTCTGATAGACGGCTCGGTTCGCAAAATGGAAGAAAGCGAACTGATAATCCCACATATGGGCTGGAACAAACTCGTAAAATTAAATGATTGTCCCATTCTCGAAAACGTCGGGGACGATGAATTCGTATATTTCGTTCATTCCTACAAGGCGCATTGCGATGATCGGAATATCGCGGCATTCTGCGAATACGGCGGAAGAGTTCCTGCGCTTGTTTACGACGGAAAGTTCGTCTACGGCGCGCAGTTCCACCCCGAAAAAAGCGGCGAAACGGGATTAAAAATACTTAAAAGCTTCGGAGGTCTGATATGATAATTTTTCCTGCGATCGACATAAAAGACGGCAATTGTGTACGTCTTTTCAAGGGCGATTTTTCCACGGTTGAGAAAGTTGCAAGCGATTATCTCGAAACCGCAAAGGATTTTGAAACTGCCGGCGCGTCGTGGATACACATGGTTGATCTGGACGGCGCAAAAGAGGGCAGACCTGTAAATACTAAAATTTACACGGACGTTGCCGAAAAAACTGATCTTAAAGTTGAACTCGGCGGAGGAATCAGAAACCTTGAAACTATTCGCGAATATCTTGATATGGGCATTTCGCGCGTGATCCTCGGTTCTGCCGCGCTGAAAGATCCCAAACTTGTAAGCGATGCAGTTGATAAATTCGGCAGTGAGAAGATTGTTGTCGGAATCGACGCAGTCAACGGAATGGTGGCGACTGAGGGATGGCTTGAAACTTCAAACGTTGGCTATATTGAACTTGCGGAGAAGATGATCTCCGTAGGAGTTAAATATTTTATTTTTACTGATATTTCCAAAGACGGCACGTTAAGCGGCGTGAATGTGGAGCAGCTTAAAGCTTTATCCGACGCGACTGTCGGCAGAGCTAATATTGTAGCAAGCGGCGGAGTTCATACAATTGCGGATATTATCGCCTGCAAGGAAATGGGATTGTACGGAACGATCTGCGGAAAGTCTATTTACAAGGGTACGCTTGATCTTCGTGAAGCTGTTAGATATGCAGAATCTAAGTAATTAAGGAAAAGTTTTACGAAGG
>DETO01000040.1:0-3304 GCA_002362135.1 Ruminococcus sp. UBA3286 | reverse complement strand
TTTTCTTTATTATAGAAAGGAAATCTATAAATGTCTGAAACAATTTGGCATAAAATCAAATCAGATGAAGATATAGAAAAATTTATGAGAAATACAAGCGGTTTGCATGATTCCGTTATAGTATCGGCAAACTATGAAAGTGGGTGTGCAAATGACGGAGAGGCACAAATTATACATTGTGGACCTGAAACCTATAAACTTTTATTAACTGTAGACAGTTCATGGCATGGCAGGATAGAAATGCTTTTTGAGGGCGTTCGTCATTTTAGATTTAGTGCATATTGTGATAATTACAGCAATCAAATATTTGATTGTTATCTGGCGATACATACTGATTTGCTTGGAAAAACACGCGATGATAAACTTATTGTGTGGTCTGATTTGGGAGATTTTGAACCGCTCTGGAAAAGCAGCTGCATTGATCTGAATAAAGGCGATACTTCGGTTGTAATTGCAGGTTCTCTGAAATACCGTATAATAGACTTAAAATGATTGTGAAAAGAGTAATCTCATTTAATCAGTAAATATACAAGCAATGATGATTAGAGTTTATAGGGGGACATAATGAGTATACGATTGGCAGAGAAATCTGATTTTGATATTGTGAAAGAAATCACTCATACAACGATTAATGAGATCTATCCGCATTATTATCCAAATGGAGCTGTAAATTTTTTTCTGAATCATCATAATGCTGATAATATTAAAAATGATATTTCTGAAAATTGTGTTTTTTTGTTTTATGATTCGGAACAAATTGCAGTTGGAACTGTCACGATTAAAAATAATGAGATATGCCGCTTATTTGTGTTGCCAAACTATCAAGGCAATGGATACGGCAAAGAATTATTAGACTTTGCCGAGTGTACGATCGCAAAAATTTATGATGAGGTCATAATTGATGCTTCTCTTTCAGCGAAAGCAATTTATCAAAAAAGAGGCTATATAGAATGTGGATATCATACTATTAAAACTGAAAATAATGATTATTTATGCTATGACATTATGAAAAAGCATCTTTAAGAATGATTACAGAATGATATATGACATCATGCAAATAGGAGAATTAAAATATGAAAAAGACATTTTGCTGTATTATCGGCATATTATCATTGGGAATGCTTGCAGTTAGCTGCGAATCGACGCCGAAAAGCAAATCGATCATTCCTGATATAGATGTTGATATGACCTCAGAAGAAGTATTTGCCGTCGTTGGTGAAAAATATGATAATTGTATTACAACGGAAACGTACAAAAATACGGTCGAGTATGATTATAAATTAAACGATGATGAAGTTTTTGATACAGGCTTAAAAGGATATATGTTTTTTGAGTTTGAATCGCAGACGGACAAGCTTGTAACATTCGGGTATCATTTTGGAGCAGAGGGAAGCCCGGAAAATCCTGTTTATCCATGTTCCAAGGAAGAATTAAAAGCTGCTTACGATAAAATAACAGAAACGCTTTCAGAGTGGTACGGAGAGGGAGAACTCTCTGACGAAAATTTGGAATTGAACGTATGCGAGGAATACACGTGGCAAGATGATAATAAGCAGTTATGGGCAGTTTATGGAGTAAATCTTTGGGGATACGGCGAACCGAATTCGTATGAAGAAGGCGTTAATGAAATAGTTGTTTCATGTACGTCTAAATTTTGAATGTTCTGGAAGAAACAAAACATAAAATTCAGCTTAATAGGAGACAAAAACATGATTACAATGAAGGAATTGAGTATAGAACAAATTGAGGAAATCAAACTGTTGTTTTTTAATATTTTTTCAAATAAACCATGGAATGATGACTGGAGTGATTCTGCTCAGCTTCATCAATACATCGAGGATTTGATCGGAAACAACAATTCATTATCATTTGGGTTATTTGACGATGACAAATTGATTGGCTTATCTTTAGGATATGTCATGCATTGGTGCGCAGGAACAGAGTATTATATTTTTGAATTCTGCATTGAAACTGAAAGGCAGGGCGAAGGTCTTGGGACTGACTTTTTAAGCAGAATAGAAAAATATGCAAAAAATAAAAAGATAACACACATTTTTCTTCAAACGGAAAGAACAGTTCCTGCATATCATTTCTATCAAAAAAACGGGTTTTCCGAGATAAAAGATCATGTTTCACTATTCAAATTTTTTCGTTAAATAAAGGAGGTATAAAAGTGCTTGCAAAAAGAATAATCCCATGCCTTGATGTGCGCAACGGAAAAGTGGTAAAAGGCGTTAATTTCGAGGGAATACGCGATGTGGGCGATCCTGTTGAATGCGCCGCGGAATATGATAAACAAGGCGCTGACGAGATAGTTTTTTACGATATTACTGCGTCATTTGAAGGACGAGGAGTTTTCCTTGATGTGGTTCGTGAAACTGCAAAGCGTGTTTTTGTGCCGCTGACAGTCGGCGGAGGAATCAAGACAGTCGACGATATTCGTGAAACTTTGCGCGCTGGTGCGGATAAGGTTTCTGTAAATTCTCAGGCTGTTAAGAAGCCGCAGCTTATCAAAGACGGGGCGGATATCTTCGGCAGTCAGTGTATCTGCGTGGGAATAGACGCTAAAAAAATTGCCGATCACAAGTGGACGGTATACATAAATGGCGGAAGAGTTGATATGGGTATTGATCTCATCGACTGGGTTCATCAGATCGAAAAACTGGGAGCAGGGGAGATATGCCTGAATTCCATTGATGCGGACGGAACTAAGGAAGGATTCGATATTGAAATGCTGAAAGCTGTCTGCGATAATTGTCAGATACCTGTTATCGCAAGCGGCGGAGCAGGTAAACTTGATGATTTTTCGGAAGTCTTTGAAAAAACGGGCGCAACGGCTGCGTTGGCGGCTTCGCTGTTTCATTTTAAGGAACTGACCGTTCAGCAGGTGAAAACACATTGCAGAAACAAAGGAATTATTGTACGCTGATTATGCAGGTTCAAGGTTTATCACAATGCTTTGACCATGAAAGGAGTAAAAATGCTGTTATCTTCAATTCTTTTTGCAGTTCTAACGCCGTTTATTCTGGTTCTTGGCGGAAGAATTCTATACAAAAATGCGGATTGCGATATAAACAGAACATTTGGTTATAGAACATCACGCTCAATGAGCAGACGTGATGGCTGGATATTTGCAAATAAGCTTTGTGGAAAAATATTGTTTTATGGCGGAATAGCTGCGGCTGTAATTTCAATATGCGCTGTGATTTTGGCGTATACTATTTCGGGAGAAGAAGCTGTTTTTCTGACTTCCGTAACTTTTAATATTCTTACAGCTGTTATGGTTATTGCTGTAATTCCATAT
>DETO01000068.1 GCA_002362135.1 Ruminococcus sp. UBA3286 | reverse complement strand
GCGTCCCCTTGCATAATGCCGCACAAGTGAAAATTAATTTCCGTGTATTGTCATATATCGAGGTTCTGCGCAAATTTTGCGTTTTTCTCGATAAACTTTCGTCTTGGTTCAACCTTGTCGCCCATAAGGATAGTGAATACTTCGTCCGCCTTTAATGCGTCCTCCATGCTTATCTTAACGATAGTACGCCGTTCGGGATCCATAGTCGTTTCCCACAGCTGTTCGGGATCCATCTCACCGAGACCTTTATATCGCTGTATCTCGACTTTATACTTGCCGTCCTCCGACAACTCGGCAGTATATTTATCGCGCTCTTCCTCGGAAAACGCATAGCGTTCCTCTTTATTGCGCCACACCTTGAAAAGGGGAGGCTGCGCGATATAAACGTTGCCGTTGGTGATAAGCGGGCGCATATAGCGGAAAAAGAACGTCAGCAGCAGGGTTCTGATATGCATACCGTCAACATCGGCATCAGCCATGATGATAACTTTGCCGTAGCGAAGTTTTTCAATATCAAATTCCTCGCCGATACCCGTTCCCAGAGCCGTTACGACGGGGACAAGCTTTTCATTGCTGTAAATTTTATCGATTCGCGCCTTTTCAACGTTCAGCATCTTGCCCCAGAGCGAAAGGATAGCCTGATATCGTCTGTCTCGTCCCTGTTTTGCGGAACCGCCCGCCGAATCTCCCTCGACGATGTAAATTTCCGTATATCGGTTATCGCGCTCGGCGCAGTCCGCAAGCTTTTCGGGCATCGAAGTTTTGCCGAAAGTCTTGTTGCGCTCGGCTTCGCGCGCTCTTTTGGCGGCTTCACGGGCTTTCAGGGCGGAAACGCTCTTATCGAAAATTATCTTTGCAACAGCAGGATTTTCCTCCAGAAAATTCATAAGCTTTTCCATGATAAGCTTTTCGATAAACGGCTTTACTTCGGGATTTCCGAGACGTCCCTTTGTCTGTCCCTCAAACTCGCATTCCGTAAGTTTTACCGAAATTATCGCCGTTAAGCCCTCGCGGACGTCGTCGCCCGTAAGACGCTCTTTTTCTTTGAGCAGACCCATTTTCTTGCCGTATTCGTTTATGACCTTGGTAAGAGCGTTTTTAAAGCCCGTTTCATGAGAACCGCCGTCTTTGGTGTGGATATTATTTGCAAACGAAAGTATTATTTCATTATAACTGTCGTTGTACTGGAGCGCGATTTCCGCAAAGGAATCCCCCTGAGTTCCCGAAAAATAGATAACGTCTCCGCTGAGCGATTCGTAGCCTCGGGTTTCATGAATATGCTCCACAAACTGTCTGATTCCGCCCTCATAGTGAAGAGTTTCAGACTGTATATTCTCGTCGTCGCGGAGATCGGAAAAATTGATCTTTATGCCCGCATTGAGGAAAGCCTGCTCCCTGAGACGTTTCAGCAGCACTTCGTAATCGTATACCGTATTCTCGAAAATCTCGCCGTCCGCTTTAAAAGTAACGCTCGTTCCCGTTTCCGTGGTTTTGCCGACAGATTTCAGTTCCTCACTGTAACTGCCGCGCTCAAATCGCTGAAACCAGACGTTTTCGCCGTCCTTTACCGTGAGTTCCAGCCACTCCGAAAGAGCGTTGACGACCGACGCTCCGACGCCGTGGAGACCGCCCGATACCTTATATCCGCCGCCGCCGAATTTTCCGCCTGCATGAAGTATCGTATAAACTACGGTAGCCGCGGAAATTCCCTCTTTCGGGTGGATTCCGACGGGGATTCCTCGTCCGTTGTCCGAAACGCGGATAATATCGCCTTTCAGTATCTCGACCTTTATCTCCGTACAATAGCCTGCAAGCGCTTCGTCAATGGAGTTGTCCACTATCTCATAGACAAGATGATGGAGACCGCTCGGGCCTGTAGAGCCGATATACATTCCGGGGCGCTTACGTACAGCTTCAAGGCCTTCAAGAATTTGTATGTCGTTTTCATCGTAATTGTTATTCTGCTGACTCATAATTACCTCCTGAGTAATTAAATCAAATCGCACTTTGATCTCTATTTATCACTATTCACTGATAAAAGCAGCTAATGAATAGAGACAGACCCGTCAAGCGTGTTTTGTGCGATTTTGCTTTAGAACATGTTTAGGCAGCCTCTAATGAATTTCTGTAAACATATTCTTAATAACCGCCGCCGTTTGCAAGGCGTTTTTTTAATGTGCTTGCCGCAAGCTGGGATATATATATTTTTTCCGCAGTCACGATAAAAGTTTTCGGAAGCTCATATGTGGCTAAAAACAGCCTTTTTTCCTTTTCAGCTTTATCAAGCAGCTTTTTCGTGATGCCTGTAACGGTAGTGTTGTCCATATCAAATATCCCGATGATACTGCGGACGTCCACCGAATAATTATTGCCTATATGCAGATATACCGCGTTATTCATTAATTATCGTTCCCTTGCTGATACGAAGAATTTTCCCTTTCATTTCGGGAAGCAGCGCGCTTTCGTTCGGCGTTGTGACAAATACCTGCATATCTTTGATGATATCAAAGATAAAACGCTGACGGCTTTCGTCGAGTTCGCCCATAACGTCGTCCAGAAATACTACGGGAGATTCCTTGCTGCGCTTTTTATAAATTTCCGCCTGAGCAAGCTTCATAACAAGGGCGGCTGATTTTTTCTGCCCCTGCGAGCCGAATTCCTTAGCGCTGACCCCGTTTATCCTGATAAGTACGTCGTCGCGGTTTACTCCGCAGTGGGTAACGCCTGTGCGGATATCGTAATCCGCCAATTCATGCAGGCGCGTGTAATATTTATTGACGGCGGCATCGTCGCAGGGAAGCTCGAAATCTTCGGGACGGTACACATTTGATCTGTAATCCAGCTCCATAGTTTCGTTTCCGCCTGTTATCGCGCTGTAAAGCCTGCTGCTGATCTCGTTTATTTTTTTGATATAATCGGCGCGCATATATGAAATCAACGCGCCCTCGCGGGCAGCCTGCCTGTCCCATGCGTCCAGAACATCGGGAGATTCTTCTTTCATCATAATGGATTTGAGAAGAGCGTTGCGCTGATTCGTAATGGCGTTGCTTTTATTTATGTGAGCGACAAACAGCGGATTAAGCTGCGATGCCGCCATATCGATGAAATTCCGCCGCCTTTCGGGAGAACCTTTGACTATCTCCTCGTCGTCGGGCGAAAAAGCAATGCATTTGAACACGTCGAAAAGCGAACCCGTACCTTTCTGCTTCACGCCGTTAAGGTGGATAGTTTTGCCTGAATTTGCCGATCTGTTCATCTCTATGCTGATCTTCTGTTCGCGCAGACTGTCACGGAATTTTATGCTCGACGTCATTTTGCTTCCGCCGAGCGCGATATAATCTTTTTCCTTAGAGCCGCGGAAACTTTTGCAGCCTGACAATATCCACATCGCCTCAAGGAGATTAGTCTTGCCCTGAGCGTTCGCGCCGACGATTATATTGTATTTCCAATCGGGCGCGAAAGAGATCTTCGACAGATTTTTAAATCCGTCTATCTCGGCATAAGTAATCAGCACACTTCCACCTCTGCTTCGCCGATTATGGCTACTTTGTCGCCTGCGCGTATCTTTTTGCCGCGCATGGTGCATACTTCTCCGTTTACCGTGACCTGACCGTCCTGAATCAGCATTTTCGCTTCGCCGCCCGAACCTACCATAGAGGCAAATTTCAGCAGGGCGTCAAGCTTGATGAATTCGGTGGTGATTTTTATTTTGTTTTCGGGCATTTTCTCTTAATACTCCCCTTTAATTTTTTAACTGAATAGGCATTACAAGAAAGATATAATTTTCACCCATTGGCGGAAGTATCTCGATTACTTTCATCGCGCCGTTGAGACGAATTCTCACCTTATCGCCCTCGGCTGCTCGAAGAGCGTCCAGAACCAGTCTGTTATTGAAACCAATGGTGACCGTTTCCCCGGAAATATCAGCCGATATCGCGTCATTGACCTTTCCTACAGCCGTTTTGCAGCTTATCTTCATTACTCCGCCGCCAATTTCGCAGCGAATCGGCGATTTATTTTTATCGTCGATTATAAGCGAGCAGCGTTCGAGACAATTTGAGAAATCTTTCTTATTGACGAAAATTTCGGTTTTGCAGCCGTCGGGAATGCTTAGTTTATAATTATGGAACGCGCCCTCAAGAAGCCGTGAAATAACGAAAACATTGTTGATCTCAAATATAATGTGCCTGTCGTTTACGCTGATCACGCAGTTTTTATCGGAATCGTCGCGGATAAGGGTGGAAACCTCCGTAAGAGCCTTTTTCGGCACTACGAAACTGTATTTTTCGGAAGTTTCGGTATCTTCCGTCCTGATAGCAAGGCGGAATCCGTCGATAGCCACAAGCGTGAATTTTCCGTCCTCGATATCGAAAAGTTCGCCCGTAAATATCGGCTTGCTTTCATTCTGAGCAACGGCATAGCTGGTCATGTTTATCATTGAACGGAGAACCGACTGCTTTACGGAAAAACTGCGTCTGGAGTCTACTACGGGAAGATCGGGATATTCTTCGGCTGAAATTGCTGAAAAGCTGCATTCCGTTGCGACGCATGAAAGCTGTACAACGTTGTTTTCGTCAACTTCTATAGTAATGTCGTCTCCCGACATTCTGCGTGTGAATTCGCTGAACAGTCTTGCGCTGACTACAAATTCTCCGCTGTCCTGAGTAACGGCTGATATTGTAGTTCTGATACCCATTTCAAGGTTGTATGCGGTCAATTCAAGTTCGTTGGGCGAAACTTTTACTTTTATGCCTTCGAGAGCCTGAATGGTTGATTTTTGCGGAACAGCACGTGAAACATTATTTATAGCTTCACTAAGTTCTGTTTTATTACAGATAAATTTCATTTGACAGATACCTCCGTATAAGCTGCCATATGTGAAAGTATATGGCGATGATCAGGAAATCCTGATATATAATTTTCTATATGTCTGTCAGCTTAAATTTTAAGTTGTGTTAAGCCGACTTGTTATATGATGAAATTATGATAAGCAGAGAAGAAAACAAAAATAAGATATAATAAGATATAAATATAATATTGTAGTTGTTGTAGGGGCGGTGGAAAAGTCAGTATCAGCTTCAAACGCCATAATAAAGGCAAAAAAACGTCCACACAACGTTGTTGTGAAATTGTGGCAATTGTTGAAGCCGCAATTTACCGCCCGAAACGCTGTTTATACTGTTGAGGTTTGTGGAGTTGAAGTTGAAGAAAAGTTGACAAATCGGTGGAATGTAATTTAATTTTACTAAACAGCCGCATATCTCTACACAATTTGTCGAATGTTGAAAAGTGAAAAAGGTTAAATAACCAATTTTTTCCTGTGAAGCGCCGGCTGTATGACCGCGCAGCTTCGCTGTCTATACTTTCAACCGAGTTTTCAACGTTGTGTTTAAAACTCGGTTGAAAACCTGTATACAAACACTTTCAACAGTTAAGATTTTGTATAAAAGCAAAATATCAAGTCTTACTCTTATCGCGGATATTTTTGATAATATCGTTTACCAGATTTGCGACGCTTTGATCCTTCTGGATAGCTTCGGTGACGCTGTTTACGGAATAAACGATGGTGGAATGATCTCTTCCGCCAAATTCCGTACCTATAGAAGCAAGCGGCATCTGCGTGATCTCGCGGACTACGTATATAGCCACTTTTCGGGCAATAGAGATCTGCTGAGATCTCTTGTTCGATCTCAGATCTTCGGGCGAAACTCCGTAAACCGTGGAAACTTCCGAAATAATCTTCTCAACGGTTATCGGGATAGGCTGCTCGTCTGTGAGAACGTCGCGGATAACGCTCTGCGCCATAGAAATCGTGATCGCGCTTCCGGCGAGATGATTGAGAGCCTTCAGTCTGATGACCGCGCCCTCAAGCTGACGAATATTGGATTTCAGTCTGTTCGCCATGAATTCCGAAACTTCCGGAGGCATTTTCAGGCTGAGAAGTTCGCTTTTTCTGTTGATTATCGCAAGACGCGTCTCATAATCGGGCGTGGAAATATCGGCGATAAGTCCTCCTTCAAAACGGGTGCGCAGACGAGATTCGAGGGTAATAAGTTCTTTCGGCGGCTTATCGGAAGTGATGACGATCTGCTTGCCCTCCTGATGCAGCTTGTAAAATGTATGGAAAAATTCTTCCTGCATACGCTCTTTTCCCGCAAAAAACTGGATATCGTCTATAAGAAGTATATCGGCGTTGCGGTATTTTTCCTGAAAATCGGAGATAAGATTTGTTTTAAGCGCCGTAACAAGGTCGTTTCCGAATGTTTCGCTGGTGATGTAAACTATATTGAACTCCGGACGGGTTCTTCTGACCTCGTTTGCTATAGCCGTGATCAGATGAGTCTTGCCCATTCCCGACGGGCCGTAGATAAACAGCGGATTATAGCCTGAAATTTCGCGCTCTCCGCAATTTTTCGCCACGGATTTGCAGCAGGCGAGGGCGAAGCTGTTCGACGGGCCTTCTATAAACGTATCGAAAGTGTAATCATAATTTGCAAATTTATATGTTTTCTCCAGCTCGGCGTTTTTCTCTTCAAGTTCGGCGTCGGTCGGCGGCTGAGCCGGAACTTTGTCGTCTGATTCGACATTAATTATAATTTTTACATCCGGAAAACCGAATACGTCCGTAAACGCGTCTTTTAAAATTCCAGCATATGTAGACATGACGATATTTCTCTGAAATTCGGTTCCAACGCTGAAAACTGCTTCAGAACCGTCGAAACTTATGGGCGTAAGCGGATCTATCCAGGTTTTTATGCCCGGAGATGGGATCTTATTGTTTTCAAGACAGTATTTCTTGACGCTTTCAAATACTTCTTCGAATGAGTTCATTTGATATTCAACCTCCGTGTTCAGAACAGATACAAGGCGTACTTTTCAACCTCAAAATTTGTTGAAAACTATGCGCGCCGATTCGGGATAGCGATATTTCCCTATCATAATATACAATAATTATATCACGTTTTGAAAAAAAATGCAAGCAATTTTCACTATCAAAGTTTTAGAAAATGAACTGATTTTCAACACGTAAATTGACATATTGTTGAAAACTGTGTTGAATCAACTTAACATTGTAGAAAAACTGTTTGTTTCCGCGCAGGGAAAAGGCTCGAATGCTGTTGAAAATTATCGTTTTCACACTTCGCCGACAACTTTTCAACAGTTGAATCAACTTATCAACATAGGACTGTTCAACTCTTTGGCAGCTGCAAAATTACGCTCTTTCATTTCGTGAACGTCTCAAAAAATCCGCATGCTTCCCAAACGGAAAGTTTTAAACATAATAAATGTATCAATTGTTGAAAAGTGCGCCGCCGCTTATAGGGTAGTATTGGTTATAATTATCAAAATTTGCATTTTCAGAAAAAAATTTCTTAAATCCCTTGACAGATTCGTTTTTTTGAAGTATAATCATATAGTATGGTGCGTATGAGAGATGCTGAAAAGGCTCTGAGACAGTATACGCAGTTATTTGCAATCCGGGGCTGGCATTAGCCGGCTCTAATATAACCATGAAAGAGAGGAGGATACTGAATATGAAAAGAACATATCAGCCCAAGAAGCTCCACAGAAAGAAGGAGCATGGCTTCATGAAGAGAATGTCTACAAAGAACGGCAGAAAGGTTTTAGCTCGTAGAAGATCTAAGGGCAGAGCAAGATTAACTCACTGACGACGCTGACCACAAAAATACGTTTTTGTGGTCTTTTTTGTATATCTCCGCTGCGTTTTTGAAATGCAGCAGAGTAAAGAATGTGTCAGGCAATATTGCATAAGAATGAATTTAATATTTCAGATTATTTGTGCAGTATTGCCCCCCCTTATTTGTTCTATAGATCAATGTTTTGAGGTCTTGAGATCTATATTTGGTTTTATTATGCTTTATACAAAAATTTTAAAAGATAACAGAGATTTCCTTAATCTGTATAAAAAAGGGCGATATATAGCCTCAAAATACACCGTAATATACGTGAAGCCCAACGGCAGACCGTTTAACAGATTCGGCATTACCGCGGGAAAGAAGATAGGCAATGCTGTTTGCAGAAACAGAGCGAAACGCCTGATACGCCTTGCTTATCGGAATTCCGAGATAGCCCTGCCTATTGGTATAGATATCGTTATTGTGGCAAGATCGGGGATATTAGGTATAAAATCCGACGAATACTGCGGTTATTTCAAAAAATACGGCGTCAGGGAGATCGAAAAGAATATCAGAAAGTTTCAGAATAAATAATGAAATTTATAGCGCTTTGGTTGATAAAATTTTATCGGAAATTCATTTCTCCGCTTTTTCCGCCGACTTGTAAATATTACCCGACTTGCAGCTGCTACGCCCTGAAAGCGGTGGAGCGTTTCGGTGCGGTAAAAGGTTCGGCGCTGGCTTGCTGGAGACTTCTTCGCTGCAATCCGTGGTCGATGGGCGGAGTGGACTATGTTCCCGAAAAATTCACATTTAAAGTTAATAAGTTTGATTATACAAAGCTTCACGAAGATGATAAGGCTGAAAAAGATATTGGCGGCGAAAATGATTTAGGTTAGTAAAGATCGCTGCAAGAAAATTATTATTCCGACAGGAGAGATATGAAAATTGAGTTTATTTAATATGTTGTATGATATCGTAGGCATACCGTTCGGTTATCTTATGAGTTTCATATACAAGGTTGTACCTAATTATGCTATCGCCATAATTATTTTTACTCTGGTTACCAAAATTTTGCTTTTCCCCGTCAATTATAAGACGCAGAAGGGCGCGGCGAGAATGCAGCTTCTTAATCCTAAAATGGAAAAGCTGAGAAAAAGTTTCGCCAATAATCAGCAGCGTCTTGCCGAAGAACAGCAGAAACTTTATCAGGAAGAGGGCGTAAATCCTATGGGTTCGTGCCTTCCCAGCCTTGTTCAGATGATACTGCTTTTCGGTATTATCGACGTTGTTTACAAGCCTATCACCCACATTCTGCATATCGGCAAAAACGTCCGTACAGCCGCAATTGAAAAGGCTTCCGAGCTTTGCATCAAATTCGGCGACGTCAACGGCGGAAATAAGATAGACGCTTCCAACCTGAGAAATGAGCTTCTCACCATGGAAGTTATGGAAAAGCATCCCAAAGAATTCAGCGGATTTGCGGAGAATTTCAGTCAGGCAGTTTCCGATTTCTCGCATAATTTTACTATTTTCGGCGCAAATCTCGGTAAAACTCCCACGCTTCATCCCGACGCATGGACAAGTGAAGCGATAATTCTTGCGATAATACCGTTTTTGGCAGGTATCGCGCAGCTTCTCGCTTCTTTCTATTCACTTATCCACCAGAGAAAGACGAATCCTGCTGCTCAGCAGGCAGGCGGCGGCTGCATGACAGTCATGATGCTCGGTATGCCTCTTATGTCTATCTGGTTCGCATTTCAGGTTCCTGCCGGTATCGGTTTTTATTGGATATGGTCATCATTGTTCACATTCTTCATAACTTTCGGACTGAATCAATATTTCAGTCACGACCGTATAGTTGCCATAAACGAAAAGGAAAAAGAAAAAGCGCGTATTTATGCGGAAAAACACCCCGAAAAGAAAACGTTTATGCAGCGTATGCTTGAACAGCAGGCATTGCTTGATCAGCAGCAGAACGGCGGTTCTGCAAAACCTGCCTCTGGCGAAAAATTGTCGCGTTCCGAGCAGAATAAGCAGAATCGCGACGCAATTAACGAGGCGCGCCGCAGAATGGCGGAAAAATACGGCGATTCGTATGAAGATGATGAATGATTAATTTGGAGGAATAAATATGACAGAGATTTTTACAGCTAAAACAGTCGATGAAGCTAAGGCTATGGCTGTCAGAAAATTCGGTAAAAAGGCTTCGGAGATCAGATTTGAGATCATTGATGAAGGTAAAAAGGGCTTTTTCGGTATCGGAAAAACCGACGCAACGGTCAAGGCTACTTATGTTGAGCCTGCAAAGTCCGCCCCTGTAGCTAAAAAAGCGCCTGTAGTTAAGGAAACTCCCGTTGTTAAGGAAGTTCCTGTAGTCGAGGAAACTCCCGTAGTTGAGGAAGTCCCTGTGGTTGAGGAAACTCCCGCAGTTGAAGAAGTTCCCGTGGTTAAGGAAACTCCCGCGGTTGAGGAAACTCC
>DETO01000071.1:14469-18234 GCA_002362135.1 Ruminococcus sp. UBA3286 | reverse complement strand
ATATTATTTTAACGTTTTGTACTTATAAAATTAATATTTATAATAACCCAATATGGTATAATAATTAGTATATGTAATTGAATTTTGCAGCTTTTGCGTCGAAATTATTTTTAAAAGGCGGGAAACATTATGGTATTTGGTGCGATTTTAGCAGGAGGAAAAGGTTCTCGTATGGGCAATTATACGGTTCCGAAACAATTTTTGCCGGCAGGAGGCAAGCCGATCATCGTTCATGTAATAGAAAAATTTCTGGTGCATCCGGAAATAGATCATATTGTTGTCGGCGTTAATCCCGAATGGGAGCAGCATATGAACGATCTCATCGAAAGATATCTGCCGGATATAGACAGACTTACAGTAGTGGCAGGCGGCTCAGACCGAAACAGTACTATCGCAGGCATTATCAGAGAGATCAGAAAAATAAGCGGCGGCGACGATGACATAGTTGTCACTCATGACGCCGTTCGCCCGTTCGTTACGCTGAAAATGATATCCGATAATATAAGGATAGCAAGAGAACACGGCGTGTGCGATACCGTTATTCCTGCAACGGATACTATAGTGTATTCCGAAAATCATGAATATATCACGGATGTTCCCGTAAGAAGCAATACCTATCAGGGGCAGACTCCGCAGAGTTTCCGCGTAAAACTTTTTGAGGAAGTCTACAACGCAATGACCGAAGAGGAATTGAAGATTGTTACGGACGCCTGCAAAATGTTTATGCTTAAAGGCTATCCCGTTTATCTTGCGGAAGGACACGTTTCAAATTTTAAAGTAACTTATCCCGAGGATTATAAAATGGCTCAGGTTTTCCTCGGCGACGCGATCGGAGAGAACGATAATGATTAATCATCAGTACAAATTGACAAGCCCGCTTCTGATCGAAAGACAATGCGAAAATATTCCGTTTAATCAAAAAGATCACCTGATCGTGCGGCCTACGCATCTTTCGGTTTGCAAAGCCGATATGAGATATTATTTCGGACAAAGAAATGCGGACGTGCTGAAACAACGCTTGCCGATGGTGCTTATACACGAGGCTTGCGGTGAAGTCATATACGATCCGGAAAATCGTTTTGAACGTAACAGCAAGGTAGTTCTCCTCCCGAATATCGGCGGCAGCGATAAGTTTTATATGGAAAATTATCGTCTGGATTCAGTTTTTCGATCCAGCAAAGCCGATGGGTTTATGCAGGAAATGATATCGATGGATTACGATCATGTAGTTCCGTATACGAAAAAAAATTATGACAGCGTGTTTGCATTTACTGAATTCATCAGCGTCGGAATCCACGCGGTAAACAGCTTTCTTGAATCTTCCCACGCCAGAAAAGATAAAATCTGCGTTTTCGGCGACGGCGCGCTTTCTTACGTTGTGTGCAGCATTCTGAAAAATAAGCTGAAAAATGCAAAAATCGCTGTAATGGGCATAAATCCTGTAAAATTGCAGTATTTTAATTTCGTTGACGAAGTTATAAACATAAGCAGGCGCAGTAAATTCCACAGCTATGACCACGCTTTTGAATGTGTTGGCGGAAGCGCCAGCGGAACAGCTATCAATCAGATAATCGATATTATCGCACCTCAGGGTACTATTATGATACTTGGCGTCAGCGAGGAAAATGTTGCGCTGAATACGCGTATGATCCTCGAAAAAGGGCTTACTGTAATGGGAAGAAGCCGTTCGCGCCGCGAAGATTTCGTTGAAGCTGTAGATCTCATTGAAAACGATAAGGTTTTCGCTTCGAGAATGAAGCAAATGATCTCGGCGGAAGTCGATGTTTTCTCCGTCAACGATATCGTAAAAGCCTTTGATCTCGCGAAAACTTCCGATTTTAAAGTCGTTATGCGCTGGTGCATCTAAACTATGCTTTCACAGAATGAACTTAATTTTTTTGACGATCTGACTGCGGCGATGTTTCGGAACGCTAAAATCGGCATTCCAACTCTTCTGAAAATTTCACTGTCATGGATATCGTCAAAATTCAGAAGCGTTTCCGATGATATCAAGGCTGCGGATATATATCCCGGAATATATATATATCCCAACAAAATATTATGCAGCCTTTTTAAAAATCGCTGTTTCGGTTTCCGAAATCTAAAAAAATTTTGCGTTTCATGTTTTAAGCATATTGTCAGAAGAAATAAAATAATGCCGTCCGGAATTCCATATTCGCCATATTTTCTGGAATTTGCCGATTATTTCAATAAACTTACAGAACTGAACGGCAGCCTCGACAAATCCGAGCAGAAAGCGTTTGTAGAAATTTGCGGGGACAGGCTTTATATGAAATATTTCTTCCCGTCCGATGAAAATGACGCCGCCCGAAAATGGCTCACGGAAATTTTACAGCATATCGACTGCAAAATTCTGCTTGACAGCGATCTTGATATTTATCATAAGCACTTTCTGCTGACTCTGAAAATAGGCAGAGAAAACATCGTATTTTTAAATAAAAACGGAGCAATGGCTGTTACGGCATGCGAAAATACGCTTTTTTCATTCAAAAATACGGAATGCAGAATACACAAACTGAGATCACAAAACGGCAAACTTCGGATATTGGCTGAGATCGGTTCTCCGGCATTCATTTATATCAATAAATTGGAAATTTCCTGTCAGGCCGTTGTGAACGATTCCGAAACGTTCGATGTCAGCCTTTTAGAATCCTGCGGAAGCTATCATAGATCATACGAAAAAACCGCGAAATTTTATTACTTCATATTTGAATGCGATGAAAATTCAGCTGAAAAAATCAGTTTTTTCGTGGATATCCGCGGAATCAGTTCAACAGCCGAATGCTTTGCGGATAAAGATCACTTTTTTTCGTCTTGTCTTAACGCGAACGGATATTATACGGAAAATCACCGAATCACCATTGATAACGGCTGTCTGCGAATCGCTCCGTATCGATATGAAAATTTCTCAGACAGCGAGACCACAATAATAGTAAATTCTGCGCGCGCTCTCGGGAATGAAAGAATATGGCTGTATTCCGACTATTCCAGCGTCAGAGCAGATAATGGCACTTTTCAGTTTTTTCATGATTTCGCAAAAAAAGACGGCGTGAAAAGATATTATATTTATCATAATTCCATGCCGCAAAATAATATTAACGTGCCGAAGGATAATTTTGTGAAATTCGGCTCGGAACAGCATAAAATATTATTTCTTTCAGCCGAAAAAATTTTTGCCGCATTCGTGGACGCTCCAGACTGCATTTTTCCTTTTGATGAAGAGCAGTTTCAGGACTATTCCTCAATTTTTCGCGGTGAGATCATATATTTGCAGCATGGAATACTTCATGCTCATATTCCATGGAGATATTCCCCTGTTTCAAAAACTTTTCATGCTGACAAGATCGTTGTTTCATCGAAATTTGAGATTGAAAACTTCACCGAAACATACCATTTTCCCAAAGAATTTCTGATTCCGTCGGGTATGCCGCGCTATGATCTGATTCCTCATAAACGTTATAACGGCAGTAAAATCCTGTACGCTCCGTCATGGAGAGCCTATATGACCGAAGAGGAGATCAGAAATTTTATTGCAAAATTATCAGAATTTCTCAATTCTGCCGAGCTTTCCGCGTTCTTGTCAAAATACGATCTTACTCTTGATTTCAAACCGCACCCGATGTTTGAAAAATATTCAGAAATGTTTGACTTTCGCAATCCACATGTTAAACTTGCTGAAAATGTGAAGGCTGAGGAATACCTTATTTTTATTACGGATTTTTCTTCCTATGTTTTTGATTTCGC
>DETO01000071.1:836-14182 GCA_002362135.1 Ruminococcus sp. UBA3286 | reverse complement strand
TCTTCCTATGTTTTTGATTTCGCATATTTATCGATACCCGTTGTGTATTTTTTTCCCGATTATGAGGATTTCATCGGCGGCAAATATCAGTACAGAAAGCTTGATCTTCCTTTTGAAAAGGCTTTCGGAAAATTATGCAAAAATTCCGGCGATACAATATCAGAGCTTGAACATATCGCCAAAAATAATTTTTTACCTGAAAATAATTGCAAAAACAGAATGGAAAACTTCTTTTTGCCGCTCGACGGCTGCTGCGAACGGCTGTATCAATATTGCTTTAACAACTAAAGCAATATCGCCGAAAAACATATTCTGTATTTCGGATTTTTTCATCAGGAGTTGAATTTATGGATTTAAACGATAATGTAATTTATTCGCCCGATCAGGCTACATGGCTGGAAAAACTTCAGATTATGAAGGAAAAACGCTGCGCCGCAATTGAAAAGCGACAAAAAAAAGGTGCGCCTTTTGCGGTTATAACAGGCATTGAATATAAGCGGATCATTCTGACTATCCGCGGCGAGATCCGCAATGCCGAACCGAATATCAGTTATGGTTTCCGCTTTGTGACTATGCACCGCGATCTTTGCTTTTATCCCGATCATGTCGATATTGACAGCGACGGAAAATTCACCGTTACGCTTAATATTTTATGCTCAAATAATGAAAAACCGATTCAGACGGGAATGTATGATTTTGTTCTTTTTGAAGAATACAATGGACATCGCAGCGAGATAACTCATAAGCAAAGCCGCGGCAGCACATATGTTAAATTCGGCGATCAGCTTTACTGCGCTTCATACGACGATAAGGGCTTTATGAAAAGCAAAAAGATGATAACGTCGGAATACCCGTCATACATTTGTGGCAGTACGGCACGAATTTGTACTGAAACTGCTGATAATCCGTGGAATTTCAAGGTAAATAAGACAAAAAATTCATGGATGCATATATATGCCTGTGAGGATCTGGACGATACGCATTTTTATCTGAACGTCAATTATATGCCCCTTGAAAATTATGGCGTTCTCTTCATCAACAGCAAGATGAGGTTAAATAAACTGCGTCTTGCAAAGCAGAAATTCGTGGAGAATTGCTATAAATTCATTGCCGACATGAAATTGTGGACGGTAAAAAAAGCGCATAAAACATTCAAGAAATTCGCAAAACATGAGGGAAATATTGTGCTTTTCTGCTCGGCTTCCCGTGCGGAGATCGGCGGCAACGAAAAATTCATCTACGACAGAATGATCGAACGCGGACTCGATGAAAAATTCAAATTTCGTTTTGATTTCAAATCAAGCATAAAAACAAACAGATCGTTTTACAAAATGCTTCGATTCGTCTATTATCTTGCCACGTCGGATGTTATTGTTCTCGATGATTATTACCCGATCATATATGATTTTACTTATGACAGCCGCGTAAAAGTCGTGCAGGTATGGCACGCCTGCGGAGCTTTTAAAACTGTCGGTTTCGAACGCGTCGGAAACAGCGACGCACCGCATTTTAATTCGCTGACTCACAAATGTTATACTCATGTTATCGTAAGTTCCGAACTTTCGGCAAGACATAATGCCGAGGCTTTCTGTATTTCCGAAAACAAATTCTATAATACGGGAATTCCCCGTACCGATCTTTTTTTCAGCGATCAATACAAAGAATCCGTTACCCAAAGAATGTTTGAAGAATTCAAAGGCTGCAAAAATCGGAATAAAGTTTATCTTTATGCGCCTACATTCAGAGGTACTAACGCAAACGACGCCTATTTCCCGTTCGGAATGATTGATCTTGACGAATGGGGACGATTCCTTGAAAAAGAAAATTCCGCACTTATTGTCAAGATGCATCCATTTGTGAAAAACCGCATCGACATTCCAGAAAAATATAAGGACAGGATTTTCGACGCCGGCGATTACAGAGAAATAAACGATATTCTATTTATTTCCGACGTTCTAATAACGGATTATTCCTCCGTTATCTATGAAATGTCGCTTCTTAACCGTCCTATGCTTTTCTATGCTTTCGACAGATATTCATATGAGTATTCGCGTGGATTCTACGAATCATATGAAGATACAGTTCCTGGAAAGATCGTGCAGGATTTTGACGAATTGCTTGACGCGATGAGAGAGCAGGATTATGATTTTTATAAAGTTGACGGCTTCGTAAAAAAGAATTTCACCCACACGGACGGCAAATCTACCGACAGAGTTATTGATGAAATATTTCTTAAATAAAAATACTCCGCATTCTGTATTTGAATGCGGAGTATTTTTTTATTCGGGAATGTTCTCAATTTTCTTTGCCGAAACAGGATTAAAAAAACCTTTTGTGGCCAAAACAAGTATGATAGTGATAACCATATCCGGAAGCGTATTTCCAACAGGTATATCCACTCTCATAAGCAGACGATAAAGTATAAATCCAACTGTCCATATGACCAGATTTTTCCAGTCAAAGCTGCATTCTTCAGAATTCTTTTTATTAAAGAAGAAATCGGCTATCTGTATGGCGATCATCGGCGCGAATACCGAGCCGATAAGATATAGGAAATCAGTGATATTATCCATAGGAAATATTATCGCTCCCACAGTTCCGAGCGCGGCTGCCCCTATCGCTATCCATTTGCCGTTGATCTTTGAAAATACCGATTCCGATGAAACTCCTGCGGAATAAGCGTCGAGGAAAGTCGTCGTTACTGTCGAGAATACTACGATTATCAGTCCGACTACTCCGATACCCGTTTTCAGCACAATAGCTGCAATATCATATTCTCCTGTAAAAATTGCCGCACCCATGCCAATAAAATACATCCAGCAGCTTATAATGCCATATACCGCCGCGCTGACTGCGGAAGCCTTGACCGGCGCTTTCGCTTCGCGCGTATAATCACTAATAAGCGGCAGCCATGAAAGCGGCATTGCAATGGAAAGTTCCACAGCTGCTCCGAATGACATCGTTTCAAAAATCTCGCTGCCTGCCCCGCTGCTTCCGAATATCACAACGCTCATGATTATGGTCAGGATGAACAGCGCAGACATCGCAATAATATTCAGCTTTTCGAGATTTTTAATTCCGACGGCTATCCATACGATTATCAGCAAGCCGATAATAATGCACCAGATAGTTTTTCCGACAGACCATATTCCGTCGGCGGCAATTGCTCCGTCGTATATCATTATCGACGTCCAGCCGAAAAGCTGGAGAATGTTCAGCAGAGAAAAAAACATTCCCCCTATTTTTCCAAAACTCATTTTTGACGTTTCCATTGCGCTTTTTCGCGTTTTTCCGCCGATAACACCTGCAAGGAAAAGAAGTCCGCAGCCTATAATATGCCCCAGCAGTATAGCTGCCGCACCTTTTCCAAATCCGAGAGGCGCAAGATATGTACCTGTAAGTATTTCCGCAAGAGAAACAGCTGCGCCAAACCATATCAGTCCATTCTCAAAAAGCGATGTTCTGCGTTCAGTCATGATCTGCCTCCTTTGCAAATTCTCCCTGCAAAGCAAAGGCATGATTCATCGGGCCTGAACCGCTGCCGAGATTGAGCATTGCCGAAAGCGCGGCTGAAATATATTCCTTGGCTCTTCTGACAGATTCTTCCATTGGAAATCCTTTCGCAAGATTGGCGGCAATGGCACTCGACAATGTGCAGCCTGTTCCGTGAGTATTTGGATTGTCAATTCTCTTTCCTTCAAACCATGTGAATTTACCATTCGCCCATAGAAGATCATTAGCGTCGTTTATGTTATGACCGCCTTTTACAAGAACGCTGCATCCGTAAGTTTCGCCTATCTTCTTTGCCGCATTTTCCATATCGTTCTCATTGCTTATGCTCATTCCCGACAATATTTCAGCTTCGGGAATATTTGGAGTAGCCAATGATGATATAGGTAAAAGCTTTTCCGCAAGTATCGCGGTTGCTTCCGTTTTAATAAGCGCCGAACCGCTTGTGGAGACCATTACGGGATCGACAACAATATTTTTTGCGCCGTATTTAATAAGCTTCTCCGCAATTACGGAAATAAGCGCTCCCGAAGCTACCATGCCTATTTTCACGGCGTCGGGAACAATATCCTCGAATATCATATCGAGCTGATCGCTAAGAAAGTTAGGTGTAACTTCTGAAATACTTCTGACGCCGGTAGTATTCTGCGCAGTCAGCGCAGTTATCGCACTCATAGCATAAACGCCATTCATGGTCATGGTTTTGAGGTCAGCTTGAATACCGGCACCTCCGCTGCAATCGCTTCCTGCAACGGTCATTGCTGTTTTAAGTTTCATTTTAAATCCTCCTATGGAATCCTATTTTCGGATTCACAATTATCAGCAAGTTTTAATCACGGCATAAAGTGGTGTCCCCGATATACCGCATTATTATTTAATGAGTTAAATTTTCAGAATCTCTTCCTCTGCATGAAGAAGCGCTTCTGTAGCCTTTTTCGTATCATCTGCTTTCATAATGGCGGAAACAACACAAATTCCTGCTATATCCGTATTTTTCAGAACATTTATATTATCCTTGTTAAGACCGCCGATAGCGTTTACGGGTATCGGAACAGCTTTACAGATAGCCTGAAGAGTTTCAACCGATGTAAGTACTGTTTTAACTTTTGTCGTAGTGGGATAGATAGCGCCGACCCCAAGATAATCCGCGCCGTTTTCGTAGGCTTCCAATGCCTGCGGAACTGTTTTGGTAGTTGCTCCTATGATATATCCGTCACCCATGAGCTTTCGTGCAATGTCTATAGGCATATCCGACTGACCGAGATGAACGCCCTCCGCTCCTACGGCAAGCGCCACATCTATTCTGTCATCAATAAGCAGCGGCACATTATACTTTTTTGAAATAGCGTGTACCTTTTCTGCAAGCGCAATGTACTCCCTTGTGCTTTTTTCCTTTTCACGAAGCTGCAAAAGCGTTACGCCGCCCTTTAAAGCCTCTTCGGTTTTTCTCAGAAAATCTTCTTCCGCAAGCCCTGTACTGTCCGTAACCAGATACAATTTCATTACCGATCTGTCCATTTTATCTCCTCCATTCTCAATCTTTCACTAAAAATCTCTGCATCAATATTGGAGAGCGCGTCCATCAATCCAACTAAAAAGCTTCCGTTTCCGTCTGATTTTTCCGCCATTTCGCCGGATATACCCATTATCCCGCAGGCGGCAACCGCTCCGCAGAACGAATCGCCGCCGGTAAGCATTACAGCCGTCACTGCGCCAAGCAGACAGCCCGTCCCGGTAATGCGTGAAAGCATTTCCGATCCGTTTTGAATATACAGACCTCGCTTGCCGTCCGTAACTATATCTTTTTTTCCGCTTGCGAGAACTACGCATGAAAAATTTTCAGCCAATTCCGCAGCAGCTTTCGCGACAGCATTTTCATTCAGCGAATCGTCCGCGTCAACGCCTCTGCTCTTATACGTTTTACGATAAAGCGCATATATTTCGGAATAATTCCCCTTTATAACCGAGGGGGTGTATTTGCGCATAAGCTTTAATGCAAACTTTCGGCGAAGTTCAGAACAGGCAGTTCCCACGGCGTCGAGAACTACGGGTATCTGCTTTTTATATGCGGTTTTTGCTGATATCTGCATTGATTTTATTCTTACATCGGTGATATTTCCGAGATTCAACAAAAGAGATGCGGCAGTCTCGGTTATTGCAGCCGCTTCTTTTGGGTGTTCTACCATTATCGGCTTGCTGCCAAGAGCAAGTATGCCGTTAGCACATTGATTGATAGAGATCGGATTAGTAATGCAATGTATCAGCTTTCCGCCGTTTATTGCAGACTCAAAGGCTGTTTTCAGATCTTTTTCCATTTTTGTTTTTGCCTGCCTTTATGCGGTTTACACAATAATAAATTACAGCCGCTGCGATGAAAACTATCAGAGCTCCTCGTGCTATATAGATGAAAACTGCCGATTCAAGCTTGCATACGCTTGAAATAATTCCGACAACAACATAGCTTATCACACCAATAGCCGCCACGGAAATACTGCTTTCCAAAATTCCGGAGGCGGTCACATATGATTCCGAACCAAGCTGATTCTGAAATCTTTCCAGCAATCCGCTGCCTGCAAGCTTTGTGAGGAATGCAAAAGCGACAGTTCCGCCGATAAGCGTTCCGCATATGAACGAAGGCACGTAAAAAAGCCACGAAAGTCCTTCTTTTCCCCAAAGGAACGTCATTACGGGATATGATACGATCGCTCCGACGATTCCCGTTCCGAACACTTCACCAAGAACTGCCGCAAGAAGTTTTCCCTTTGAAAGGCGATAAAGCAGTCCCGAAAAGAACGCTCCAAATACCGCGCCCGTCAATGCAAGCGGAGGAATCCCCATCGTAAGCATTCTGATTATTCCGATAAGTACGGCGCATATCAGAGCTTCCCACGGCCCTAAAAGCACGGCGCATACGACATTGATGAAATGAGCCATAGGACACATTCCCTCAACGCGCAATATCGGCGATACCACTACGCCTAAAGCGATCATCATTGCCATAACGATAAGGCGGAAAATTTTTGGCGATCTCTTCATAAACACAACTCCCTGTTTCAGATATACTCCCCTCTATTGCAAAACGTCAACATCAGCGGATATTTTGCATCAGCGGGTATAGTCGGTCGTGAATTTATTTTCACCTCTCACCTCGAAACACGAGTTCCCATCGCATTGGTCTAAAAATGTCAGGCGCTCCCCTGCCATTTGTTTTTCTTTCTCGATCGTAAGCTTGTGAAAAAACAAGCGCTTTAGAACAGGTCTATTATACCACATCAAATTCCAAATGTCAATACACGGAAATCAATTTTTACTATTCCATACTATAGGAAAAATCGTCTCTTGAACGTTTTGGAATAAAGGTTAGTATACGTGTTGATCAATAGATCGGGAATTGACTTTTTCAATTTTGTATGCTATCATAAATTAGCAGATTATTTAAGGAGTGAATGAATTTGTACAGAATACTCATTACCGAGGACGATCCAACTATCGCCTCTCTTATGAAAAAGCATCTCGAAAACTGGGGATACAGCGTAAAAACAACGCAGGCATTCCACAATGTTATCGGCGAATTTACTGATTTTGATCCTCATATCGTGCTTATGGATATTATGCTGCCCTTTTACAACGGTTATCACTGGTGCAGCGAAATACGAAAATTTTCGGAAGTTCCGATTATTTTCATCTCTTCCGCAAGCGATAATATGAATATCGTTATGGCTGTAAATATGGGCGGCGATGATTTCATCTCAAAGCCTATCGACCTGAACGTAATGACAGCAAAAATTCAGGCGATGCTCCGCAGAACTTACGACATGGGCGGAAAGATACCCGTTCTGGAACATAATGGCGCGGTTCTGAATCTTAATGATACCACGCTGCTTTATAACGGAAATACTATTGAACTTACTAAAAACGAATTCCGTATCTTGCAAACTCTTATGGAAAACAGAGGAAAAGTTGTAAGCCGAGATACTCTCATGAATAAGCTGTGGCAAATGGACTGTTATGTAGAGGAAAATACTCTTACAGTAAATGTAACGCGGCTTCGCAGAAAGCTTGAATCAGTCGGACTGGAAAATTTTATAAAAACTAAAATAGGAAGCGGGTATATTGTAGAATGAAAAAATTTTTCAGTTATATATGGCAATATCGCAGATCGTTTTTGACTTTTTCATCTTTTTCAGCGATCTTTGCAGTAATTTTATTTTTGTATGATTCGCACCCCGAAGCTGTACTTTATGCGTTCGCGGTATGTGCCATAATAGGAATTACTATCGCGCTATGCCGATATATCGGCTTTTGCAGAAAAAATCGCGAACTTCAGGAAATATTTAATAATCTGCCGCTTATGACCGATAAGCTGCCTGCTCCCGATAATGTTACAGAAAGACGGCTTCATGAGATAATCAGACGTCTTACCGAAAAAAACAGCGAAAATCTGACTCGCATCAAAAGCATTCAGCAGGATAATTCCGAATATTTCACAGTATGGGTTCATCAGATAAAAACGCCTATATCGGCTATCCAGATGATACTGCAAATGGAAAATATAGAATTTGGGAGCGAAATTTCCACGGAACTTTTCAAGATCGAACAGTATGCCGAAATGGCTCTGAATTTTATCCGTCTTGACAGCGATTCCAACGATCTTGTTATCAGACGTTATGATCTCGATAAAATAATCAGGCAGGCTATCCGCAAATACGCTTCGGTATTTATACGGCGCAAGATAAAAATTGACTACGAACCTATAAAAGTACGCGTCATTACAGACGAAAAATGGCTTGAATTCGTGATCGAGCAATTTTTGTCAAATGCAGTAAAATATACCGTGGAGGGCAGCGTTTCTATCCGGTTTGAAAACGATATTCTATCTGTACGGGATACCGGGATAGGCATTGCACCGGAAGATCTTCCCAGAATATTTGAAAAGGGCTACACAGGCATGAGCGGACGTACAAACAGCAAATCCACGGGGCTGGGACTTTACCTCTGCAAAAAGGTATGCAATAAACTTGGGCATGAGATTTATGCAAAATCGGATATCGGTAAGGGAAGCTGTTTTTTCGTCGATCTTTCAGAAAATTATATCGATATTGAATGAATGTGACAAAAATGTCATCTGAATCATCCAATTTGTCACAGGATTCGATGTTCAGCCACGATTTTTCATGCTATAATTTATTCAGAAAGCAAACAACATGGAATCTGATATATCAGATCATGACAGTACTCCAAAATGTCTCTCCTTATCCAAAGTCTGTCCATGCTGTTGATCTGTTCTTCATTCAAGCAATTTATTGCTTATCTGACTCGTATGAAGAACAGATCGCGCTTTCAGAATTTGCGTTCATAGGACGTGCGTAAAACCTATGAACACAAATTCTCATATTTAATTCATGGAGGTCAAAAAAATGGCATTATTGGAAGTCGTAAGTCTTGAGAAAATTTATACGGCAAGATTCGGCGGAAATCAGGTAAAAGCTCTGTCAAATGTCAACTTTTCCGTTGAATCAGGCGAATATGTTGCCATCATGGGAGAATCGGGTTCGGGAAAAACCACGCTGCTGAATATTCTCGCTTCTCTGGATAAACCTACGAACGGAGAGGTTTATCTTGACGGCAAGCCGCTTTCAAAGATAAAGGAAAAAGAACTCGCTTCGTTCCGCCGTCAGAATCTCGGCTTTGTATTTCAGGATTTCAATCTTCTCGATACTTTCAGCCTTCGCGACAATATTTTTCTGCCGCTGGTGCTTTCGGGAAAGAAATTCGATGAAATGCAGAAGAAAATGCTGCCGATAGCAAATCAGCTTGGCATAATCAATCTGCTGAATAAATACCCATACGAAGTTTCAGGCGGTCAGAAACAGCGCGCGGCAGTTGCAAGAGCTATTATCACAAATCCACGTCTCATTCTTGCCGACGAACCTACAGGCGCGCTGGATTCCAGGTCTTCCGACAGCCTGCTGAATGTATTCAACGAAATCAACCGTTCGGGGCAGACGATAGTTATGGTTACTCACTCGTCACGCGCCGCAAGCCGTGCAGGACGCGTGATGTTTATCAAGGACGGCGAAGTGTTCCACCAGATATACCGCGGAAATTCCACCAATGAAGAGATGTATCAGAAAATTTCCGACGCGCTTACTCTTATGGCTTCAGGCGGTGATGTAAGATGATGTACCCACGCCTTGCCTTTGATAATATCCGCAAAAATGCGCGGACTTATATTCCGTATATCCTGACCTGTTCATTTACCATAGCGATGTTTTATATAATGAAATCGCTGTCCCTTAATAAAGGTATAGAAAGTATACAGGGCGGAAGTACTATCTTAACGATGCTTGAACTCGGAACACATATCATAGCTATATTTGTGTGCATTTTCCTGTTCTATACCAACAGCTTCCTTATGAAAAACCGAAAAAAAGAATTTGGCGTTTTCAACATTCTCGGAATGGAAAAAAGGCACATTTCCAAATTAGTCGGCTTTGAAAGCTTATATGCTGCGGTCATAAGCTTTACGTTAGGAATTTTTATCGGTGTAATTCTCGATAAGCTCATGTTTATACTGATACTCAAGATCATGAAATCGGAAATTCCTTTAGGTTTCCATATATCCAAAGGAGCGATATTAAGCACGGTCATACTTTTCGGAATCCTGTTTACGCTGATATTCCTCAACTCGCTCAGAATGATACATCTCTCAAAACCGATAGAACTGCTTAAAGGCGGAAATACCGGAGAAAAAGAACCGAAAGCAAAATGGCTTCTCGCTTTAATGGGAATTATCTGTCTCGGCGCCGGATATTATATCGCCGTAACCGTAAAGAATCCTCTGAAAGCGCTGACTTTGTTTTTTGTTGCGGTAATTCTTGTAATCGTTGGAACATATCTTATTTTTACCGCCGGAAGTATCGCGCTGTTAAAAATTTTAAAAGCCAACAAGAAATATTACTATAAAACCAATCATTTTATCAGCGTTTCGGGAATGATCTACAGAATGAAACAGAATGCTGTAGGACTTGCAAATATATGCATACTCTCGACTATGGTACTTGTTACCCTTTCCCCTACCGTCGCTATGATAGTCGGCATTGAAGATATAATTATGCAGCGTTATCCGTATCAGCTTGAATTTAACGCCTACAGCGTAGATGAGGATAAATATCAGGGCATAGTCGATATTGTAGACGAAACAGCAAAAGAAGAAAATATAAAGATAACAGAACAAGTGATCTATTCGAGTTTGCAGTTTTCTGCATTATATACAGGCGGCGATGAATTTTTCTTCGGAGACGATACGAGCGATATGAGTATGCTCGATAACGTTTACGAACTGAACTTTATAACCGCAAAGGATTATTCGGCATTTATCGGTAAGGAGATAACTCTTAATGACGATGAAGTTATATTCTATTCTGATCGAGTAAAATATAATAAAGACAGCTTTAAACTTTTCGGCAAAACCTATAATATCAAAGAACATACTGATAAATATATACGCAGTGGTCTTATGGCTTCGGATATATGCCCTTCTTTCGGCATTGTTGTAAAAGATATATCTACTTTAAAAGATTTGCAGAAAGAACAGGCAAAGGTCTATAACGACGCAAGCAGCAACATAGTTTCCTGCTGCAAGCTCAATATTGACGGCGACGCAGAAACGCAGGTCGCGCTTAATGATAAGATATGGAAAAAAATGGAAAGCTACATCCATGAAAACGATATCTCATATTACACTGAATGCCGCGAAGAGGGCCGTGAGTCAGCATACGGATTATATGGCGGATTATTCTTCCTCGGAATATTCCTCAGCGTATTATTCACCATTGCAGCCGTGCTTATAATTTATTATAAGCAAATTTCAGAAGGCTATAACGATAAAAAGCAATTTGAAATTATGCAGAAAGTCGGAATGAGCGAACATGAAGTTAAAAAATCAATTCATTCGCAGGTACTGACAGTATTTTTCCTGCCTTTGATCACAGCAGGTATACATACAGTCTTTTCATTCCCGATAATAAGAAAGATACTTTCTATGATGAATCTTACTAACACAAATCTTTTCGTAATCAGCGGTATATGCGTATTTATTGCATTTGCAGTTATATACGCGGCAATATATTTAATGACGGCGAAAGTTTATTATAAAATTGTTAAGAAATAAATTTACATATACACACTCACGATTCCTCTTGCCCGTATGGGTGAGAGGAATTTTTATCTTGACAATCAAAGTGATTCGTGATATAATATAAAATATCAACACTGATCTTGAAAGGATTTGAAATAAATGCTAAAAAAATTACTATCAGTCGCATTGGGCGGACTTGTTATTTTCAGTACATATTCTGCTCAGCTTTCATCGCAAGCCGCCGTTTTGATTCCCGGGTTTTACGAATTGGGCGAGGGTGGATATCATCGTTCTGAAAAACTTCCGGACGTCAATAAACTTCCTGTCAACGACTGCATCAAAGATCTTGATCCCTCTGTCATAAAAATCATGATAGACCCCGGGCATTTTTCGTATTACAACCAATCCCCCATTTATTCCCCTTACTGGGAAAGCGTTATGACATGGAAGCTTTCAAATTATCTGCAAAAAGAACTTCAGGCGCTCGGCGTTCATGCCGATCTTACTAAAGATTCTTTGGAGGAAGATCCCGGATTAACAGAAAGAGGCTATATGTCAAAGGGATACGATTTTTTCATTTCCGTACACAGCAACGCTTCATCTTACGCTTCCGCCGACGGCCCCATGGCTTTTACATTTCAGGATCTGCCGTGGACTGATATTGACGATACAAGCCGTGAAGTCGGAAAACTTATTGCCGATACCTGCGCAGACGTGATGAATACGAATCAAAAAGGCACGCTCCAGAAAAAGAAAGGAACTTATGACTGCGACGGAAACGGCGTTATGGATGATGAATGGTACAGTGTTCTTGTCGGTTCAAGATATGTGGGTACTCCGGGAATTCTCATGGAGCATTCTTTCCATACCAATTACCGAGCCGCAGTATGGCTTTATGATGAAAAGAATTTAAAGAAGCTTGCAAAAGCCGAAGCTGCCGTTTTTTACAATTACTTCAGCGAAAAAAAGGCGGAAGAGCTTGCTAAAACCACAACGACAACTACAAATACTACTGCCGAAACAACTACGACTACTACGACTGCCGTCACTACTCAACCGCTTGTAAAGCCCTGCTTAGGAAATGTAAATGATGATTATACAATCAGTCCTCTTGACGCATCTTTGGTATTGCAAGAATATGCCATACTTTCAACCGAAAATACAGGCACTTTTACCGAAGAGCAGTTCAAGGCGGCGGACGTGAATTCCGACGGCATTATTGATACTTCCGATGCTTCCACGATACTCTCTTATTACGCTTATCTGTCCACAAACATTCAGACAGTAGCAATGGAAGAATGGATTCTGACTTTTGAATATTCAAGTGAAGATGAATAAAATAAATTTTTCAAAAAGCCGAGCGGATGCTCGGCTTTTTATATTAGACCTGCTGCAAACTATCAAGAGATATCCTTTGAGCATTTTGCAGTAGCGGCAATTATAACTAAATCCCAGCATAAATAGAGATTAACAGTGTGATTGTTTTTTTGTGTATGATGCTGTATAATTTAATTACAACGTTGTAAAATAAAAAGCATTCTCTATTTTAACGACTGCTATACTCACCTCTATTGCAAACTCCTCATTAGACCCTGAGATAAAATTTTATCAGACAAGGAGCAAACCGCTGACTTATATTGAGAATTTGCGCCGCCGTATGACAAATTTTAGACGAAAGATATGAGGAGGTTGCAAC
>DETO01000071.1:0-543 GCA_002362135.1 Ruminococcus sp. UBA3286 | reverse complement strand
ATATGAGGAGGTTGCAACAGAGGTAAGTATACAAGCAGCAACCGAATGGAAAAGCAGAAAGGAAATTACATGAAATTAAAAAAAGTTTATAATGGTTTTATGGCTTATTTATTAGCAAACAGTCTCGCGATAGTGATAACTATTCCTATCATAAAGCTTGTTGGAATAAATGCCGATATACCCATGTGGAGCATTTTAGTTGGCTTTGTTTTGGGAGCTTTTATAACATGGAGAATAAAATGCAATTCTCCAAAAGGATTCTTCCTGAAAAACTGGTTCGGATGCTTATTTACCGGAATTTTGATCGCTATCAAAATAACTCTTTTGTTTATGATAATCACAATTCCTTTATCATTAAGAATAGCTACGCAATGCTACTATACGGGCTATGATGAAATGGGACGAGAAATATGGCTGAAACATATTGAACATAATACATATGAAGATGTAAACGGAAAACGCTATACCATGAAATAACAGACGTGTTCTAAAATACTCCTCCAATAAAAATTCGAAAAAAGTAAAATGTTAATTTTTTCTGTA
>DETO01000093.1 GCA_002362135.1 Ruminococcus sp. UBA3286 | reverse complement strand
AATATAAAGGAGAAAAATTATGACAACTTTTGAAGAACTCAAGCGCAGAGGTCTCCTCGCGCAGCTTACCGATGAAAAGGAAATCGAGGAACTTGTAAACGCAGGAAAGGCGACTTTTTACATTGGATTCGATCCCACGGCGGACAGCCTTCATGTAGGTCATTTCATGGCGCTTTGCCTTATGAAGCGTTTGCAGATGGCGGGCAACAAGCCCATAGTGCTTATCGGCGGCGGTACTGCAATGATCGGCGATCCCTCGGGAAAAACCGATATGCGCAAAATGATGACCGCTGAAACTATTCAGCACAACGTTGAATGCTTTAAGAAGCAGATGAGCCGATTTATCGACTTTTCGGAAGATAAGGCTATTGTTGTGAATAATGCCGACTGGCTTATGAAACTGAATTATATTGAGCTTCTCCGCGATGTAGGAGCGCATTTCAGCGTAAATCGTATGCTCAGCCACGAATGCTACAAGCAGAGAATGGAGCGCGGTCTTACGTTCCTCGAATTCAACTACATGATCATGCAGAGTTACGATTTCCTTGAACTTTTCCAGAATTACGGCTGTAATATGCAGTTTGGCGGCGATGATCAGTGGGCGAACATGCTTGGCGGTACGGAACTTATTCGTCGCAAGCTTGGCAAAGACGCATATGCAATGACAATTACGCTGCTTCTTAATTCCGAGGGCAAGAAAATGGGTAAGACGGAGAAAGGCGCTGTATGGCTCGACCCCGAAAAGACTTCGCCTTACGAATTCTTCCAGTATTGGAGAAATGTTGCCGACGCTGACGTTATCAAATGCCTGAAGATGCTGACTTTCGTTCCTGTCGAGCAGATCGAGGAAATGGAAAAAACAATGGAGGGCGCGCAGTTCAATGTGGCTAAGGAACTTCTTGCTTATGAACTCACAAAGCTTGTTCACGGCGAGGAAGAAGCTGAAAAAGCAAAGGCTGCCGCTAAGGCTCTCTTCGGCGGAAACGGCTCGAACGAGAATATGCCCATTGCCGAGATCGACAGCGCTGACCTAACCGACGGCGCGATCGGACTTCTTAATCTTCTTGTTAAATCGGGACTTGCTCCCTCGGTTTCCGAAGCGCGCAGACTGGTTCAGCAGGGCGGTGTTACGGTAAACGATGAAAAAATGACCGACTCCAAGGCTCAGATAAAGCTTGAGGGCGAAATAATCGTTCGCAAGGGCAAGAAGGCGTTCAAGAAAATCGTGGTTAAATAATTGCGAAATCATTCCGAAATATAAAAGCCTGTGTTCATAGGATAAGCTGCACATCTTCCCTATAAACACAGGCTCCAACAACAATCCCGAAAGCGTTCTGTTCAAACTGCTTTCGGGATTGTTTTATAAATTATCTCTCACTTTTTATCGATTACGCCTTTGCGGATTACAGTGCCTTTCGGGAAAGTTTCGCCGCATTTGAATGAAAATTTCATCATTGCATGATTTGCCGTTTCTATCTCATTGCCGTTTTCATCGTAAAGTTTTTCAGGCGTGATAACAACGGGTTTTACAGACGGCGCAAGGAATTCCAGTTCGTCGCCTGCGAAAAATTTATTCCGCTGAGTGCAGAAGATTTCTCCGTCACGGCATTCCTCAACAACAGCGACAATATCGTAATTGCGAATATAGCCGCTGTTCTCGTAATACTGGGATTCTTCGGGTGTTCCGAAGAAAAAACCGTTGCAGTATTTTCTATGGCTGACCTTGTAAACTTCGTCCCTTATCCAATCGGGAAGTTTAAAATCATAGGGATTTTTATAATACTCGTCAACCGCCATGCGATACGCATTTGTAACAACCGTAACATAATATGCTGATTTAGCTCTGCCTTCGATTTTCAGGCTAGTAACGCCTGCTTCAGCAAGTTTGTCGATATGCTCTATCATACACATATCTTTGGCATTGAGAATGTACGTGCCCTTTTCATCCTCAAAAATCGGGAAAAATTCTCCCGGACGTTTTTCCTCCATAAGATGATATCCCCAGCGGCATGGCTGAGCGCATTCACCACGGTTGGCATCGCGGTTCACAAGATACTGCGAAAGCAGACAGCGACCTGAAAACGATACGCACATCGCCCCATGAACGAAACATTCTATATCAAGATCGGGAGCTGTTTTTGCTCGAATTTCCGCGATCTCGTCAAGGGTAAGTTCGCGCGCGAGAACGATTCTCTTCGCTCCGAGATCGTAAAGTTCACGTGCCGTTGCGTAATTCACAATTCCTGTCTGGGTCGAAATATGAATTTCCATATCAGGAGCAAATCTTTTAATCATCATAAGCAGACCGATGTCAGCAACTATAAGCGCGTCAACCTTAGCTTCAACAGCTTCTCTTACGAATTTTTCAAAAAAGGGAAGCTCATTATTTCTTGGAAGCGTATTGCAGGTTAGGTAAACCTTTACTCCTTTTTCGTGAGCAGTATTTACGGCTTTCACAAGCTGGTCAAAATCAAAATTCACAGGCGAGGAACGCATTCCGAACTGTTTTCTTCCGAGATATACCGCATCCGCACCGTAATTCAAAGCGGCAGTTAAGCGTTCCTCATCGCCCGCAGGCGCAAGAACTTCAAGTTTATCCATTACGTCCTCCTTATTCTATTCCCTCGGCGGCGTACTGCTCTTCGATCATAGCCTGTTTTTCTTCATGCTCTTCGAGAGTTTCGGAGAAATATGTCTCCTTGGTATTAACATTGGCGATGAAGTAGAACCAGTCGCTTTCATAAGCTTCAAGAACCGCGTCTATGGCTTCGATACCGGGGTTGCATATAGCTCCGGGAGGAAGTCCGGGACTCTTGTAAGTGTCGTAGGCGTCAACCTTTACCTGATCGAAATATTCCATATTCGGGCGTATAACATCGTTGGAATAGTTCGAAGTCGGGTCGGACTGGAGTTTCGGGAATTCATCGGCATTATTAAGACGATTCCAGAAAACCGAAGCAACATTAGTCATCACGTCGGTCGTGGCAGCTTCTTTCTGAACTATCGACGCAAAGGTGATAAGCTGATCGAGATTGAGGTCGAGTTCCTCCATTCTCTCATAGCGTGTTTTGTAAGTCTTTTTTCCGAGCGTAAATTCCGCGTTCATCTTGGTGTCGAAGTTGTAATAAATTTTCTGACACACTTCTTCAGGAGTGCTGTTTTCGTAGAAGAAATAAGTATCAGGAAAAAGATATCCTTCCATACGCTGGAATTTCATGGAGGAATCGAGAGGAAGCCTGTCCTCAAAGGGAACTCCGAATCCGCCGGAATTAAAGTAGAAGATGAAGTCGCTTGCGTCGCAGATACCGTTTTCTTCGAGAATCTGAGAAGCTTCGATAAGATTTATACCTTCGGGGAAAGTTACCTGTATGGATTCGCCCATTTCCTCGGTAGGTACCTTTGTAAGCTCGTCGATTATTGTTTCGTAAGGCATATTCGGGCGAACAAAATGTTCACCTGATATGAAGGTCATGCCTTCCTGTCTGAGATTGGCGAACATAGTGAAAACTTCGGGATATTTGATTATATCGTCGTTTTGGAGCATAAGCGAAATATCCTCGGCTGTAGCCCCGTCGGGAACGACGATAAGATGCATTTTTTCACTTTTGCCGATCCCGAGCATATCTTTGCCGAAGCCGATTATCACCAGAGAAGAAATAATAGAAACTCCGAATATCAGCGTTACAAGGATAAGAACTCCGGGCAGACGGTTGTATCTGCGCTTTTTCTTCTTCTTTTTTTTCTTTTTTGGTACTGTTTCTCTACTGTCACGGCGATATTCTTCATCGGAAACATCAGTCAGATATGGCGGAACTTCGTCAGATACTTCGCCGTTTTCCGATTCGTAGTCCTGATTATTATATTCTGCGTCGTCGTACTGCTCTTCGCTAAACTGGGGTTCATTCGGAAATGCAGTTTCCTCCGCAGCATAATCTTCCTGCGGATTCTGTTCCTCAAATTTTTTATTGTCGATCTCGTTGAGAATATCGTTCAGCTTATCATTATTGTCACTCATCGCAAAGAGCCGTCCTTTCTTCTGTTATAATTTTTTTAACTTTTATGTCATGCTCCGCAAGCGGCAGTTCCTTAACCACCAGCTTTTCGTAGGCAGCCGCAATCGTGTATATATGCGGATTCGCATTAAGGAACGTATCGTAATATCCGCCGCCGTAACCAAGCCTGCCGCCGTTTTCCGTGAAAGCAAGCCCCGGAACTATGCATACGGTATTACGCGTAAAATCGGGCTGCGGCAGACGGATATCAGGCTCTCTTATACCGTACATTCCTATTTCCAGCTGTTCAAGGCTCGTCACGGTATGAAACGTCATGGTTCTGTTTTTTCCGCATTTCGGGAATGCGACGTTCATATTGCCCGCAAGCAGCTTTTCCGCAAGCGTCCACGTATCTACTTCGCTGCCAAAGGAAGCGTAAAGCAGGATATTGTCAGCTTCCATAATATTGGCGTCCGCAAGAATTCGCATGGTCACAGAGTTGTCGGCGGTCTCGCTGTGAAGTCTGTTCCGCAGATCGGAAAAATACCTGCGAAGCGTTTTTTTATCGGCGTTAATCACAGAGTATCGCCCTGAACTGTCTGTCGCTTTCAGCCTTGGAAACCGCCATTTCAACGAGCGCAAGACCGAATTTAACAGCCGCTCCGGCGCCTCTTGCCGTGATTATATTGCCGTCAACAGCGACAGGAGCGTCGATTATTTCAGCGCCTTCAAGCTGAGCTTCGAATCCCGTATAGCAGACGGCTTTTTTTCCTTTAAGCAATCCCTTGTGACCGAGGATCGACGGCGCAGCGCAGATCGCTCCGATAGGGATATCATGCTCCATGCAAAAATCGATCGCAGCCTGAACGTACTCCGATTTTTCGAGATTGAGCGTTCCGGGCATTCCTCCTGGAAGCACTATCATTTCCAGTTCGTCGCTGAGCGGCGCTTCCTGAGCGATAGTATCGGCAACCACGGGGACGCCATGCGAACTTATGATTATGTTATCGCCAACGCCGACCGTAACGACTTTCTTTTCTGCTCGTCTGAGCAGATCGATAGGCGCGATAGCTTCTGTTTCTTCAAATCCTTCGGCAAGATAAACATATATCATATTAAAAATCCTTTCTTTCAGTTAAAAGTTACAACATATTTTTTTAGGAGGAATGCAGGGTGATAGGAAAGCTTAGCTTTGCGCAGACCCTCTATTCCCAGATCTTCTTCACGATTGACATAGGTAAAACCGTTCATTGCGGAACGCGCGAAAAAATTATTGATCGCAGCATAAATTCCGTCGAAAGAGCGGTCGGCTTTTTCGATATGAACGCAGAAAGTATTGGAATTAAGTCTTTCACCAACAGTCAGCGCGGCAATTTTTCCGCCTATCCTGATAATTCCGCCCGACAGACCAAGACGGCTGAAATGGCTGAAATACGTGTTCATGGCAAACTGCTCCGCCAGCGAGGAATGATCTTCGGGCGATTCTTCGTTAAATTTTTCCGTAACAAATAAAATGCAGTCGTCGAGATCGTTTTCGGTGATAGGCGAGAAAACATAGTCCAGCTTGTTGAATTTCGCAAGATGATTTCGCTTGCCGTGGAATTTTTTCCCCGGCAATTCGGCAAGATCTTTTTGCAGATAGATGTAATCGCAGCCGTCGCGGTCAAGTTCCGCCGTGAACATATCAGGAAACAGTTCCGACAGCATATTCAGGGAATTTTCCGTAACACCGCATATCGTCAGCGGACAGCCGAACGAATCGCTGAAAAGTTTCATTTCGGTTATAATTTCGGCGATATTGCCGCTCCCCGACGGAAAAACGAAAACAGGAGTTTCGCCGCCGAATGCGCAGACGATGTAAAAATCTTTATAAAAGCATATCTTAGAATCCGCAAGCCTGCGCCACGCCATATTATTGGCAAAACTATACTCGCAGCCCATAAAGTCGGAAGCTTTCAGAGCCGCTTCTATTCTGTCCTTATCGGAAAATTCGATCTCTTTGAATTCGAGCATTTAAATTCCTCTGTTAGCAAAATATTCTTTGACTTCCTTCATTTTTCCGCAGGACATTTTCCCTTCGGGACATTTTCCTGTAGCCACGCAGGAAGGTCCTGCATATTTGAAAATATTTGGGGCTGCGTCGAGACAGAGTTTCAGCATTTCATTAGCAACTACTCTTATCTCCCACTGCGCGCGATTGCAGCAGCGATGGCAGAAAAAATTAAACAGCGAGCGCACATTCATAGTCACAACGATCTTTGTTTCGCAGGCGTTCGGCAGAATAAATCTGGCGTCCTCGTTGGCAAGCTTACGCGCCTTTGAAGCGGCTGACCTCTCGTCAACGCCCTGCTCCTCAAACTCTTTTTTATGTGATTCCGTAAGAAGATCGGCAATTTTTTCGTAGCTTTCGGTGATGTTTTCGATAGCGCGCTCGAATTCAGCCTTTGCTTCGGGAATTTTTTCTATTTCGGGCGGAATTATATAATCAAACCCGTTCTCATTGACGTATCTCTGGCTTTTCTGAGAATAGGAGGCGATACGATGCCGAACGAGCTGATGAGAGCAGGCGCGCGATATTCCCTCGATGCCGAAAGTGAAGCTGACGTGCTCCATTACGCTTTCGTGACCGACAGAAACGAGCATATCTATGAAATCAGCAGTTTTTTCCTCGGTCAGCCCTTCCATGATGCTGTCAATGCCACTGCTGGAATAGCAGAGTTTTGCGGCGGAAGCGGCTATCTTTTCAGGATCGGGAGTATGTGCAAGTAAAGTTACATTCATAATTTTCACCTCTTGAAATTTACAGCTTATGAATACATATACATTTATTTTACCATTTTTTTATCGATCAGTCAAGGGCAAAAGAATAAAAAAATAATAACGTATTGGATTTACTGTTAAAATGCACAGGAATTCGGAACTTTCATGTAAAAAAAGCAGGAATCCAACAGTTGTAAAGCGATAAAAAATGTGGTATAATATTAGATGTATATTCATAATTGACAGAATGGAGCTTAGTATGGATAAAATAATATTCGGAGGAACAGTTTCAAAGCAGATAAGTTTTGCGCTCCAGCAAAATTACGTTCCGATCTTTCGCGATATTACATTGACCAACAATACTGACAGCGAAATTTGCGGCGTGAAGCTTCGTATCACGTTCGAGCCTGCTTTTGCCGCATCTTTTACAGCCGATGTAGGCGATATCCCTCCCGGAAGATCAGCGGCTGTTTCGACTGTGAATATCGTGCTTTCCGCAGAATATCTCTTCGGACTTACCGAAAAACTGGTGGGAAGCGTTACGTTTGAAGCTTTGAGCGGCGATAAAGTCATTGCCGTTTCTCATGAAAATATAGAACTCCTCGCCTATGATCAATGGACGGGAACATCATCGCTGCCTGAGACCATCGCAGCTTTTATTACACCGAATCACCCGAAAATAGGAGAGATAGTCTCGGCGGCTTCGCAGTATCTGAAAAAATGGTGCGGCGATCCGTCGTTCAGCGGTTATCAGTCGCACAGTGCAAATATGGTGAAAATGCAGACGGCGGCTATATACGCGGCATTGCAGGAGCAGAATATTGCCTATACCGCGCCTCCTGCAAGCTATGAGACCGCTCAGCGCGTGAGAATGCCCGACTGCGTTATCGAGCGGAAATCGGGTACTTGCCTTGATCTTGCTTTGCTTTACTGCGCGTGTCTGGAATATATCGATCTGAATCCGCTGCTTTTTATTGTGAAAGGTCATGCATTTGCGGGCTGCTGGCTGGAGGAGGAAACTTTCCCTGATTGTCTTCAATACGATCTTGCGGCGATAACCAAGCGTACTGCAAAGGGCGTTGACGCGATATGCGCGGTTGAATGCACAGATTTTGTCGCAGGCAAAAATATTAATTTTGAGGATGCCCGCATAAATGCAGAAAATAATTTGAACTGCGGCGACGATTTCCGATTTGCCGTTGACATAAGAAGAACACGTGCAGGAGGAATCCGTCCGATACCGTGCAGAATAACCGAAAACGGCACATTTAAAGCCGCGGATTACGGCAAGCGTAAAAATTCCGAGATAACCGACGCGCCCGATTCTATTGATAAAGTCGGCAATATCCGTCTGAACGTTTCCGGCGGAGAAGTTTCTAAGATCGAGATCTGGGAGCGAAAACTTCTCGATCTCAGTCTGCGCAACAGCTTGCTGAATTTCCGAAATACCGCCATGAACGTTCAGATTCTTTCTCACGATCTTGCGGTTTTGGAGAACGAGTTTTCAAAAGGCAGAGAATTCCGCGTATGTTCTGCGCCTTCCGACGATATTTTAAAAGAAGGCGACGGAAAAATTTTTGAAATTGAAAATCATCGGAGCAGAATATCAGCTATCGCGGAAGCCGAAATGAAGAATCACCGTCTGCGCACACTTCTCAGCGAAGCCGAACTTATTCATGCCATGACTGGACTGCGCAGGCAGACGAAGATCAGCATGGAGGAAAACGGCGTCAATACCGTTTATCTTGCGCTTGGATTTCTACAATGGTATGAGACGGAGCGCAGCGAAAAGCCGCGTTACGCGCCTCTGGTTCTTCTTCCCGTTAATATTTCGCGGAGGATTCAGGACAAGAGTTTTTCGATAAAACTTGACGGCGACGGTGCGCAGGTAAATGTTACGCTTCTCGAAATGCTTTGGCAAAATTACGGCATCGACATACAGGGGCTGAATAAACTTCCCGAAGATGAACACGGCGTTGATATTCCATTTATTTTCGCAACTATCCGTCAGGCGGTCATGGCGAATCCGCGCTGGGAAGTAAGAGAACTGGCTTTTATCGGGCAGTTTTCGTTCAGTCGCTTTATTATGTGGAACGATATCCGCAGCCGTTCGGAAGATCTGATGAATAATAAAGTGACGGCGGCGATGATCACGGGAAATTCTGCATGGGAAGGGAATGCGCTTTCAATTACTCCTGCCGAACTGGACAGAGACGTTTCACTTATGGATATGGCTGTTCCCGTTGCAGCGGATTCTTCGCAGCTTGCGGCGGTTTATGCGGCTTCAAAAGGGCAGAGTTTCGTGCTTCATGGCCCTCCGGGTACGGGAAAATCGCAGACCATAACAAATATTATTGCCGATGTTCTTTATCATGATAAAACAGTTCTTTTTGTTGCGGAAAAAGCTGCGGCTCTTGAAGTTGTTCACAAGCGGCTGAAAAAAATTGGTCTTGCGCCTTTTTGTCTGGAACTTCATTCAAATAAGGCAAGCAAGCGTTCCGTCCTGAAACAGCTTGAGGAAACGCTGAACACGGGCAGGATAAAATCTCCTGAAGATTTTGCTGCGGAAGCCGAAAATGCAGCGCGTCTGAGGAGCGAACTCAACGCGGTAATGGCAGAACTGCATAAGCCAAGAAGCTGCGGAATGTCAGTTTACGATGCAGCTGTCAGATATGAACAGTACGTGAGATTCGGTGGGAAATTCGTATTCAAGCGTTCGCAGGTCGCCGATATTTCCAAAGATACATACGCAAAATGGCGCAGCGCTCTTGAAGATCTCGCCGCGGCAGGCAGAGAATTCGGCAGCATAGGCGATTCGCCGCTGAAATGCTGTATGCTTGCCGACTGGTCGCCAGATATCGGAACGGCTGCAAAAGATAAGCTGAGTGAATTTGCAGATATCGTTTCGCAGGTCGAAAATTCATTCAGTTTCATGCGATCGCTTTCCGACGGAGGTAAGTGGGATTTCCCAATTTACTGCTCAACGGCGGAGATCATCGCGCTGGCGGCTTCCGAGGGAAATATAGTTCCCGAAATAGTTTACGGCGGTAACTGGGACAGGCAGAGCAAACTTTGCAGGCAGATAATAGCGGCAGGCGGCGAATATGCAGCGCTGAAATCGGAAATACTTACGGTATTC
>DETO01000147.1:8540-18415 GCA_002362135.1 Ruminococcus sp. UBA3286 | reverse complement strand
CTAAATATATTATAACTCAAATAGGTTTTAATGTATACCTTTTTTTGTAAATTTATGGAGGAAATTTTTATGGCGGATATTCTGAAAGGCATAAACGATTTTGTATGGGGAAGCGGACTAATATTTCTTCTTATCGGAGCAGGAATTATATTTACCGTAAAATTGGGGTTTATTCAGCTAAGGCTGCCTTCGTTTATGATTAAGGGCGGCAAAACGAAAAACAGCGGACTTTCGCAGCTGAAAACAGTCTGCATGAGTCTGGGAACGACCATGGGAACAGGCAATATCGCAGGAGCGGCGTCCGCGCTTGCAATTGGAGGAGCAGGCTCGATATTCTGGATGTGGGTATCAGCTTTTTTGGGAATGGCGGTCGTTTATGCGGAAAATTATCTCTCCGCGAAATTCAGCGACGACAAGCGGAAAGGCCCTATGGCGTATCTCGAAAAGGGATTGGGCTGTAAATGGCTGGCATTGGCTTTTGCAGTTTTCTGTATTCTTGCTTCGCTGGGAATGGGCAGCATGGCGCAGATAAGCACTTTTGCCGAAAGTTTCGGAGAATGCTGCGATTTTGAGCCGTTTATAATGGCAATTATTATATTTGCGGCGGTATATATGATAATCCGCGGCGGAGCAGAAAGAATAGGAACGGCGGCGCAGTATCTTCTGCCGCTGGCTTCCGCAGCCTATGCGATTGTATGCATCGCTGTTATAATTATTTGTCGCGACCATGCATTTTCGGTATTCCGCATGATTTTTTCAGAAGCGTTCAGCGCCGATTCAGCAGCGGGAGGAATTTTCGGATACGGGCTGTTGGTAGGAATACGCCGCGGAGTATTTTCCAACGAAGCCGGTCTGGGAAGTTCGCCTATACTTCACAGCGCGGCAGGCGAGACTTCTCCGCATAATCAGGGAATGTGGGCGATGTTCGAAGTATTTTTCGATACGATAGTATGCTGTACACTGACCGCTGTGACTTTATTGTGCGGTTCGGAGAATTTTTCGCCCGCGGAGGCAATGGGAAATGCTATTGGCTGCCTTGCAGTTCCATTTACGGCGGCTGAAATGGGAATTTTTGCCTTATGCACCGTGATTGGCTGGTATTTTTGCGGCGAAACTGCCTTTAAATATGTATTCGGCAGTAAAAGATCGCCTTTTTTCACCGTTTTGTACGCAGCGGCGGCAGCTTCGGGAGCGGTGATCTCCGCAGGCTGCGTATGGACTTTATCGGATATTTTTAATGGTCTTATGGCTATCCCGAATCTTCTGGGAATCCTCATTTTGATGAAATCAGTGAAAAAGAAGTAAGAACCTGTCCACATGGAAAATTCCGCACATAATTTCTATGTGAACAGGTTCCAAAATTGCATAATTCCCCGTCAGGTAATCAATAATATAGATACAAATATATTTTTATCGAGGTGCGTATTATGAGCTATATTGGGGAAAACGAACATTTCAGCTTTCGGGACAGCAGTTGTGAGATATTGCCGAATGCAGCCGTTTCTTCCGCTGAAGCAGCGGAACTCGGCAGAACGCTTTCGCGTTTTTTCAGCCGATTCAGCGTGGGCTGCATGGGATTTGAAAGGCTGCCTGTCATGTACGCTCTTTGCAGCGGAATTTCCGAATGCGGCAGAGACGTATATGCCTGCGAAAACACCGATATGCCGTCGTTCCGGTTCGGATTGACGCTTCTTTCGGCGGAGTGCGGAATATTTATCAGCGAAAGCGGCGGATTGAAATTTACATTTTTCGATAAATCGGGATTCGGGCTGTCCGATAAAATTCTCGAAGAGATAATGAAAGCGTCGCCTGCGCCTGCTTCCGAGCATACGGGCAGGATAAATTCCGTAACGTCGTTTCGGAGTATCTATATAAACAATATTGCCGATTCTTTGGGAAGGGAACGTTCTCTGACGCCTGCCGGGATAAGCTGCGGAAACGCGGCGGTAAGATCGTTGTGGCTGGAATTTTTCAGCGGAGATGACAACGAACTTGTATTCCAGATATCCGACGATGGTCAGCGCGTGAATGCATATTCCACGGAACTTGGCTTTATTTCGTTTGAAAAGCTGACGCTTGCATATTGCCTGACTCTTATCAAAGAGGGAAAAAATATCTGGCTGCCCGAAGATTTTCATTATGCTGCCGATAATATTGATAATGCGGCAGAAAAACACATAATGCGGTTCAACAGAGCCGATCTAATTACCGACGAGGGTGGCGAGAGCCGTTTTCTGCGCGATCCTTTATATATGTGTACTCATCTTGCAAAAAGTAAGGAGAGCCTGCTGTCCGCGGTTAGAAATATTCCGTCGATCGCAAGCGCGAAGCGTGAGATCACGGTTGCTGATATAAAGCGGCTTACCGAGTCGAGGACAGTTTCCGACGAAAAGGGCAGGGTGGTCATAAGTCGAAGCGGAAAAAGCCGTGTTACTCTTGTTGCGCAGAGCCTGTCTGCCGAGACAGCTTCTGAGCTTTGCGCATTCTGGACGGAGAGAATTCGTAAGATCGGCAGCTGCGGAATATAAAGATAATTTGTTAATTTTTCACAATAATGGAAACTTCTTTTATTTACTATTGACATAATGAATTTTTTTGAGTATAATTAAATTGTATCTTTTTTTGTTGGTTAAGGCAACGCTGTACAAAGTTGTGCGGTGTTGCCTTAGTATAGCTTGAAGTTGTTGGTAAAGGTTATTTGAAACCAAAATTTCTTCATTGAATTCGTCGGACTTCAGGCTGTTTTTACATAAGTAAATATTATAAATTATAATATATATACTTTTAACGAACTGTATTCGGCATAATATACGGTCGTTTAAAATTTATGAGATCGGAACGTAAAATCAGGCAGCGGATCGTGGATCCCTAAAAATCATTGCAAAAGTGCCATACTAAAAAGTTAAATTTTTTAGTATAGTCAATTGAAGTATTTTTATCAGATAAACTTATATAAAGTTAAGGAAAAGCCTATTTTACAGACATTTCTGAAAATCAGCCTGAAATGACATTCCGGATCTCGGAAAGAGAGGCATATAGTGAACGAAACAAACCAGACAAATAAGCCGCGCAGAACGGCTGTGCCAAGAACTCAGAGCAGCGGAAGAAAAACTCCGAAGCCGAAAACCGTGACAAACATTCAGCAGGAAAAGGCGGTTGACGCTCCAAAGCCGAAGCGCACGAGAACATCACGTGAAGTGAGAAAAACTCCGGTGAGAATAATTCCGCTTGGAGGACTCAATGAGATCGGCAAAAATATGACCGTTTTTGAATGCTCGAACGATATGTTCATACTCGACTGCGGTCTTGCTTTTCCCGACGCCGATATGCCGGGCGTTGATATAGTTATACCCGATTTCACCTATGTTGAGCGGAATGCCGACAAGATACGCGGTATTGTAATTACTCACGGTCATGAAGATCATATCGGCGGTCTTGCGTATCTTCTGAAAAAAGTAAACGTACCCGTTTACGCGACAAGGCTGACCATCGGTCTTATCGAGGGAAAACTCAAGGAACAGGGCATTCTCAATCAGGTGAAACTCAACGTTGTCGAGCCGAAAAAAACGGTAAAAATGGGCTGTATGGCGGTAGAATTCATCAAGGTGAATCACTCTATCCCCGACGCTGTAGGTATGGCTATTCATACGCCTGCGGGAATTATAGTTCATACGGGCGACTTCAAGGTAGATTATTCACCCATAGACGGAAAAATAATCGATCTTGCGCGCTTTGGAGAACTGGGCAGCAAGGGCGTACTTGCGCTTATGGCGGACTCAACAAATGCCGAGCGTCCGGGATATACTCATTCCGAGCGTACTGTCGGCGAATCTTTCGACAGGCTTTTCAAAAAAGGCGAGGGCAAGAGAATAATCATTGCGACTTTTTCATCGAATATCCACCGCGTTCAGCAGATAATAAACTGCGCCGTGCGTTACGGAAGAAAAGTTGCGGTATTCGGCAGAAGCATGATAAACGTTATAAATACGGCTATCGAACTTGGCTATCTTGAAGTTCCGTCAGGAATAATAATCGATATCGATATGATGAACCGCTATGAGAATGAAAAGATCGTTCTCATCACAACGGGAAGTCAGGGCGAGCCTATGTCCGCGCTGACGCGCATGGCGATGAACGATCACAGAAAAGTCGTCATCACGCCCATGGACTTCATCATCATCTCCGCAACGCCTATTCCGGGAAATGAAAAATACGTTACGCGCGTTGTCAACGAGTTGATGAAATCGGGAGCGGAAGTGGTTTACGAAGCTATGTACGAAGTCCATGTTTCGGGTCATGCCTGTCAGGAAGAATTAAAGCTTATGCAGGCTCTCACACGCCCGAAGTTCTTTATTCCGGTTCACGGCGAATACAAGCACCTGAAAAAACACGGCGATCTTGCGCTGCAAATGGGAATGCCGAAGGAAAATGTGATAATCGCGGAAATAGGCAATGTTATTGAGACGGACGGCGTAAGCATGAAAGTCGTTTCGCAAGTACCGTCGGGAAGAGTTCTCGTTGACGGGCTCGGCGTGGGCGACGTAGGCTCGATAGTTCTGCGCGACAGAAAGCATCTTGCTCAGGACGGCTTGATAATCATTGTTATCGGCATTGAAAAATCTGCCAACATAGTTGCGGCAGGGCCGGATATAATATCGCGCGGCTTTGTTTATGTGAGAGAATCCGAAGAACTGTTCGTTGAAGCAAGAAACGTTCTCAACAGAACCCTTTCGAGCTGTTCATACGCTGAAATGAGAGAGTGGACTACTCTTAAGGGCAAGCTCCGCGACGCTCTTTCCGAATATATTTATCAAAAGACAAAACGCAGTCCCATGATCCTTCCTATAATCATGGAAATTTGACATAAAAAGGAGTCGGAAAAGTGAGAAAGAAATTTCCGCTGGCGTTTTTTTTACTGATCGCTGCCATTATCGTTGGTCAGGCGTTCGCTTCGCTGTCTCTTTACGGTTATAATAAAACATACGGACTTATCGGCATAATATATACCGCGGTTCTTTTTACGGCATTGATCGTAATTTTCGCTGTATGCTCGAAAAATTCCATGAGACATTTATCAAAAATGAACGCTCATCTGGAAACTTCGGCGGCGGTATATATGAATAATCTGCCTGCGCCTATTGCCGTTATCGGCGAGGACGGCAGATTTGTGTGGTATAACAGTATGTTCTGCGACAAAATCAGTTTCGGCGCTGACGTTTATGGGCTGAATTTCGGGGAGTGCGTAAATCTTGATATAAACGAGCTTTACTCCGCCGATAATGTGCTTTGCCGTATAAATGACGCGGTATACCGCGTTTCATGCGAAAAATTTGAAGAAAACGAGATTTCTTTTCTCATCATTTATTTTCACGACGAAACCAATTATTACGAATTGAAGAAAAAAAGCGACGAATCTCACCCGTGCGTCGTTATATTGACTATCGATACTTATGACGAGATCATGCAGAACGCCAAGGAAAGCGAAAAGGCGCAGGCTTCTGTTGAGATAGAGCAGCTTATCGAGAGATTTATGAGCAGTACGAACGGTTTTATCAAGAAGACCTCGCCGAATACTTTTTACGCTGTTCTCGAAAAGCGGCATCTTGACGAGAAGATACGCGATAAATTTAAAATTCTCGATCTTGCAAGAGAAATAAAGATAGCGGGAAAATATCCTCTTACTTTTTCGATAGGCGTGGGACTGGGCGGACGCTCGCTTTCCGAAAGCGAACTGGTAGCTCGCCAATGCCTTGATATGGCTCTGGGACGCGGCGGCGATCAGGCTGTTATCAAAACCGAAAGCGGCTATCGGTTTTTCGGCGGCGTATCAAAGGGCGTTGAAAAAATGTCGCGTACAAAAACGCGTATTATCGCCAACGCCATGCAGGATCTCATAATGAATTCCGACAAGGTCTTCATTATGGGTCATCGCTTCGGCGATCTTGATTCCGCAGGCGCTTCATGCGGTCTCGCAGGCGCTTTGCGGCTTCTCGGAAAAGAAGTACATATTGTGGTCGACAGAACGAGAAATCTTGCGCTGCATCTGATAAATTCCGTTGAAGCACAAACTGATTATCAGCTTTTTATCACTCCCTTTGAGGCTGTTTCCATGGCAGGGGACAACGATCTGCTGATAATCGTCGATATTCATAACAAAGATTTAATTGAAAGCCGCGAACTTTACGAGCGCATCAGGCAGGTGGTCGTTATAGATCATCATAGAAAAACTGTTAATTTTATTGACAATGCCGTGATCTTCCACCATGAACCCTACGCTTCTTCGGCGTCTGAAATGGTAACGGAGATAATACAGTATTTCCGTTTCAACAAAGACAATGACAATCTTCCGGTATGTTATGCGGAGGCGCTTCTTGCAGGAATTATGCTCGATACGAAAAATTTCGTAATGAGGACAGGCGTCCGCACTTTTGAAGCGGCGGCGTTCCTGAAAAAACTGGGAGCGGATACTGTTGCGGTAAAGCTGCTTTTCGCAAATTCATTTGAATCTTACAAGAGAAAAAATCAGATAGTGTCTTCGGCGAAGATATACAACGGCTGCGCCATTGCCACAGCGGATTTCAAATCCGACGATATACGCATAGTTGCTCCGCAGGCTGCCGACGAATTGCTTGGCATTGTGAATGTTGACGCGTCTTTTGTTATATATAAAACGGGTTCGACGGCAAATATTTCCGCGCGTTCACTTGGTGCGACGAACGTTCAGGTGATAATGGAAATACTCGGCGGCGGCGGTCATCAGACCATGGCTGCGGCGCAGCTTGAAAATTGCAGTGTACAGGACGCTTTGAAACTCCTGATACAGGCTATAGATAAACGAGACGAAGAGATCTCGGAAAAGAAAGGATAAGTTGATATGAAAGTTATTTATTTGCAGGATGTCAAAGGTTCAGGCAAAAAGGGCGAAGTTAAAAATGTCGCCGACGGTTTTGCAAGAAATATGCTTATTCCCAAGGGACTGGCTGTCGAGGCTACGCCTGCCAATCTCAGCAAGTTAGAGGGACAGCAGTCCTCTGCGCAGCACAAGATCGATACTGAGAAAAAGGCTGCCTCCGAAGCCGCCGCTGCCGTTAAGGATAAAAAGGTTATCATCAAGGCTAAGGCAGGCTCTAACGACAGGCTTTTCGGTTCTGTAACCGCCGCTCACGTTGCGGACGCTCTTAACGAGCAGTTTGGCGTGAAAGTCGATAAGAAGAAGATCAGTCTCAGCTCCGATATCAAGAATTTCGGCACATACAGCGCGGTTATCAAGTTCTACACAGGTATCAGCGAAAAGATCGACATCGAGGTAGTTGAGGGATAATGGAGAATACCAATCTGCCATTTTCAATTTCGGAATTTCCACACAGCATCGAGGCGGAGCAATCCGTCATCGGCGCTGCGCTTTCCGATCAGTCGGTAATGCCGCTGATAATAGAAAAAGTTAAGCCCGATTATTTCTTTAACGAGAATCACAGGGCTATTTTCGGCATTATTTTCAGAATGTTCACCAGCGGCGTACCTATAGATATAGTTACGCTTCTCAATGAAGCGATGAAGCTGCACATATTTGAAAATGCCAACGAGGGCAGACGTTATCTTGCAGATATCGCCGATACGCTGCCTACTACTGCCAATATCGAGAGTTATTGCAAAATAGTTGAAGATAAATATTATATACGAAGTTTGGCTTATGCGGCGCGTGATATTCTCGACAGCGTTCAGAGCGGCGAGCAGGACGCTCAACTTCTTCTGGATTCGGCTGAACAGAAGATTTACGATATCCGTCAGGGCAGAAATGTCAGCGGTCTTTCTTCATTGGCGGACGCCGTCCTTGAAGCTTACGACCGTCTCGGAAAATTAACAGGTGAAGATAAAGATCTGTACGTCGGCGCTCGAACCGGATTTACCCTGCTTGACAGCATTACTTCGGGGCTGAACAAGTCGGATCTTATTATTATTGCCGCCCGTCCGGGTATGGGAAAAACCTCGTTCGCGATGAATATTGCCCGAAATGTGGCGAAAACAAGCGATAAAGACGTTGTTACGTTCAATCTCGAAATGTCCAAGGAACAGCTTGCAACTCGTCTGCTTTCCACGGAAGCGCGCGTGGAATCAGGAGCATTACGAAACGGCAGGATCAAAACCGAGGACTGGGTAACTCTTGCGACAAGCGCCGCATATCTGAGTACGCTGCCGATGTTCATCGACGATACGGCGAGTATGACCGTTCAGCAGATGAAAGCGAAGCTGCGCCGTGTGAAGAATCTCGGATTGGTCATTATCGACTACCTACAGCTCATGGGATCGACGTCCCATTCCGACAATCGCGTTACCGTTATTTCGGAGATCACGCGTCAGCTGAAAGTTATGGCGAAGGAGCTTGACGTGCCTGTTATTCTGCTTTCGCAGCTTTCTCGTGCTGTTGAGAGTAGAAACGATAAGCGTCCGATGCTTTCCGACCTCCGTGAATCGGGTTCTATCGAGCAGGACGCGGATATAGTTCTTTTTCTCTACCGCGACGCTTATTATAATAAGGAGAGTCAGCGGCAGAATATTTCGGAGTGCATAGTTGCAAAAAATCGTCATGGTGAAACGGGTACTGTGGAACTTATATGGAACGGTCAGTTTACGCTGTTCTCGAATCCCGAATATAATGCCACGGAGGCATAGTATGCTTGAGAAATTACGTAATTTCGCCGAAAAATACGATATACTACATCGCGGAGACGTTGTGGTATGCGGACTTTCGGGAGGCGCGGACAGCGTGTGCCTTCTTCTTTCTCTGCGTGAAATTTCGCAGGAGATAGGCTTTTCGGTCGAGGCTCTTCATGTCAATCATTGTCTGCGCGGTGATGAAAGCGACCGCGACGAGGAATTCTGCCGCCGTCTTTGCAGCAGGCTGGAAGTTCCGTTTAAGGCTGTATCATGCGATGTGCAGGGCTATGCGGAGGAACATTCACTTTCGACCGAAGAAGCGGCGCGAGAGTTGAGATACGCGATATTTCGGGAAAATTCTTACGGCAAGAAGATCGCTACGGCTCATAATGCCGATGATAATCTTGAAACCGTGATATTCAATCTCATTCGCGGAACAGCCGTCAAGGGACTTTGCGGAATTCCGCCCGTCCGTGATAATATAATTCGTCCATTGCTTGCAGTTACGCGGCAGGAGATCGAGGACTTCCTCGTTCAACAGGGGCAGGATTACGTTACGGACAGCACGAATCTTACGGAGGATTACACCAGAAATAAGATTCGCCGCCGAATAATTCCCGTAATGCGCGAATTGAACGCTTCGCTGATTGAAACTTCCGTGAATACCATTGACGGGATACGCAGCGAGAACGCTTTCATCGAATCCGAAACCGCCGCCGCTCTTGAAAAATGCCTGAAAAACGGCGTTTTATCCGATATGAGCGGATATGACGAGGTGATTCGCAGAAGATGCATTGCCAAACTGCTAAGGGATAAGGGGCTGCCCGTATCTCACAAGCGGCTTGAAGAATGCGGAAAGATAATGCAAAACGGCGGAAAGCTGAATATTTCGGGGGATATCTATTTTGTTTCCGACGGTAAAAATTCGAGTTTTGAGAAAATTATTCCCCAAGGTGAAGAACAAGTCACCATGCCGCTTGAAATCGGCGAAAACAGTCTTTTTTCCGATACAGTTATGATCTGCGAGATAGTCGAATGTGAAAATTTGGCGAAAATTGATTTTGTTAATAAAAAATTAACATTTTATCTTCTCGATTATGATAAAATAATAGGAAAGGCTGTTGTGCGAAACAGAAAGTACGGCGACAGAATTCGGCTAAGCGGCAGGAATTTCACTTCTTCGGTGAAAAAAATAATAAACGAAAAGATACCGAAAAATA
>DETO01000147.1:7401-8282 GCA_002362135.1 Ruminococcus sp. UBA3286 | reverse complement strand
AGATACCGAAAAATATCCGCCCGACTCTTTATTTCATTGAAGATGAGGAAGGTGTCGTTTTCGGGGAAATGATCGGCGTCGCACAGCGCGTATCACCGAATGAAAATACAAAGCGTCTGCTGAAAATAACCGTAATTCGCAAATAGATTGGAGTGTGCAATTTGACACCGAAAAAAAACAGGGGTATTTTTACCTATATTTTGATTCTTCTTATATCTCTTTTATGCATTTATTTCGTGATATCAAAGCTTTCGGACAATAATGCCAAGACCGATTATACGCAGATAATAAATTACTTCGACGACTATGAAGTTTCTTATTATGAGCTTGATCTCGGTTCGGGTGAGTTGATCTATCAGCTTCGCGGAGAGGAAAATAAGCGTAAATTCAACGTTCCGAACGTTGAGATCTTCCTCAGGGATACGGAAAATTACCGCACAGAATACAACGAAAAATATCCGAAGGAAAAGCTGGTTCAGAATTATATAAAAATAACCGACAGAACATGGCTTTATTCGCTGATACCCGTGCTTCTTACCGTGGCATTGGGAATTTTCATTCTTTACTTCATGATGAGGCAAAGCGGCGGAAATGGAAAGTATTCTTCATTCGGCAAGGCGAATTTGAAAAATCAGCTTGATACACGCAAGGCGACTTTCAAGCAGGTCGCAGGAGCAGATGAAGAAAAGCGCGAACTTGAAGAGATCGTTGATTTCCTGAAACATCCGCGTAAATATACCGATATCGGTGCGAAGATACCCAAGGGCGTGCTGCTTCTCGGCCCTCCCGGTACGGGTAAAACTCTTCTTGCGCGAGCTGTTGCAGGCGAGGCAGGCTGTCCGTTTTTCTCAATTTCGGGTTCTGATTTCGTGGAAATGTTC
>DETO01000147.1:2438-7077 GCA_002362135.1 Ruminococcus sp. UBA3286 | reverse complement strand
GGAAATGTTCGTGGGCGTGGGCGCTTCGCGTGTAAGAGATCTTTTTGATCAGGCTAAAAAGCACGCTCCTTCGATCATATTTATCGATGAAATCGATGCCGTAGGTCGTCACAGGGGCGCAGGTCTCGGCGGCGGTCATGATGAGCGCGAGCAGACGCTTAATCAGCTGCTTGTTGAAATGGACGGATTTTCGGGCAGCGACAGCGTTATCGTTATTGCTGCGACCAACCGACGCGATATACTCGATCCGGCTCTTCTTCGTCCCGGTCGATTTGACAGACAGATCGTTGTCGGCTATCCCGATGTTAAGGGACGCGAAGAAATTCTCATGGTTCATGCAAATAACAAGCCCCTTGCTCCCGACGTTGATCTCAGAACAATCGCTCAGACTACTCAGGGATTTACGGGCGCCGATCTTGAAAATCTGTTGAACGAAGCGGCTCTTCTGGCGGCAAGAAATAACAGAATGTCGATTACCGAAAAGGACATCGAAGAAGCGACCATGAAAGTTATTGCAGGCCCAGAGAAGAAATCGCGTATCGTCACCGAGCATGACAGAAAGGTTACTGCTTATCATGAGGCAGGTCATGCTGTTGCGGCTTATAATCTCCCTACGCAGGATAAAGTTCATCAGGTTACTATAATCCAGCGTGGAATGGCAGCGGGACTTACCGTTACAAGACCTTCAAATGATGATATGCACGTTTCCCGCAATCAGATGAGAGAGAATATTATTATGCTGCTTGGCGGAAGAGTTGCGGAAGAAGTTTTCCTTGACGATATTTGCACCGGCGCTTCCAATGACATTGAGAGAGCTACGAATACAGCAAGAAATATGGTCACGAAGTACGGATTTTCCAGCAAACTTGGTACTGTTGTATATGGTTCGGATAATGACGAGGTATTCCTCGGCAAGGATTACGGTCATACGAGAAACTACAGCGAAGCGGTAGCTGCGCAGATCGACGAGGAAGTCAAGAGCATTATCGAGAAGGCTTACTCCGACTGCAAGGCTATAATTCAGGAAAATTCCGAGAAAATGCACATTCTTGCGAATTATCTTCTGAAGCATGAAAAAATAGACGGCGCGGATTTTGAACGTCTTATGAAAGGCGAGAATATTGAGCCTGCTGTAAATTAAAAACACCGCACAAGACGATTTCAAATTCGTTTTGTGCGGTGCTTTTTATGAGTTTTTTTTCTGGTGCTGAGTGCCGAAGTAAAAAGCTACGATCGTTGTGAAAATAGTAAGAAACTGCTCCGATGAAATGCTGCCTTTCAGCGATAAATAGCCGAATATCAGCGTTGAAGCCAGAGTTATGAGAGATTTGACATCTATCAGTTTGCTAAGGTTATGTTTCATGCTCAAACGCCTCCAGTCTGCGGTTTATAACGTCGATGCGTTCGCTGATAAGCGGTATTCGTTCAGCGAAGTTATTGTGCTTATCGACCTTTTTTTCAAGCTGTTCAATGCGGTAATTGGTCAGCTTGGAGCTTACCATAATTCCGCTGAGACTGCCGAACATAGTTCCTATCAGGGAAATTATGGCGATTAATATAGTTGAATTCATTTCATTCCTCCTTGGTAACACTCTCTATAATAACGCTGAAAACATAACTTTTTCAACACTAAACCGTTGATTATTGCAGAAAGTTTACAAAAAATTCAAATTTAGTTCTTGTAAAATAAGTTAATTATAGATTGTTATTGACTTTAACAAGAATTTGTGTTAAAATAGAATTAAGCGGTTATTTCGGCAAAAAAGGAGTTTTTTCTATGGCAAGAGACGAGATAGATTATGTATGGACCGATAAAAAAAGAACGCTATTCGGACTTCCGATCTCCCTCACAAGATATTATCTCACCGAAACGAAATTCATTACCCAGACGGGACTTTTCAACATTAAAGAAGATGAGATTGATCTTTATAAGATCATCGATAAAAGTATCAGGCGTTCTTTTTGGCAGAGGATTTTCGGCTGCGGAACTATAATTATTTATAGCAAGGACGCCGATACGCCTACCAAAGAGGTGAAGAGCATTACTAACGTTCGCCGTGTGTCTGAAATGATTGATAAATATGCAAATCAAATGCGCGACAGATATGGCATACGCGGCAGAGATATGTACGGAAACGAGCATGATCACCATGCTCACGACTGCTGCGATGACAACGATATTTAATATTCGGAGTTTTAAAATGATTTCATTTATAACAGAAAAAAAATCCTCATGGGATAAACTCAAAGAGGAAACAAGACCAATTTTTATTTATGGTATGGGCGACGGCGCGCTGAAAATTATGTCTGTTTTCAGGCAAAAGGGCATTCTTCTTTCAGGTATTTTTGCCAGCGATGATTTTGTGCGCGGTCATTCTTTTGAAGGCTACCGTGTTCACAAGCTTTCGGAAATAGAAGAAATGGTTGACGATTTCGTGGTTGTCCTTGCTTTCGCGGCAGGCTATCAGGAAATTGTGGATAAAATTCATAATCTTGCCGCAAGACATACCCTTTATGTGCCTGACGTTCCGGTTGCGGGCGAAGGTCTTTTCACGTATGAATACTGCCTTGAAAACGCTGAGAAACTGCGCCGCGTGTATGATAGTCTTGAAGATGATTATTCCCGAAAAGTCTATGCGAATATAATCAATTTCAAGATCAGCGGAAATATCGATTATCTGTCGAGCGTTACAACGCCGAAAGCAGATATTTACCGAAATATCATAAAGCCGAAAATGAATGAGACATACGTCGATCTTGGTGCGTATAACGGCGATACGATTCGCGAACTGTTGGAATTCACTCATGGAATGTACGCAGGCATTTATGCTCTTGAACCTGACAGAAAGAATTTCAAGAAGCTGTCGAAGTTTATCGACGGAATGCCTCATGTTTTCGCGTATAATGCGGCTGCTTGGTGCGTCGATACGGAGCTTCCGTTTGCGGCGAAAGCAGGGAGACAGTCGTCTATCTCGGCGAGTTCCGATACGATGATTCAGGCGTTGTCGGTTGATAATATCCTCAGCCGCCGTTCCGCAACCATTATAAAAATGGACGTCGAGGGCTTCGAGCGCGAGGCGATATGGGGCGCTGCAAATACAATCGCACGTTATTCGCCAAAGCTTATGGTGTCGCTCTATCATCGTAACGAGGATATTTTTGAATTGCCGCTGTTGGTCAAGATGATAAATCCCGATTACAAACTGTATATTCGCCATCAGCTTTATATCCCTGCGTGGGAGACTAATCTTTATGCAACTTTATAAAATAAAACCGCTGAAATCATGAATTTCAGCGGTTTTATTATTTTGATCTTGAAGTTAATATTGAAGCAAGGCTGAATATGAAGAATACTGCCAAATTTGCGACTACTATTGTTGCTCCTGTTGGAGTTGATAATAATACGGAGAGGATAATTCCTGCCGTAGCGCAAATCACCGAAATAATTGCCGAGCAGATCGTAACGCTTTTGAAGCTTTTGAAGATCCGCATTGCCGAAAGCGCAGGAAAAATTATCAGCGCGGATACAAGCAGCGAGCCGACGAGATTCATAGCAAGGACGATTATAATTGCAGTGATGATTGCTATCATCAAATTATATCCGTCGGAATTGATTCCCGTTGCTTTGGAAAAGTTTTCGTCGAAAGTCACGCTGAATATTTTGTTATAGAATAAAACAAATACTGCGAGAACGATCACAGACAATACTATGCAGAGCCATACGTCCTCGATTTTCAGTTTCAGAATTGAGGTTGAGCCGAACAGCGAACCGCAGACATCGGCTGAAATATTCGACGAAATTGGAAAAATGTTCATTAACATATATCCGAGTGCAAGCGCGCTGACGGAAATCATCGCTATTGACGCGTCGCCTTTTATCTTGGCGTTTTTTCCCGTGCGAAGCAGGAGAATCGCCGAAAGCACCGTCACAGGCAAAATTATTATCATTTTGTCGGTAACGCCGACTACAGCCGCTACAGCCATTGCTCCGAATGCCACGTGAGAAAGTCCATCGCCTATGAATGAAAAACGCTTGAGAACCAGCGTAACTCCCAGAAGCGCAGAGCAGAGGGATATCAGCAGAACCACTATAAGCGCATAGCGAACGAATGGGAATGAAAAATAATATTGCAGCGTTGAAAAGATCTCAGTCATCTTATGCCTCCGTTTCAAGAAAAGCTTTGCCGGCTGAACTTTTCAGATAGCTTGATTTTTCGCCAAAAAACAGCTGCTTTTTGGATATATGGAGAATGTGCGAGGCGTATTTTAAAGCCGATGAAATATCGTGCGAGACCATGATTATGGAAATTCCTTTGGCGTGGAGTTCGGCGATAAGTTCATAAAGTTCCGACTGAGCGTGGGGGTCGAGACCGGTCATCGGCTCATCAAGCAGAAGCATTTTACCTGCCGCGCACAATGCCCTCGCAAGAAGAACTCGTTGCTGCTGACCGCCTGAAAGTTCTCTATAGCAATGTTTCGCAAGATGTGAAATGCCCAGCTGAGCCATATTTTCGGCAGCCAGTTTTTTTTCTGCGGCTCTGTAAAAAGGTCTTCTGCCCATTTTTGAAAGGCAGCCCGACAGAACGATCTCATTGACAGAGGCGGGAAAATCCCTCTGAATCGGGGTTTGCTGCGGCAG
>DETO01000147.1:0-2174 GCA_002362135.1 Ruminococcus sp. UBA3286 | reverse complement strand
TTTGCTGCGGCAGATATCCGATATCTTTCGCTGAAAAATCTCCACACCACTTTATCTCGCCGCTTATCTGCGGTTTCAGACCGAGAAGAGCTTTGATAAGAGTGCTTTTTCCGGAGCCATTTTCGCCGAGAATGCACAGATAATCGCCGCTGTTTACCGTAAAATCAAGCCCTTCCGTAACGATTCCGTCCTCATATCCGAGGGCGGCGTTTCGGCAAATTATCTGTTCGCTCATTTGAATGCCTCTTCCAGAACTTCGTAATTTTTTTTCATTATTCCGAGATAAGTCGCGCCGTCCGAAATCTGCTGAGAAGATGCGGACTGCATGGAATCAAGAATTGCAATTTCCTGCGATTTATCGGCAGTATTTTGAATAACAGCGTCAGCGATCGTGCAGTCGGAATTTTCTATGGCAAAAATGTATTTCGCATTGAACTCGTCCGCTTTTTGCGCAAGAAAAATTATAGTTTCAAAACTTGCCTCTGTATCGGCAGAACAGCCGGAAAACGCCGCGTAGTAGTCGAGATCGTAATCTTCCGTGAAATATCTGAAGGGGAACTGATCTCCGAAAATAAGAACCGGCTTTTTTTCGTCGAACAGAGTGTGAAAACTGCGGTCGAGAAGCTGAAGTTCTGTTTGATACAAATTGGAATTCTCCTTGTATATCGTGGAATTTTTGTCATCTGCTTCACAAAGTCCGTCGGAGATAGCAGAAACGCATCGCTGTGCATTGTTGAGAGAAAGCCAGATATGCTCGTCGTATTCGGGAGAATCTTCGCCGTCGTCATGATCGGATTCCTCCTCCATGCCCTCTTTCAATTCCTCTTCCACGACATTTTCGGAGACAGCGTCCATCAGGTTTATCACTTTCATATTTTTATTCTGCGCATTTTCAAGCGCGTCGTCTACCCATTTATCGGATTCGCCGCCAACATAAACAAACACGTCGCAGTTGGAAATTTTGATCATATCGTCGGCAGTAGGCTGAAAATTATGAAGATCAGCGCCGCTTTCAAGCAGATAGCTGATATTGATGCCGTCAGCGTCGCCGACGATCTGTTTTGTCCAGTCATAGCAGGGGAAAACCGTGCAAACAACGTCAATAGTATCATTTTTTTCGGCAGGAGCGGCTGCACAGGAAGCGAATGCGGAAGCAAAGATAATTGCTGCTCCCAGAGCCGCGGTGATTTTTTTAAACATACTTTTCTCCAAATTCAAAATTGATAATCATTTTCATTTTTCAATTATATCATATAAATCAGGATTTGTCAAGATAGCAATGCATACTTTTTTGAGGCTGATTTAAGGGGGATTCCTCTGAATCCTTGCATAGAGAACAGCTCTTAAAATCCGTGTAAATTAAATTCTGTACCCGTTTCGGGTACAGAATTTAATTAATTTTGGGCTGCATAAGGGACTGAGTCCCCTTTAATCAGCCTCCAGAAGTATGTATTGTTACCGTGACGACTTCTGATTTTGTATATACTCATCGAGAATTTCTGCTGCTGAGCGCACGAATTTAATACATGGGCGGACTTTGTAATACCGTTCTGTGCGCTGTTCGGGCATGGGATCTTTGGTGACGTTCAGCCCTTTAAGCAACTTCAGACAGTTTATCGTCTCGTGCCTTTTTTTGAATTCCTCCGCAAGATGCTGGATTCGGCGATAATGCTCGGCTTTTTCGTTGATGTCATTTTTAGAAGTATATCCGTAGAGGATTCCCGCAACCATGAACATAGCGGAGCAAGTACCGCAGACTTCGCGCATTCTGCCCATTCCGCCGCCAAATGATGATGACAGCCGCAGCGCGAGTTCCTCGTCGAGACCTGTAACGTCCGAGAATGCGGCGAATACAGCCTGCGCGCAATTTCTGCCCTCAGCAAATAATTGGCAGGCTTTTTCAGCGTGATCGTATTTCATTTTTTACCTCCATGTTGAAATCTCCAGATGTGTCAACACTGCTGTTTAGCGACTTAAAATGTGTTGAACAGCAGCTTGCACAATAAATTTTAGATGCGCCGTTTTTCATCAGCAATTTCGCAATTTCCTCAAAGGTGCTGCCGGTAGTACATATATCGTCGATTATCAGAATCCGTCTATTAAGTATCGCAGACTTATCAGTAATCGAAAAAGCTCCTTTCAGATTTTTCAGGCGCATTTCGCGTGAAAGATTT
>DETO01000129.1:23643-26901 GCA_002362135.1 Ruminococcus sp. UBA3286 | reverse complement strand
CGGGATAATTTATTTTTAAAGCCGATTATGACGTGGTATAAAAAATATATAAGTTTTTTTCAAAAAAAAGCAATTTACTCTTGCAGTATTTTTTGTTTTGTAGTATAATTAATAGTGTATTTATTGTTATTAGGCTGCGAGCAGATCGCGGCTCGTAGACTGGAGGTTTAAATATGAAACTTGTTTCTGTAGTTGTACCGTGCTACAACGAACAAGAGGTTCTCCCGATGTTTTATGAGGAGATCACCAAAGTAACGGCAGGAATGGCTAAGGAGCATCCCGAACTGGAGTTTGAGTACCTTTTTATAAATGACGGCTCAAAGGACAGAACTCTTGAGATCTTCAGAGAACTTGCCGATAAGGACAAGCGCGTGAGATATATCTCGTTTTCCCGTAATTTCGGCAAAGAATCGGGTATGTACGCCGGTTTGAAAAATGCAAAGGGCGACTATGTTGTCGTTATGGACGCCGATCTTCAGCATCCGCCTGCATTTCTGCCCGAAATGTACAACTATGTCAAGGACGGCGAATTTGACTGCGCTACCACAAGACGCGTCAGCAGAACGGGCGAATCAAAAGTCCGCTCCGCTTTTGCACGGCTGTTTTATAAGATCATGAACAAGATCTCTCAGACGGAGATCGTTGACGGCGCGCAGGATTTCCGCTTCATGACGCGGCAGATGGTCGATTCTATCCTCGAAATGTCGGAGTATAACCGCTTTTCCAAGGGTATTTTCAGCTGGGTGGGCTTTAAAGTAAAATATATGCCATACGAAAACGTAGAACGCATGGCAGGCACGACTTCGTGGTCGTTCTGGGGATTGTTCAAGTATTCCCTCGAAGGCATCATGGCGTTTTCGACCGCGCCGCTCTCGCTTTCCGTATTCTTCGGCATCGCAAGCTTTCTTGCGGCGATCCTCTTCCTTTTCGTGGGATTGATCATTGCTCTGTTTACCGATATTTCAATGGGCTGGTTCTTCGTGATATCCGCGATACTCGCCGTTGGAGGAGTTCAGCTTGGCTGCACGGGAATCCTCGGTATGTACCTCGCAAAGGCTTACATGGAAGTTAAAAAGCGTCCAATTTATATTGCAGGCGAGACAGATGAAATCTACCGCAGCCGCAAAAATAACGGCGCGCAGGCAGTTTCGCTTGAAAAAAGCGACGATCGGGAGAATGATGTCCCTCCGCAGAAATAAGGCGGTGATCGGCTGTTGAATAAGCGTACACGGCTTATCGTTTCGCTGCTTGTGGCAGTTTTTGTGATACTTGCGGCGGCGGTCATGCGGTTTTATGTCAGTGTTCCCGAAGATAAAAAAAATACGGGCAGCCAGACCGTTATAGAGCAGCTTCTTGAAAGCGACGGCTCAGGACGTTCGATATTCAGCGATGACAGCGGAAATATGGGGATCGCAGAGGCAGGCAGGGTAGTTGTCGCGCCGGAATGGACGAGCATTTCTCATGCCGGGGACGATATTTATATCGCTTCCAAAAAAATCGGCGGCAAGATGCTATTCGGCTGCATTGACAGCGAGGGAAATATTATCGTTCCCATCATTTATAAAAATATTTCGCCTTTATCGGTAGGAGGACTTGATCTTTACTGCGCCGAAAGCAATGACGACGATGAGTTTATATTGTATGACAGCGATTTTGTGCCGTATTTCCGACATCCTTGGCAGTCGTATCAAATCAGCGGAAAAGAGTTGATACTGACCGACGATATGGGAGAATATACCTATGCTTACGTTCAGGGCGAAGATGAGCTGATGTTTAAGAACGCTTCCGCTTCTGGAACGGTCATGGGCTGCGGCTACAGTCTTGATATTTACAGCAGAGTCCTGCTCTCAAAGCTGACCGTGCCGATGATCGAGGAAATGCTTTCGGGGGCGGAAAAATATATTGAATACGCTTACGGCGGCGACGACAGTTTTCTTACGGAAATTTCTTCGGGAAAACGTAATGATTTTTCTCCGCTTTTTGAAAAGGAATCCAATATCGTTTCAAAACGTCTGCTGGAAATTTCCGATATACACATTTACGAATTGCGTTCGGAGGGCGGCATACCTGCTTACGAAGTTTCCGTGACCGCGTATACGGAGATCGTTTACACAGACGAAACGGGCGAAAAACGCTCCATGCAGGATAAATACAAGGCGGCGGTTCATTTCCGCTGCGCGCAGGAGAATTATCCTGAATTGGTATCGGGCAAATTCGAACTTGACGCGCCGAAATATCCCGCGCCCGAAACAGAACCAACAACGAATTTTTTTAATAATTATGAGACCGAACCGATTTATTGATATTCATAGCTTTTATGGTTTATATAGGCAACACCGCACAAAGCCCGCTTAACGGCTTTGCACGTCATCTGCTTGCATATTTTCCGTCATATCACACAAATTCTCCTTGCAATACATCAGTATTGCTGCGTCAAATTTGTGCAATCTGACGAAAAATCTGATGGCGCATCTGCCGCACAATCTTTGTGTGGTGTTGCCATAGAAAATATTTGATAAGGAGTAGATATTGTTATGTCAAAAAAAGCAGCAGTTATCATGGGAAGCGACAGCGATTTCCCTATAGTTAAATCGGCTCTGACAGAGCTGAAAAAGTACGGCGTTGAATTTGAATGCCGTGTAATGAGCGCGCACCGCACTCCTGCCGAGGCTGCGGAATTCGCCGCAAATGCAAAGGATAACGGCTTCGGCGTTATTATCTGCGCGGCAGGTATGGCGGCTCATCTTGCGGGGGTTGTTGCAGGTCATACAACTCTGCCTGTTATCGGTATTCCGATGAAGTCGAAGGCTCTTGAGGGCATGGACGCGCTTCTTGCTACCGTTATGATGCCGCCCGGAGTTCCCGTTGCGACAGTGGGAATCGACGGCGCGAAAAATGCCGCAGTTCTCGCGGTTCAGATGCTCGCCATTGCCGATGAAGAACTTGCTGAAAAGCTTGCCGACGAAAAGAAAAAAATGGCTGACGGCGTTCGTGAAAAGGACGCTAAATTACAGGCTGAAATCACAAAAATATAATTGCGTATTAACGCATATTAAAATTATTTCATTCAAATTGATTTTTGCTATACCGTATTGTACAAGAAGATATTGATTCCTTGTGTTTTCTGTGAAAGATGTTACACTGTTAAAACCTACCTTATATGTTTTTATATCCCTTTATGGGATATAAAAACATATAAATTGGGTTTCAAAAGGGTGAAGCACCCTTTTGCAGGGGGTGCAGGGTGACTCCCTACGG
>DETO01000129.1:19894-23331 GCA_002362135.1 Ruminococcus sp. UBA3286 | reverse complement strand
CGGCACGTTCGTGCAGCGTCCCCTTGCATAATGCCGTACAAGTAAAAATTGATTTGCATGAAATCATGCTTTCTTGTCCGTAATGACGCGGACTTGCATAAATATTTCATATTAAATCTCAGGAGGAATTTAAAAATGGAAAACATTGTTAAACAGGAACAGCTCTATGAGGGCAAGGCTAAAAAGGTTTATGCCACAAACGACCCCGATCTCGTTATCGTTGACTACAAAGATGACGCGACAGCTTTCAACGGCGAAAAGAAGGGAACTATTTCCGGTAAGGGCGTTATCAATAACAGAATGACGAACTATATGTTCAAAATGCTCGAAAAAGAGGGTGTTCCTACTCATCTTGTCGAGGAAATAAGCGAACGCGAAACTATTGTTAAAAAAGTCTCCATCGTTCCTCTTGAGGTTATTATCAGAAACGTTGCGGCAGGCAGCTTCTCAAAGAGAATGGGCGTTGAAGAGGGTACTAAGCTTCTCACTCCTATCCTTGAATTCAGCTATAAGAACGACGATCTCGGCGATCCTTTCATCAACGACTATTACGCTCTTGCCCTCGGTCTTGCTACTAAGGAGGAGATCGATACTATCGCTAAGTACGCTTTCAAGGTAAATGAATTTATGGTGAATTTCTTTAAGGGTCTGAATATCGATCTTATCGATTTCAAGATCGAATTCGGCAGAACTTCCGACGGCACTATCATTCTTGCCGACGAGATTTCTCCTGATACTTGCAGATTCTGGGATTCTACCACTCATGAAAAGCTTGATAAGGATCGCTTCCGCAGAGATATGGGCGGCGTTGAAGAGGCTTATCAGGAAATTATGAAGAGACTTATGGGAGAATAATTTATGGGCGGTTTTTTTGGAGCAGCTTCGAAAAATGACTGCATAACCGATGTTTTCTTCGGTACGGATTATCATTCGCACCTCGGCACAAGACGAGGCGGCATGACTTCCTATTCGGAGGACGTGGGTTTTCAGAGAAATATCCACAGCATTGAAAATTCTCCGTTCAGAACGAAGTTCGAGAACGACGTTGTAAATATGCGCGGCAAGCTTTGCATCGGCTGTATAAGCGATACCGACCCGCAGCCGATCATGGTTCGCTCGAAATTGGGACTGTATGCCGTTTGTTCTGTAGGCATCATCAGAAATTCCGACGAGCTGGTCGACGAGCTTCTGCAAAAGGGATGCGCAAATTTTGAGGCTATGAGCAGCGGAAATATCAATTCCGGCGATCTTATCGGCGCGCTTATCGCTCAGAAAGATACTTTTGTAGACGGTATCCGCTATGCGCAGAGCAAGATCGAAGGCACGATGTCGCTGATAATCCTCACTAAGGACAGCATTATTGCAGCTCGCGACGCTTATGGGCGGCTTCCTATCGTCGTTGGCAAGCGCTGGGACGGTTTCTGCCTTTCAACGGAATCTTTCGCATTCCAGAAAATGGGATACGAAACTTACAAAGAACTGGCGGCAGGAGAAATAGTGAAAATCACCGCGGACGGCGTTGAAGTTCTTGCGGAGGGCGATCCTTCAAAAATGAAGATATGCACCTTTTTGTGGACTTATTACGGCTATCCGACGGCTTGCTATGAGGGCGTGAACGTTGAAGTTATGCGTACCAGAAACGGCGAGATCATGGCTGAAAACGATATTGCGGCAGGCAGACTTCCCGATGTGGATTATGTCTGCGGAGTTCCCGATTCAGGCACGCCCCATGCTATCGGCTATGCCAACAGAAGCGGAATTCCCTTTGCGCGCCCGTTTATCAAATATACTCCCACATGGCCGCGCAGCTTTATGCCTGCAAATCAGAGCATGAGAAACGTTGTTGCAAAAATGAAGCTTATTCCCGTTCACGAGCTTATCGAGGGCAAGAAGCTTCTCTTTGTTGACGATAGTATCGTTCGCGGAACTCAGATGCGCGAAACTGTGGAATTCCTTTACGAAAACGGCGCGAAGGAAGTTCATATGCGTTCAGCCTGTCCGCCTATCATGTACGGCTGTAAATATTTGAATTTCTCCAGAAGCCATTCCGAACTGGAACTTATCGCGCGTCAGATTATAGATGAGTTCGAGGGCGAAGAGGGCGTTAAATATCTTGCGGAATACAGCGATTCTTCTACTGAAAGAGGCAGAAAACTCCGCGACGAGATCTGCCGCAGATTAAAACTTACGTCGTTGGAATTCCAGTCGCTTCCCGGTAAGGTAAAGGCAGTTGGTCTGCCCGAATGCAACCTTTGTACATATTGCTGGAGCGGTAAGGAATAATTTACACAAATCAGCAACACGCACAAAGTAACTATTTGTGCGTGTTGCCATAAATACAAATCCACAAAGGAGTAAAAAAATGAATAACAGTTTTTCCGAAAGCTATAAAAAGGCAGGCGTTGACGTTACTGCCGGCTATAAATCAGTTGAGCTTATGAAAAAACATATCGCAAGAACCATGCTTCCCGGCTGTATTTCGGGAATCGGCGGATTCGGCGGTCTTTTTGAACTTGACATGACAGGTATAAACAAGCCTGTTCTTGTTTCGGGTACGGACGGCGTCGGAACTAAAATAAAGATCGCGTTTATCATGGATAAGCATGATACCGTCGGCATCGACTGCGTGGCAATGTGCGTGAACGATATCATATGCTGCGGTGCGAAACCTCAGTTCTTCCTCGATTATATCGCCTGCGGAAAGAATATTCCCGAAAAGATAGCGGAGATAGTTTCGGGCGTTGCAGAGGGCTGCGTTCAGGCTGAATGCGCGCTTATCGGCGGCGAAACTGCCGAACACCCCGGACTTATGCCCGAGGACGAATACGATCTCGCAGGATTTTCGGTAGGCGTTGTCGATAAGGATAAGATACTTCAGCCCGATACTCAGAAGGCAGGCGATGTACTTATCGCTATCAAGTCCAGCGGCGTTCATTCAAACGGCTTCTCTCTCGTTAGAAGAGTATTTGACGTGAACGAGCAGAATCTTGCAATGCATTTCGACGATCTCGGAGCAACTCTCGGCGAAACTCTTCTTACGCCTACGAGAATCTATGTAAAGGCTGTTATGAGCCTCCTCGACGCTGTTAATGTAAAGTCGATCTCCCATATTACGGGCGGCGGTTTCTATGAAAATATTCCGCGCGCACTTCCCAAGAATCTTGCGGCTAAGATCGAGAGAAACGCCGTTCAGGTTCTTCCGATTTTCGATCTTATCGCCCGCAGCGGAAATATTCCCGAGCGCGATATGTTCAATACGTTTAATATGGGCGTGGGAATGATAGTTTCTGTTGATAAGAACGACGCTGATAAGGCAATTGCCGCTATCAAGGCTGCCGGCGAGGACGCATATGTTCTCGGCGAGCTTGTTGAATCCGAAGAGGGCGTTATTATTTGCTAAAATTAATTTTTAGTTGTGCGGCATTATGTCAGGGGAC
>DETO01000129.1:6196-19589 GCA_002362135.1 Ruminococcus sp. UBA3286 | reverse complement strand
CACCCCCTGCAAAAGGGTGCTTCACCCTTTTGAAACCCAATTTTCATAGTTTTCTATCCCATGAAGGGATAGAAAACTATGAAATCCGACTTCAATAGGGTAATATCTTTGCAAGGAGGCAGGAGGGCAAAATCCCTTGATAATACAGGACAATTAAGATTGATTTGAGCAAATCAAAATGTCAGGAGGCTCTGTTATATGAATATAATGACTGTTTCGGGCTGTGTAACGGTACTTCTTGGCATTATACTTGCTGTGATAGGCTGTATTCAGGGGAAAAAACGCATTGTGCGCGAGAATACTTTTATTCCTGCGGAGGGCGAGATAGTTCGGCTCGATTCAAGGACTTCCGTTAAATTTGTAAAAGGAGTACCGATAGTTGTAAACGAATATAAGCCTGTTATAAGATACAGGACGGAAAACGGTGATGATATTACTTCCGAGGCTTTTGCATGGGCATTGAAAGTCGGAGAATGCCGCGAGTTAGCGATGATGTATGAAACTGAAACCCCTTTGACTATCCGCTATGACCCTCTGAATCCGAAAGACTTTGTTTATAATTCCAAAAAAGGATTTTTTGTCCGCGAAGTGATTTATAAATTTATTTTTGCGGCTGTACTTATCGGTCTCGGAGTTTTTATGATCCGGGGCGGCACATGGGTGTAAGATATGAAAAAAATTAGATGATCGTCGATGAGGGGATTCCGCTTTCGTATGACGATACGGAGATAATTGACTGATACGTCCGATTTGTTGAATAGGAGAACTTTATGAATACCGATAAGACCGATTATATATGGGCGGCAGCTTCGTTTATCATAGTGGGCGTTACTTTTCATTACGGCGTGCTGCTGTACGGTTTGCTGGGAATTTATCTGCTGTTTGCGCTGCTTATGGCGACGCATATTTTCAGAGTGAAGAAAAGAATGGACAGGACGGAAGCCGTTTATGCGGAAATAACGGATTACCGCGAAGTAAACGGCGTTCCAAAACATTTTTATCCCGTTGTGAGATATGAAACGACGGAGGGCAGGACTGTAAGTTCGGTCTATACGGTCGCGGCAAAGTCGAAGATCTATGAAGTGGGCGTAGAGGAACTGATATGCTACGATCCCGATGATCCCGTGTTTTTTTATTTCTCAAGCCGCAGTTTTGAACTTACGAGCCATTATTACAGATATATGGTATATGGCGGAATACCTGCGCTTTTCGTGCTTATCGCGATTTTTGCGCGCTGACGTTTATGTTATACGAGGTGTATATATGAAAAATATTGTTGTACTGGTATCGGGCGGCGGAACTAATTTACAGGCGCTTATAGATGCCGAAAAATCAGGGGAAATCAAAGGTGGTAAGATAACCTGCGTTATTTCCTCGAATCCGAATGCCTATGCGCTGACAAGGGCGGCTGAAAACGGTATTGCTTCACGCGTTATACCGCGGAAAGAATTTTCCGACAGCAAGTCTTACAGCATGGCTATCCTCGACGCTCTCGATGAGGAAAAAGCTGATCTGGTTATTTTAGCAGGCTTTATGACCATTCTTGACGAATGCCTGACGAGCAGATATGCTTATAAAATTATAAATGTGCATCCTGCGCTTATCCCGTCATTCTGCGGCGAGGGTTATTACGGTCTGCACGTTCATGAAGCCGCGCTTGCTTACGGCGTTAAAGTCAGCGGCGCTACGATACATTTTGTGAATGAAAAAGCCGACGCGGGCGCGATAATCCTACAGGGCGTTGTCAATGTTGAAAAGGACGATACCCCTGAAATTTTGCAGCGGCGCATTATGGAGAACGTCGAGTGGAAGCTTCTTCCCAAGGCGGCTTCGCTTTTCTGTCAGGATAAAATCGAGATTATCGACGGAAAGGCGTACGTTACAGAATGAAAAAAATATTTGCATTGTCGATCTGTCTGTTTATGCTCGCGTCCTGCGAGTACGAGGAGTTATTTGAAGCGTCTGAATATCCTGTTCAGAATTATGAGATTTCAAACGCTGCCGACGGCGTATATAGCATCAAATATCAGGAACGTACAGGTTTTCCCGACCAATGCGTTGATGTTGAAGTGAAAAAATCCGACGATATTGTATATAAATATAGTACAGACTGGAAAGGCGACAGGGTTCTTCCCGAAAAAATTGTACACCTTTTTGAATATGACGGCGGAGATGTATTTTATATTCAGAATTATACGCCCGAACCATATGGAAACAATGTGTATGAACCCGAATGCTATATTGTTTATAACGGCAATGAGCGCCCGGATTTTTTTGGATATAAAGACTATGTAAATATAAATTTCAAGGATAATATTCCCGAAAACAGACAGGAAGAACTTGAATCTGCTGCGGAATTTCTTAATGAAAATATCACCGAACAGGAGATAGTTGAAGTATTTGACAAATGCGGATATGATTCAACTTATATTTTAAAATCGTATAATTATAAAGGAGAAAAAGAAAATGATCAAACTTGATTTAGCTAAAGAGTTAAACTCGAACGCATACCCCGGAAGAGGTATTGTTATTGGTAAGTCCGAATGCGGAAAGTACGCTGTTACGGGCTATTTTATCATGGGCAGAAGCGAAAACAGCCGCAACCGCGTATTCGTTGAGGACGGCGACGGAATTCGTACGCAGGCTTTCGACCCTTCTAAGCTTTCCGATCCGCACCTTATTATTTACGCTCCCGTCCGTGTTCTCGGCAATAAGCTGATCGTTACAAACGGCGATCAGACTGATACTATTTACGAACTTATGGACAAGCAGTTTACTTTTGAGCAGTCCCTCCGCACCCGTGAATTTGAGGACGACGCTCCCAACTATACGCCCAGAATTTCGGGAATCCTCCGCTTTGAGGAGAACGGCTTCAACTATGCTATGTCTATCTTGAAATCTGCTAACGGCAACCCGAATTCATGTCAGCGTTATACGTTCAGCTATAATAATCCCGTCAATGGCGAAGGTCATTTCATTCACACTTACATGGGCGACGGAAATCCGCTCCCCAGCTTTGAGGGCGAGCCTAAGCTTGTGGGAATTTCGGGAAATATCGATGAATTTACCGATATGCTCTGGAATAACCTCAACGAGGACAATAAGGTTTCTCTCTTCGTTCGCTATGTGAATCTTGAGAACGGTTCTGTTGAAACAAGAATCGTCAACAAGAATAAGTGAAATGGCTGATTTTTGTATTGCTGTGTGCTGTATGCCTTGTATCATGCAGCGATACTTCTGTAAGTGAGGAGAGTTCTTCTTCGGAAGAAGTCTCCGTCACCGAAATCGTTACCGGTACGACAACAATGGTCAGCTCCACCACAACCGTGACAGAGCAGACAACAGCAACGCTTACAGAAGTTCCGCTTGATTTTGATGAAGAAAATGAAGTGCCTGAAAATGCCATATATAAAAAAACTAAGTATCGTATGAATGATAATGAAAAGCAGATCACGGAAATAAGTTTCTTTGATGAGCATGATAACATTGTATGTAATGTGAATCCTAATTTAAATGACAATATATATTGTATTATGCGATATGTATATAAATATAATGACGACAATACTATAAGTTCAAAAAAGCTTATTGCAGAAAATGGGATTACAAGCGTCAATAACTATGAATATAATGACGACGGCACGTTGAGATCAATTTCATATTTAAGTGAAGGTCGTGATCTCGCAAAAACTGAATATTATGAATTCAATGAAAACGGCGATATTTTGACAAAAAATATATTCATGCCCAATGAAAGCGAGCCTTATCGTACAGAAATTCATGAATATGAGTATGATGAAAACGGAAAAATATCACATGATATAATCACTAAGACAGATATGGGCTACAATGTAGATTATAAGGAAACCGAAACACTTGATTATACCTATGATGAGGATTGAAATATATTGATCGAACATTCAGTCCGTACAGGAATTTGTCATACACTTGCAACAGATACTGATGAAGATGATATGATCGTTTATACTTATAATTCAAGTAATCAGTGTATATCGGCTGAAATTACTGATAAATATGGTAATATAAGTATAATTGAATATGAATATTATAAATAAGCATCATGGTATTAGTTGCAATAGCATAAAGGAGCGAAAAATGAAAGATTATATTAACATAGAAAAGTTTGACGACTGTATCGACCTTGCATTCTATATTGAATCGGAAGAGGTTATGGCAGTCGGCGAAAAACTTGAAGAGATCAACGAAAATGCGTACATGAACGGCGAAAATTGGGGAGTTCTTCTTGATTTTTATATCGAGAAGAACGCTCCCGAACTCATCGATACGTATGAGGTCGATGCGGAAGCCGGTATGTATGCGGCGTCCTTTGAAAATTCCCCCGAGGGAGAAAAAGCGGCGCAGGCTATGGCTGATATTATAATCTCACTTGTTGAAAACGAGGATATGCTTATTGATTTTGTAAGCGAATTCGGTGATGAGATAGAGTGGGATTAAGTTAAATAAAAGGAGGACATTATTATGTCAAATGAAATGCAGTTAAAATACGGTTGCAACCCCAATCAGAAGCCGTCGAGGGTTTATATGGTTGACGGTTCGGAACTTCCTATCGAGGTTCTTTGCGGACGTCCCGGCTATATCAACCTTCTTGACGCGCTCAACGGCTGGCAGCTTGTAAAGGAACTCAAAGCGGCTACGGGCGTTTGCGCGGCAACTTCTTTCAAACACGTTTCACCGGCAGGCGCGGCTATCGGCAGACCGCTTTCCGATGATCTGAAAAAGATCTACTGGGTGGACGATCTGGGCGAACTTTCTCCACTTGCAAGCGCTTACGCAAGAGCAAGAGGCGCTGACAGAATGTCGTCTTACGGCGATTTTATTGCGCTTTCCGACAAAGTTGACGTATGCACTGCCAAGATGATACAGCGCGAAGTTTCCGACGGTATAATCGCTCCCGATTATGACGACGAGGCTCTTGAAATTCTCAAATCCAAGAGAAAAGGCACTTACTGCATTCTCAAAATTGACGAGAATTACAAGCCTGCGCCGATCGAGACAAAGCAGGTTTACGGCGTATCTTTCGAGCAGGGCAGAAACGAACTTGATATCAACAAGGAACTTCTTGCAAATATCGTTACCGAGAATAAGAATATTCCTGCCGACAAGCTTGACGATCTCATGATCTCGCTTATCACTCTCAAATACACGCAGTCCAATTCCGTATGCTATGTTAAGGACGGTCAGGCTATCGGCATCGGAGCAGGTCAGCAGTCAAGAATCCACTGCACACGTCTTGCTGGTCAGAAAGCTGATAACTGGTGGCTGAGACAGTCTCCACAGGTTATGGGACTTGATTTCGTTGACGGAATCCGCCGCGCTGACCGCGATAACGCTATCGACGTTTACATGGGCGACGAATATGAGGACGTTCTCCGCGACGGCGAATGGCAGAAGATATTCAAGACTAAGCCTGCTGTATTTACTGCTGAGGAAAAGAAGGCTTGGCTTGCTAAGAATACGGGCGTTTGTCTTGGTTCTGACGCATTCTTCCCCTTCGGCGACAATATCGAGCGCGCTAAGAAGTCGGGCGTTGAATATATTGCTGAACCCGGCGGTTCTATCCGCGATGATAACGTTATCGAGACTTGCAACAAGTACAATATCGCTATGGCATTTACGGGAATCAGACTTTTCCATCATTGATTATGGAAAAAGTAAAAATAAAAAAATCCATCAAGAGAATTGCAATAATCAGTTTTATTGCAATTCCCTTGATATGGATTTTGCTTGTTGTGACTGACTTTATAAGGTTTACAACTTCCGACGGTTATATTCAGCCGATTTTTACAGTTACGCAAATGGCTTGCGGCTGCGGTGAAAATCGTGCCGAATATGGCATTGGATACTGCTTCGACTATGGTTATATTATCGATCTTGACGATAGTTCATGGAAATATGACAAGGAAAAGCCTGATTTCAGAAGTTTTTCAATTTTCGGAAAGACGGTATACGATAAATAAGATAGGGGTTATGATATGGAGAAAGAAAAAACTTTAAGTGGTCTTGCATGGGGTTCGGCGGCAATATTGCTGCTTATCACGGCAATACATATGATCATGATCCTGTTTCCGCAGACGGTAACGGAGATATATGACGCGTACCCTTATATAACATACGAGCCTATTGTAAAAATTATACATATAGTTATTGAATTAAGATATGTCGTTATTGCAGTATTGGCTGCCATAAGCGGCATTCGCAGGAATTTCTCGCTTGTATGGGGAACGCTCACCATGGTGATAACGGCGGTCGTTTATCTTTTGCCGGGAAGAACGGGCGGTGCATTGATAACTCGGTTTATAGCAATATATGGCGGAGCGGAAACGCTCGGTTCATATGGTACAATGAGCAGCTTTACAGGTTCGTTTTCTATGCTTGTTACCCTTGCCGTATGGATTTTGATAGGCTGTACCGCTATTGAAATATATGCGTCATGGAAAAATAAGCGTTCAGAATAAGCGGATATGGAGAAATGATATGGGGGATTCAAAATTAAAAAAGATATTCTGCAATGAGGATATTGTAAAAAGGCTTGAAATATGGTCGCTGATGTTCGCAATTATGTACATAGCCGCCCAGTTTATAATATATTTTATTGCGGCAATCTTATGCTATAAGTACAGTTTTCAGACGCTGACGCCTCTTATGGCTGCGGTATACAGTACTGCGGGAGCGATTCAGATAGTTCCTTATATTATAGCGGCTGTAGTAATGCTTCTGATGAAAAAACCAGGCAAACTGAAACTTGTGGGATTTTTGAGTTTTTGGGCAGTTTGGAGATTATTCGGATCGCAGATCTTATTTGTTATCGATAAGGCTTTATGTGATTTATTAGAAAGTTCGTGGAGTTTTGCGTCTTATCAATATTATTTCACAATTGAGCAGCAACTGGTAGGACAATTTATCACGTATTTTTTGAGCGTTGCGGTTGTAATTACGCTTATGAGTGCGGCGGCAATTGACTTCTTCAGGGCGGATTCGGGAAAAACTCCGAATAATCACCCAAAATTGCTGAAAATAACAGCTTATATTGCTGTTGCGGCGGCTGGAATCCCAATTTTATTTATGCTGCTTAATTTTATCGTATCTTTGCATAATACCGTTCTGAGATCAGGGAAAATTCTCGGAGTTATCGATTATATCATTATGATCGCTTCAATGGCTGCTATGGCGGTGATAGGAGCGTACTGCGTGAAGAATAACGGCTTATGCAAAAACGGAAAAAATCTGATTCTTGTTATGTTTGCCATGTATCTTGTAAGAGGAGCAAGCTATTTTGTTTCGGGAATCTATTCCTTTTTATATGCTTCGCCGTTTTCAATAATTACAGATATGATAAGTTCATGTCTTTCTTCTGCAGCTTTGCTTGCTGTGATAATAATAGGCGCATATCGGATAAGTTTAAATGATAAAGAGGAAAATTTATGAATAAATGGGGAGTATTTTCAATATCGGCGGTTTGCTGTCTGATTTTGGTGTTATGCTTATGTGCCTGCGAAAATAAAGATACAAAAGATAGTAATGAATACCGGCTTAAAAATTTCAGCTTTTTAGTCCCTGATTGGCTTTCGCAGGGTGAACATGGTATAAATTCTGACGATGAAATTTATAGTTATGAGTTTTTGGATTTTGAATCGTCTGTCAGATTATCAGTATTGGATATGTATAACAATACTAAGCCTGAAGCATATATGGATAATGAAAGTGCAATCAACGGCTTTCCGTGGATATATATTGAAGATTGCCCGTATACTTCCGCCCAAGTGTCAATGAAATTTGTACACGGAAATGATGGCATAGCAGCGTATGTTTTTTCAGATACATATCGTATGTGCATTAATGCAAGCTTTGAAAGTGCAGACAAGGAAACTGCTGAAAAAGCTGTAAGGGAAATAGTTGAAACGGCTTATTATTTTGGTGATAAGCATCTTACTGAAGAAAGTCAGATGTATAAAAACAAATTCTTTTCAATTGAATACGAACCGAAATTTTATCTTGCTGAAAATCAAACCCAAAGAGATAAAGAAATATATTTTTATGACGCGTTTTCAGAAGATTCAGTCGATACACGTATAGAAAGCGGATACAGGTATGATTCTGATATGAAAAACTGCGAAAAATGTGTATTCATGTCATACAGTCAGGCTGAAACAGTTATGAAATCTACTCTCGATTTGTCTGTATGCGTATTCAGCCATGATTACTATGAACATTGCGGTGTGGCTGTTGCTGATGAATATAATTCTATGAATAAATTTGATATGTATACGGAACTTGAAATGTCTGAATCTTATTTCGGAAGTTATCCGTCGTATGAAAATAACTGTATTTATAACGGAGATCAAAAACTTACCTGCTTTTATTTTGACAAGGGGGATTATATGTATAAAATAGAATATAGTTATCCTTTAGACGATATGCAGGCTGAGAACGATATGCAGGAACTTCTTGAAGGTATCAATATAAAGTAATTTGGAGGAATTAATATGAAAAATGTATTAGTAGTAGGCGGCGGCGGTCGCGAACACGCCATTATTATGAAGCTTGCCGAAAGCAAACACGTTGGAAAGATTTACTGCACTCCCGGAAACGGCGGTATATCCAAGTATGCGGAGTGTTTTAACGTTGGCGCGACCGATGTTGACGGCGTTGTTGCTCTTGCAAAAGAGCTGAAACCCGATATGGTCGTAGTTGCTCCCGACGATCCGCTCGTACTGGGAATGGTTGACGCATTGCAGGCGGAGGGATTCATGACTTTCGGACCGAAAGCAAATGCTGCCATAATCGAGGGTTCTAAGGTCTTTTCCAAGGAGCTTATGAAGAAATACAATATCCCCACCGCTTTTTATGAGGTCTTCACGGAAAGCGACAAGGCTATCGCTTATCTCAAAGAGCAGAACAGCTATCCTGCCGTTATCAAGGCTGATGGTCTTGCTCTCGGAAAGGGCGTTATCATTGCTCAGAATGAGGAAGAAGCTGTTCAGGCTGTTCATGATATGATCGACGAACTTAAATTCGGAAAGAGTTCCGCAAGAATAGTTATCGAGGAATTTTTAACAGGGCCCGAAGTTTCAGTATTAAGCTTTACAGACGGCAAAACGCTCGTTCCTATGATATCTTCTATGGATCACAAGCGCGCTCTTGACGGCGATAAGGGTCTGAATACGGGCGGAATGGGTACGGTTTCGCCCAATCCGTATTATACCGACGAAATCGCTAAGGAATGCATGGAAAAAATATTCCTCCCCACTATGAACGCTATGAATGCCGAGGGACGTACTTTTGAGGGCTGTCTTTATTTCGGTCTGATGCTGACTCCAAAGGGCGCTAAGGTCATCGAGTATAACTGCCGTTTCGGCGACCCTGAAACGCAGGTCGTACTGCCTATGCTGGACGCCGATCTTTATGAGATCTTTGAGGCTGTCTATAATCACGAACTTGATAAGATCGATATTAAGTGGCATGAGGGAAGCTGCGCCTGCGTTATTATGGCGAGCGGAGGTTATCCTGAAAGCTATCCAAAGGGTATCGAAATGCACGGATTTGACGATAAGGGTCAGGTCGAGGGATGCTTCGTTTATCATGCAGGAACTAAGATCGGCGAAAACGGAGAATTCCTCACCAACGGCGGACGTGTTATCGGCGTTACTGCTAAGGGTGAGAATTTACAGTCAGCGCTCGATACGGCTTATGCAGGCGTTGAGAAGATCAGCTTCGAGGGCGCGCATTACAGAAAAGATATCGGTCAGAGAGCCTTGAACGCTCTGAAATAAGGAGGAATTTATGCAGGAAAAGCTTAACAAGGGCATATTGTTCGGAATGCTGGGAAATGTTGCTTTCGTCGTTTTCGGTCTTGTCTGTCTGGTCTATTATTATACCTATACCGGCGGTGTTCTTTCACGAATTCTGGAAGCCGCGGCTTACGGTATTGAAGTTTTCGGATTCGGTATGCTGATATATTCTGATTATCTGCTTATTGCAAGCGCGCGTTTTCGGAGATTAATGAAAATAAGCTTTACTGCCTATATTATCCTCGAAGCGCTGATGATGATTCTGGAACTGAATTCGGGAAGTCTGTCATTCTACCAGCCGTATTCGCTTCCGCTCGCTATCGTTCACGCTGTCGTTTCGGCTGCCGCCTGCTTTTCATTCTTGCAGCTGGACGCCGATAATACGAAGTTTGAGGTCGTTATAGTCGCGGCTATTGCGGCTATCCTTGCAGGAATGTTCGGCAATATTCTCGGCGTCAGAATTTATTTCAGCATCATTATAAACGCGCTTGGATTTGCATTTTTGTTCGGCTCGATATTGTTCCTGATGAAACGCGGCGATATCGATATCGACTGCTACGGCGATCGTGCGCGGGTTGCGGAATTCAGCAGCGAATCTCTGTTCAGCGATCCCGAAGTAATAGCTTCGGCTAAACAGAAAAATATTGCTTCACAAGATGAAGCAAATGAAACAAATGAAAAAAATGAAGATTCCGAATGATTTTTGGAATTATTTATATAAAATAAGCCCGAAAGTAGTTTTTCAACTGCTTTCGGGCTTATTTTATTCGCTTAAATCAAAATTTAGCGTTCAAACGGCTTATTAAACGAACCTATCTCAATTAAATTTCCCTCTGGGTCTGCTATGTAGCAAGTTCTTTGTCCCCAAGGTTCTGTCGTAGGTTTTAGTATAGATGTCGCTCCTTTTGCGATTGCTTTATCATATTCAATATCTACTTCCTCAAATGTATCTACATACAATGCAATTTCAAAATGTCCGTTAATGCCTTTAAGGTATTCATACTTCCTGTTTGTCATATTTTCAAAGTCTTTTCTTCCATAGAGCAAAAACAATGTGTTGTCCTTGATCAGATAAACATTAGATGTATTTTCATCTTCTTTAATTTCAAAACCAAGTACATCTCTATAAAAACGAATCATCGTTCCCATATCATTTACAAATAAACCAAATACGTCTAATCTCATAAGCTACCTCCTATAAATTTCAATTTATTTTACTAATATTATATATCAAAAAAACTGTTATGTCAATAGAAACGCACTTATGAGTGCGTTTTTTGCATATTTCTATGTTAAAATCTGATAAAAATATTGTGTTGAAATTATGCATACATACAAAACTGAAAATTATTTTTTCAATAATCAATGGGTTTGCATTTAAAATTGCCCCTTTTTCGCCCCCTTATGAACGGCGATATAAATCGTGCGAATCAAATTTTACTTGTGCGGCATTATGCAAGGGGACGCTGTCCCCCTGCACCCCCTGCAAAAGGGACATAGCCCCTTTTGAAACCCGATTTTTATATTTTTCTATCCCATAAAGGGATAGAAAAATATAAGGACGGCTTCAATAGCGTAACATCTTTTGCAGGGAATACATGGCGGCAGAATCTTCTTGTATAGTACAGTATAGTAAATTCGATTTGTAGGATATAACCGTTCAAATATTTCGTAGTTAAAAGGAGGGATCGAAAGAAATGTCCGAGAGAAATCTTAATTCTCAGAAAAACGCGTTCATCTGCAATTTCGCCGTGCTGGGCGATATGGAGGAAGCTGCCGTGAAAGCAGGATTCCCGCGGGAAACCGCTCTTCAGGACGGATTTAAACTTCTGAAAAGCCATGCTTGCAGAGACAGCGCGGCAGAACTGAGAAAATCGGCGGCTGACAGCGGAGCGGTGATCTCAGGATTGCGCCGCCTTGCATTCGGCAATTGCCGCGACGCCGTGGTGCTTGCTTTCGCGGAGGAACTTCCGCCTGCTTCCGTGATCGAAAGCCTTGACCTTTTCAACGTTTCCGAAATCAAAAGGGACAAGGGCGGCGGCGTTGAGATAAAACTCTTCGACAGGCTGAAAGCTCTTGAAAAACTTATGGAACTGGAAACGACCTGCGACAGCCGCGATAAAGCTAACGAACTTATAAAAGCGCTGTCAGCATCGGAGGGAGGCGATGAAAATGGGGATTAACGCTTTTTCCAAAAAGCAGCGTCTTACGCTGAAATGGTGGAATCTTCCTGCTTATAAGCATTACGATGCCATTATATGCGACGGCGCGGTCAGAAGCGGAAAAACTCTTTCCATGTCGCTTGGATTCGTATTATGGGCTTCGGCTTCATTCAGCGGTGAGGCATTCGCTCTCTGCGGCAAGACCGTGACTTCCCTTAGAAGAAACGTCGTGACGCCGCTGCTTCCGAAACTGAAAGAACTGGGGTTCAGCTATACTTATCAGGTAAGCCGCAGTTACATCGACATCACTTTCAACGGCAGGACAAATCGCTTTTACCTTTTCGGAGGCAAGGATGAAAGCTCCGCCGCGCTGATTCAGGGAATTACTCTGGCAGGCGTTTTCCTTGACGAAACGGCTCTTATGCCGCGTTCATTCGTTGAGCAGGCTCTTGCAAGATGTTCCGTAAGCGGCTCGAAAATGTGGTTCAACTGCAATCCCGACAATCCATCTCATTGGTTTTATACCCAATGGATAAAAAAGGCGGAAGAAAAAAATGCGCTGTATATCCATTTTACAATGGACGACAATCCGTCGCTTTCCGAGAAGATGAAAAACCGCTATAAACGGCTGTATTCCGGAGCATTCTACGAACGCTTCGTGCTTGGAAAATGGACGGCGTCGGAGGGCGTGGTCTATCCTATGTTCAGCGAGACGCGTCATGTGTTCAGCGGCGATATTCCATGCGAAAGATATATAGTTTCCTGCGACTACGGAACGGTAAATCCTACTTCCATGGGTTTGTGGGGACTGAATAACGGCGTATGGTACAGACTTCGCGAGTATTATTATTCCTCCAGAAAAGAGGGTATACCGCGGACGGACGAGGAGCATTACGCGGCTTTGGAAAAGCTTGCGGAGGGCGTTAAACCTGAAAAGATCATTGTCGATCCCTCGGCGGCAAGTTTTATCGAATGCATACGCCGCCATGGGAAATTCCGCGCGGTCAAGGCGGATAACGACGTCATAACGGGTATACGGCGCGTCAGCACGGCGCTGAGACAGGATAAACTTCGTTTTCACGAATCTTGCCGTGACATTATCAGGGAATTCTCTTTGTATCGCTGGAATGAAAACAGCGGCGCGGATGTTCCCGTAAAGGAGAACGATCATGCTATGGACGATATGCGGTATTTCGTATCGGATATTATGAAAGACGGCGGCGGTATTTTCGCATTGTCGGTTACGAGATAAGGTACGTAAATTAATTTTTACTATGTTGTATTATGCATAGAACTTTGGTTTCCTATATCTCTTGCAAAGATGTTACTCTATTGAACTATTCTCATGTTTTCTCATCCCTTTAGGGATGGGAAAACATGAAAATTGGGTTTCAAAAGGGT
>DETO01000129.1:0-5861 GCA_002362135.1 Ruminococcus sp. UBA3286 | reverse complement strand
CAGCGTCCCCTGACATAATGCAGCACAAGTAAAAATTGATATCCGTGGAGATGATCAAAAAGGAGGAAAAAATGAAGCTTTTTAAGAAAAAGAACACAAGGGCAGCCCCCGAACTTATGCAGGCGAGCCGCGAAACGGACAGCAATATTATGCTTCCGACTGCGGCAGAGCCTTTTGAAAAGGAACTGTTCGACAGATTAAGATGCGCCGTTCCGATAATCGACGCCGCTATCATGAAGATAATCCGCCTGACGGGAGGTTTTCGGCTGATTTGCAGCGACGAGCGTTATCAGCATGATCTGGAAAGATTCTGCGATAACGTTCCCGTGGGACTTCATGGGAGGTCGATCAGCTGTTTTGCGGATTCATTTCTGGACAGTCTGCTCACTTACGGCAGCGCGGTCGGCGAGATAGTCGTCAATGAAAAGGAACGCGCCGTGTCGGGGCTGTGGAACGGCGATTCATCGGCTGTAATGATCAATGCGGGCGCAGACCCGTTTGACAGGCAGTTCGCCGTAAAATGCAGAGACGGCTCAATGAAACGCGTATTGCACCCCGAAAGGATATTGTACGCTTCATTGACGGGCGGTCATTCCCTTTTAAGAGGTTTGCCGTCGCTCAGCGCGATACTTATGCGCATTTACAGATGTATCGGGCAGAATTTCGAACGCGCAGGCAATGTCAGATATGCCGTGACGTATAAGCCGGGTGAAAGCACGGGCGATTTCGCCTATGCAAAGGAAAGGGCTATGCAGATCGCCCGCGAATGGGCTGACGGCATGAATTCCGCAAAATACGGACAAATCAAGGATTTTGTAGCCGTCGGCGACGTGGATATCAAAGTTATCGGAGCGGAAAATCAGCTTTTCGATACAAATGTACCCGTTCGTCAGCTGACGGAGCAGATAATTGCCAAACTTTCAATTCCGCCTTTTCTTTTGGGGTTGAATTGGAGTACAACAGAAAGAATGTCGTCTCAGCAGGCTGATATTCTCACCTCGGAGCTGGAATATTATCGCCGACTGCTCACGCCCGTTCTCAGGGAGATAGGCTGCGCTTATCTTCTTTCGCAGGGAATCGACGCGGAATGCAGCGTGGAATGGGATAATATAAATCTTCAGGACGAATCGGCTCTTGCGGAGGCTCGCTTGAAAAACGCTCAGGCTGCCGAGATTGAGGCTCGCCTGAAAAACGAAATTACAAATTAAATTATGGAGGATAAAAATTATGTATAATGATGTTAAACTTGAAAAGGGTATGTACAATCTCAGCGGTAAGTCTTTTACCGCCGCTCTGGAGGAACTTGATCCCTCCGCCGCTTACATCGGCACGGAACTCGAAAATCTCGACGCTTTTGAAAGACAGCTGAAGCGTTACAATATCAAGGTATGCGGCTCTGAATGCGACAGAGTTGAAAAGTTTTTCAGCTCTACAGATACGGCAGTGCTGTTCCCTGAATATGTTGCCCGCTGCATTTCAAAGGGCTTTGACGATAAGATAATCGCGTCTATCACGGCGGTCAAGACCGTATCCGAAAGCGGTCAGTATCTCGGCTGCACAATGGACGACAGCGCGGAATATACGACAACTGCTCAGACAGCGTCTCTTCCTGCGGCAACGGTCAAGGAAAGCACGACTGCAACCGTTCTTGAAAAATTCGGCAGACTTATCAACGCTTCTTACGAATCCGTAAGAAAGCAGCGTCTTGACGTATTCGGCGTAATGCTCAGAAGCGTAGGCGTAAAGCTTGCGGCGGCTGTTGCGAAAAAGGCTGTAGCCGTTCTGGTTCAGAATGCCACGGCTATCACCGCGACTTCGCTTACATACGCTTCACTTGCGGAACTTTACGGCGCATTCGATTGCTTCGACATGACTACCGTTATCGCTAATCCTGCTATCGCTTCCAAGATCGCGGCTATGGATCAGCTTAAAGAGACAAGAGCCGACGCAAACGGACAGATCATTCTTCCGTTCGGTTCTGAACTTATCAAGACGCCGGCAGTTGCAAACAATACCATTATCGGTATCGATAAGAATTTCGCTCTCGAATTCATCACCAGTTCCGGTCTTGTTATGGAGACGGATAAGCTTATTGATCGTCAGCTTGATCAGATCGCCGTATCTATCACCTGCGGATTCAGAAAGATCACTCCCGACGCCGTAAAGAAGATAACTATCAACTGATTCGGAGGTAAAAAATGACGCCTGAAATTATAGAAAAAATAAATAAATTTACAAGGCGCGAGTTTACGGAAGAAGAGCTGTACGTGTTCGATCTCATTCTTTGCGATAATGAGATCGACCGCGACTGCGAAAGATTTTCCGACGGCGCGCTGGAAAAGATGAGTACGCTTTTTATCGGCAAGACAGGTATCTTCGATCATAATGCCGCGGCTGCGAATCAGAATGCAAGAATTTTTGATACGGAGCTGGTAACGGATAACTCGCGCACTACCAGGAATGGCGAGCCTTATAAATATCTGAAAGCTTCCGCGTATATGATTCGCACAGACGAAAATAAAAATCTCATTGCGGAGATAGACGGGGGAATCAAAAAGGAAGTCAGCATTTCATGTTCTTCCGCCAAGAGAATATGCTCCGTCTGCGGAAGAGACAGGGCGCGCGAGGGCTGCGAACACGTTAAGGGGAAACTTTATAACGGCAGGCTGTGTCATATTATCCTTGACGACGTTTCAGATGCTTATGAATGGAGTTTCGTAGCTGTTCCCGCGCAGGTGAACGCAGGAGTTACGAAGAAATTCCGCGACGACAGAGATGTAAAATCGGCTGCCGCGGAGTATTCGGACGAAGATATCAGACTTCGCTGCGAAATTCGACGTCTTGCATTTTTCCGAGGCGGAAGAGCGGCTGCGGAGGCTGCCGAAATTTCCGCAAGGGGAATGAATACTCCGCAGCTTCGCGGCTTGAAGAAAGCGTATGAGCGAATTGCGGGCGCAAAGCCTGCCGAGGTTCAGCTTATGCCCGATTCAGCAAAGAATCGTGCGGAAGAATATAAAATCTGATAAATAACGGCAGCTGTTATGCAAATCAATTTTGCTGTGCGATATTATTTAAGTGGAACTTTATCTTCCTGTATTTCTTGCAAAGATGCTGCACTATTGAAATCGGTTCTCATATTTTCATATCCCTTTTGGGATATGAAAATATGAAATTTCGGGTTTCAAAAGGGTGAACGCTAACGCGCCGTACCCTCTGCCCTTCGGGCATCTCCCTACCCCGTAGGGAGTCGCCCTTTTGCAGGGGGTGCAGGGGGACAGCGTCCCCTTGCATAATGCCGCACAAGTAAAGATTGATTTTCATGAGCAATGCGGCTGCCGCCTTTAAGGAGGTTTAAAATGGACGATACAAAAGTAAAAAATCTTTTTACTCTGTTTTCGGGTGAGAAGTATACTCAAGAGCATAGTCCAATCGTTCAGCTTGCCATTACGGAGACGCAGAAAATTCTCCGCGATCCTGAAACATTAGATGGACGTGTGGATTTTTTATGCGCGGCTGCTGCAAATTATCGTTGGCAGCAGATATGCTCCGCACATGACAGATCGGAATACACTTATGCAGGAGAAATGTCCAAAGTCAGCAATTATTCCGTGCTGACGTTTGCAGAGAATCTTCTGCGCGATTACTATAATATGTGCGCGGATATAATCAAGCCGCAAAATTTTGTGTTCATGGGGTTTGCGGCAGGGGAGGATTTAAATGATACACATTCTCAATGAATTGAAGCAGGCGCTGATCGATAACGGCTGCGAAGATGTTTATTTAGCCTATGACGCGCTTCCCGTTGAAAAAAAGGGGGAATATTTCACGGTCATAGCGTTAAAAAGTTTTGAGACCACAGTACCGGTATATTCCCTGACTATGGTATACATACCGTTTTCGGCGGAACTGGAGATAAATGTGACTGCTCCCGAAGGCAGTACCATGGAGGAATTGTGCAATTATTACGACGAAAAAATCCGCGACGCCGTTGTTAAAATATCAGGTTCAAGCAGCTATATGAGCCGTCTTACGCTGAATGCAGATAAAAAAATAAACCGTCTTGTGATAACGGCGGTAATGACAGTGGGCGGTATGCGGAAAATATCGAGGGAGGAATTGTCTTGACTGAAAATTCTATCTGTAAAAGGCATTCTATAATGGTAAACGTGGCGTCTGTCCAGATTTACTGCGAGCATTTTACCATAGAGGCGCACGCTCAGCTTTATGAAAAGCCGAATATGTCAGGAAAAGGAAGAATCACGGGAAAAAATCCGAGAAGTACGAAGATAACATATGTCGGCAGAGTTTACCGGGACAACGATCCTTTTTACATTGCAAGAACGCTTGCCGCTTTTAACTGTGCTGATACTTTTAAAACGCATTATCGCGGAATGATTTTCAACAACTGCGTAATAAATGATTTTAAGATCGAGGATAAAGGCGACGATTTTATTTATCTGTCGCTGACTGTGGCGACCTCCGACTTTATCGATCCGAATCCGGGGGATACGGCGTCATGATAGCGATATTCAGATTATACAGACCTGACGGCACATATTTTAATACAGGAGAAGTGTACAAATTTTCATTCATAAAGGAAGCCTATACGCCGTATTCGTATTTTTATGTGACGTTTGACGCTGACGATCTTGCCGACGGCGAATATACGGGCGCATGGTTCAACGTAAATTATCACACGGTCAGCCGAAGCCTTATAGATACGCTGAAAATCGTTAAAGAGAACGGCAAAAAGATAGGTCACGTATCGGGAAGAAGCTATACGTCGCTGCTGCTGGAAAATCAGCTTCCGCCCGGAATGTACAGCCGTTTATCCATAAACAACCTTGTTGACGATTATTTCAGCATTCCCAATATCACTCACGAATCCAACAGTGACGAAAGCTATATTTTTGTAAAAAAAGGTTCGTCGATGTGGGACGGCGTGGTGAATCTTGCTTATAAGCTGACAGGGCGTTATCCGTATATACGTTCGGAAAATACGATAATGATAAGCGATCCCGCAGAGCCCAATATTTTTACTTATACCGACGATGACATTTTGAGTATTGGCAATGAATTGGATACGCGACGTCTTGTAAGCGGTCTTCATATGGCTGATCTTGAGGGAAATTACGGAGTATATGACCTTACAGATTCCGAAGCGGCTGCGCGCGATATTGTGCGAAACCGTTATTTTGAGCTTGACAGGCGTTTTTTGTACGATCCTTTGCAGGGCTGTCAGTTCAGAGACGCGATCGCGCAAAGGAAATTCAGGCGTAAATTTATTTCATATCATGGATATAACGGCGAAGATCTCGGCGATAAAGCAACATTCGGCGACGTTGAAAACGGCAGGATATCCGCCGTCAGGATAACCGGAAATATGTCGGGAATATTTACGGAAATAAGCGTGTATGAGGATTCGTTTAATCCATGATCGTCACGAGAATCATGGTTTCTGAATATAATAGTAAAGGCAACACCGCACAAAGATGTCAAAAATTTTTGTGCGGTATTCCCATAAAGTGAATGGGAGTGATAAATATTTCAGAGATTGATCTCAGCGCGCTGAAAGAGGGCGAAAGCTGTATTATAAACGGACATAAATCAACAGGCGTAATGGCGAGGCGGCTTAAAGAACTTGGCTTTATAAGCGGAACTCGCGTGACCTGCCTGCTGAAAAGTTTTGCAGGCGATCCCACGGCATATCTCGTAAAAGGCGCGGTAATAGCCCTCCGCCGTGAGGACGCGGCAAATATTAAGGCACATCGATAATCAACGATACGCCATATAAAAATAAACTCCGCTGACTATTATGAACAGCGGAGTTTGTTTTTTGAGAACCTGTCCACATAGAAATT
>DETO01000016.1:1855-6185 GCA_002362135.1 Ruminococcus sp. UBA3286 | reverse complement strand
ACGGAAATCAGTAGACAAATTAAAGATTTTGTGATATAATAAATCTGTAAATGCTGCTGTAATGCGGCGCGATAATAACGAAATATCATTGATTTTTCTAAAAATAAGGAGTTACATATGCGAATAAGACATAAACCTTGGGCAAAACCTGAACTGGAAGCCTGCCCTTTCTATATTGCCGACCCACAGTCGCAGAAAGGCAGCTGGGTAAATCTGTTTGAGCATCCCGAACGCCCTTTATATGTGGAATTAGGCTGCGGTAAAGGCGGATTTATTTCTCAGGCAGCGCCACAGAATCCCGATATAAATTTTATTGCTATGGATATAAAAAACGAGATGCTCGTTCTTGCAAAAAGAAAACTGGAATCCGCTTACGAAGCTATCGGAATGCAGCCTGATAATGTGCGTATTGCTATTCAGAATATCGAGCGTTTGGAGTTGGCTTGGGATGAAAACGACCGCGCTGACAGAATTTATATTAATTTCTGCAATCCATGGCCAAAATCCAAACACAAAAAACGCCGTCTGACTCACACCAGACAGCTGATAAATTACAAAAAATTTCTGAAGGGCGAGTTATGGTTTAAAACCGATGACGACGAACTTTTTGAGGAATCTTTCGAATATTTTGAACAGGCAGGATTTTTAATCAAATTTAAAACTTACGACCTTCACAGCGAATCGGGAATTGAGAATTACGTTACCGAACATGAAAAAATGTTTACGGAAGAAGGAAAAAAGATAAAATTCCTTATCGCCGTTCCGAGGGAGGAATAATATGGAATTCCGAAAAGATTCTGAGAAATTTTCATTCGGATTCGGCACTGAGCGAACAGCCGGAAACGGAAGCCTTGATTCCGAGATCCCCATAAAAAAGAATGACAACTCCGCGGAGATAGCAGGAATCGCAGCGGCAGCAGGTGCAGCTGTACTCATGGCTGCATTGAAAACGATAAAATTTTTCAATAAAAAGAAAAAGTAATGGATAAAGGCATTCCATAATCGGAATGCCTTTTCATTTTTTAATTCAATTTTAAGATGCCTACCGATTGCAGGAGCAGCATAAGCAGCATTATCGGTACTATAAATTTAATCATTATGATATATAATGTTTTTCTGCCGAATTTATGACCGCCGTGTGTGACTTCGTCAATGATCACCTGCGGCTTTGCGACCCAGCCGATGAGGATACTCGTCAGGAATGCAACGAGCGGCATCATTATATAATTACTTATATAATCGAAAATATCAAGTATCTGAGCGTGCGTGCCATTTGGCAAAGTGATATCAAAATAAAGCAGATTGTAACCAAGACAAACTACGATAGCCGCGATAATGGTATATGCCGCGACTATCAGCGAACTCTTGCGGCGCGAAAATTTGAATTTATCCATAATGCTTGAAACGATAGCTTCCATTACTGAAACGGAAGATGTGATTGCAGCGAAAGAAAGAACAAGGAAAAATATCAGACCTATAAATCTTCCCGTAGTTCCCATAGCGTCGAAAACCTTGGGAAGGGAAATAAATACAAGCCCCGGGCCGGCTGCCATTCCCTCTCTGCCGCTGAATGTAAACACCGCGGGAACGATCATCATGCCTGCAAGAAGCGCGATAACTGTATCGAAAATCTCGATCCTGTTTACCGACTGCATAAGATTCGTCTCTTTTTTGGCATATGAACCGTAAGCGATCATAATTCCCATTGCAACGCTGATTGAGAAAAACAACTGCCCCATAGCATCCATGATTACCACAAGAAGTTTTTTCAGAGTCATTCCCGTGAAATCAGGTATCAAGTAAACTTTCAGACCGTCAAGTCCGCTGCGCGTTATACCGTTTTCATCTGTATAGCTGATAGTAAGAGAATATATCGATATCCCTAAAATCATTACTACAAGTATTGGCATGAGTATCTTACTGTATTTTTCAATTCCTTTTTCGACTCCGCAAAAAACTATGAACGCGGTAATTGCAAAATATATGAACATCCATACTACCGGCTGAAACTGCTCCGAAATATAGCCGCTGAAATAATCTCCTGATACGGCGTCGTGATAACCGCCGGTAATAAACAACGACAGATATTTCAGCACCCAGCCGCCTATTGAACAGTAATACGGAAGAATTATCGTAGGGACAAGACAGGCGAGAATTCCTATGCCGCCCCATTTTTTATGTATTCCCTTGTATGCGGTAAGCGGACTCTGTCTTGTTTTTCTGCCTATTGCGATCTCTGTTGTAAGAAGCGTGAATCCAAATGTGACAGTCAGAATCAAGTAGACAAGTATGAAAATTCCGCCGCCGTCTTTGGCTGCCAGATACGGAAAACGCCAGATATTTCCCAATCCGACCGCGCTTCCTGCGGCAGCCATTATAAAACCAAGCTGCCCCGAAAAGCTTCCTCTTTTCGTGTTATTTTCGTTTTTACTCATATTTTTCTCCCTTGTTTTAAGGCAAAATTTAGAGGTTTTTCAAATCCTGTTCATTCTCCTTTGACGTTCTTAACAGTTTTTTTGAAAGAATTGACAATTAAAGCAAACAGTATTAGTACTATGCCGCTCAATTTCAGAATATTGTGCGATTCTCCGAAAAGCGTTATACCTATGAGCGCGCCTGCCATTGGTTCGACCGCCGCAAGAATCCCTGCACGGCTCGGCTCAGTATAGCGCAAACCTTCGGTATATAAATAATACGGAAGCAAGGTGCTTATCAGCCCTATACCAATGCACAGCAATATAACTTCAGGGCTGCTTACTGCAAGTTTTACGGTATCAACAGGGCGGCTGAACGGCAGACTCCCTATTGCCCCGAAAATAAAAGTATAGACGGTTACTGTTAAACTGTCGTATTTTTCCAGAGCAAATTTTCCGAATATTGAATAAAGTCCGTAAAATAATCCCGAGCATATTCCTGCTGTAAATACGAGCGCAGATACCGAATGACCGCTCCCTATAGCACCCGATACCAAAACACATCCGACTATCGTCATGATCAGGGCAATAATTTTACTTGTTGTAATCTTATCTTTAAAAATTATCCGTGAAAAAATCATTATAAATATTGGCGATGTATACAGGAGAACAACGGCTACGGAGGCTTCTCCGTGTATCAATCCGTAAAAGTAGCAGCAGTTAAACAATACTATGCTGATTATCCCTGTCCCTGCAAACATCCATATATCGCGCAATTTAATTTTCATCCGACTTTTATCGCGAAATAATGCGAATAAAGTAAGCATGACCGCCGCCGTTGTCATTCTTACAAACGCTATCTGCATAGGATCAAATTCCCACGCCGAAAGACGTCGTACAAAAAGGCTGATCACGCCCCATAATATACCGGCAGTAATAATTTGAAATGAACCTTTATGTTTCTGCATTCTTATAAGTACCGTATTCTTTTCTTTTCATTCAAAACTCCCAACTTTTTGCCATGATATTTATATTGTATCACACTAAGATAACTATGTCAATAGATATTTTACGCAAAAAATGGAATTAAAATTTCATGAACAGATAATTTCTTCTATTGAAAAATGATTTTATTTATGATATAATATAAGAAAACTGTACGGAGGTTATAACAATGGGTTTAGATATTTACGCCGGTACATTTGTGCGATATTATGCAAAAAACTGGAAAACGCAAACGCAGCAATTCTGCGAGAAAAACGGATTGACTTATAACATCATAAGAGCAAATCCGAAAGAACATGAGAATACCGCATCGGTCGAAGAAATTATAGAGGGCATGAATTCATGGCAGGAGCAGATGAAAATAATGCTGAGTAATCATGATATCAACAGCTTTGAATTCTGGGACGAAAATAATGAAAAAGAATATTATACGGACAAGCCGGATTGGGACGCCTTCGGCGCGATGCTTCTTATGACTGCCGCTACGATTTTGAAGAAGGATTTCCCAAAGGATTATCAAAAGGGAATGGATTTTCACCCATACATCTATGAAGCTTTTGAGCAGAAATTGAGCAATTGGTCTTTATTCGCAGGAGTATGTCATTTTATTCCACAAAAGGAATGCATGACTTTCGATTGGCTTCTTGCAAATGGCAAGGAAGCCTCGATTTCCACCGTCGCTTCACTAAAGGCTGAACTGGATATTATAAATCACCTCCTCTGGAATGCCGACGAGAGAACAATTCTGGAATGGAATCACTCCGAGGGCTATCCGACGGACGGAACGGTTCAGAATGGCATTTATCAAAAAGGGACTGTTCATACAGTATATGATACTGAATCCCTTGCGAAGTACGCATTCTCTATTTTTTATCAGGCTGTTCAGTTTGCTGAAAAAAATAATGTTCCTA
>DETO01000016.1:1143-1567 GCA_002362135.1 Ruminococcus sp. UBA3286 | reverse complement strand
AAAAAAATAATGTTCCTATTATTTTGGATTTCTAGACAGCACTCATAAATAAATTCAAACCGACTGCTTCGGATTTTCCAGTTGTAATTTAGAACCTATTTTCACACTTATAGACGTGCGCAGCGAGACCTTAAACAGGATTTAAAGGAGAATTTGTTGAATATGAACAAAAAAATTGAAAAGAAGATTGGGAACAATATTCGTCTGCTGAGAGAATCCGTAAAAATGACGCAGGACGAGCTGGCGGCAAAATTGCAGCTTAATGGCTGCGATATCACAAGAAGTGCGGTCGCTAAAATAGAAGTCGGCCAGCGCCATCTCTATCCGGACGAAATAATCCTGATAAAGCAGATACTAAATGTCAGCTATGATGATATCTTTGATGTAACATAACGCAAAATCTCCCCCGAAATTTCGGGGGAGA
>DETO01000016.1:0-852 GCA_002362135.1 Ruminococcus sp. UBA3286 | reverse complement strand
AAAGAATACTCAAACGCTTGCTTTAATGCGGTTTATAGCGTTTTTTTCCAATCGTGAAACCTGAGCCTGAGAGATTCCTATCTCTCCTGCGACCTCAACCTGAGTTTTTCCCTGCAAAAAGCGCAGATATAATATATTTTTCTCGCGTTCGCCAAGATGTTTGATGGCGTCGCGTATGGAAAGCTCGTCCATCCAGCTTTCCACATCGTTTTTATCGCCGATCTGATCCATAATATACATATTATCGTCAGAATCGGAATATATCGGCTCATACAGCGATATCGGATCGCTGATGCTTTCCAGAGCAATCACCACATCGGCACGCTTTTCTCCGATTTCCGCAGCGATCTCCTCGATATTAGGCTCACGCTGATTTTTCAGAATCAGCTTTTCTTTTGCCTGAATCGCTTTATATGCAAGATCGCGCAGAGAACGGCTCACCTTGACTTGACCGAAATCACGCAGATGTCTGCGCAATTCACCTGTGATCATGGGGACGCAATATGTGGAAAAGCGAACTTCTTTGGTAAGATCAAAATTGTTTATCGCCTTTATGAGTCCTACAACTCCGATCTGAAATAAATCGTCAATATCTTCTCCCCTGCCGACAAATCGCTGAATAACGCTGAGAACAAGCCGAAGATTTCCTTTGATAAGCTTATCCTTTGCCGCCTTGCTGCCTGTTTCCTTAATCTCCTTAAGCAGCCGTATCTTCTCTTCTTCTTTCAGAACGATAAGTTCCGAAGTATTTATTCCGGAAATTACAACCTTGTTATATGCCATAATAAATCTCCCAAAAAAATTTTTTCGATATTATTATGGTCAATATTTCCGATCGTAATCATGGTAAAA
>DETO01000048.1 GCA_002362135.1 Ruminococcus sp. UBA3286 | reverse complement strand
AAAATGTAATATTTTCATATTTCTGTAATTTTATGAAATTATATAATAATAAAAATACACCCATTTTTTATTAAAATTGGAAACTTGTGTTTATTGCATTTCGGCAGAATAAAAGATATAATAATAACACAGACCACGAGATTACTACACATAAAGAGGTGTTATTATGAAAAAGAAAATTTCTAAATTTGCAGCATTCGCATTATCGGCTTCACTTATAACAACGGCTTTCACAAGCTGCGGCGACGCTGATTATGAAAGCAGCAGCTATACCCCGAGTTACGACGACGGAAAATTCCAAGATTCACTGGAGGAAAGCTATTCCTCCGAGAGCATGAATAATTACGACGGAGCGATCACCAACGATTCTTCAATCGCGAACGAGGAGTACAAAAACTTCGTGGAATCAGGCTTTAAAGATCCAAAAACAGAGCCGCTTTCAACCTTTTCAGCCGACGTCGATACCGCTTCTTACAGCAATGTTCGCCGCCTTATCGAAAACGGCAATAAAGTCCCCGAGGACGCCGTTCGTATCGAAGAATTCGTAAATTATTTTGATTACAATTATCCCGATCCCGAAAAGGACGAAACTTTCAGTCAGTACATTGAAATCGCCGACTGTCCTTGGAATACCAAAACAAAACTTATGATGCTCGGAATTCAGGGAGACCGCATGAGAGATACGGAACTTCCGCCCTCAAATCTGGTATTCCTTATAGATTCTTCGGGTTCGATGAATTCTTACGACAAGCTGCCGCTGGTTCAGCAGGCTTTCGGAATGCTTACTGAGAATCTCCGTGACTGCGACAGAATTTCCATTGTAACATATGCAAGCAGCAGCGATACTCTTATTTCGGGCGCAAGCGCTGATGAAGCCGACGAGATTTACGATACGCTTTACTCTATCACGGCAGGCGGCAGTACTAACGGCGAGGGCGGCATTGAGACTGCTTATAAGCTTGCGGAAAAATATTTCATCGAGGGCGGAAATAACCGCATTATACTTGCAACGGACGGCGATCTTAATGTTGGCGCGTCCTCCGAAGAAGAGCTTACCGAACTTATCGAGGAAAAACGCGATAACGGCATTTATCTGTCTGTTCTGGGATTCGGTACGGGCAATTACAAGGATGCCCGTCTTGAAGCTGTTGCTGATAACGGCAACGGTAATTACAGCTATATCGATTCCGTCGAAGAAGCCGAAAGGGTTCTCGTCAAGGAAATGAGCGGAACGCTCTTTACGATCGCTAAGGACGTAAAATTGCAGGTGGAGTTCAATCCCTCGACCGTGAAGAGCTACCGTCTCATAGGCTATGACAACCGCCTTATGAATGCCGAAGATTTCTACGATAATACGAAAGACGCGGGCGAAGTCGGCGCAGGTCACAGCGTTACCGCTCTGTATGAAGTTGAACTCGCAGGCGGCGCGAATACCTATCACGGCGTTGAACTGGAATTTGCAGACGAACACAGTCAGCCTTTCGACGAGCCTGAAACTTCCGGCAGAACCGAACTCTGCAAGCTTTCAGTGACTTATAAAGATATAAACAGCGATGAAGATATCTACCGTTCGAAACTTTTCGGCATGGAAAAATACAGCGAAAAGCCGTCCGATAAGATAATTCTTGCAGGCGCGGCGGCGGAATTTGCAATGCTGCTGAAAAATTCAGAATACAAAATGGATTCTTCATATGATCATGTTCTTGATTCTATCGGAAATATAGAGCATCTCGACGATAAGGCGGAAGAACTTACATATCTGGTTAGTTCTGTAAGATAAAAAACAACTCCCATATCGCAATGATATGGGAGCTTTTTATTTATTCCTGAGCGAGGATTTCCTTGTAGAATTCCGAATAATCAGTTCTGTTCTGCTTTGTGAATTCAATTGCTGTTCTGGGGTGCTGATTCAGCAAGCCTGTCATCATGTACTGGAAATCATATCCCCAAACTGCGCCTGCTTCACGGACGGCAGGCATCTGCTGTTCGATAAACTGAATTGCAGGATAAACGTTGTACTTCGGATTTTTCAGGAATCCAAGAAGAAGTTCCATAGCGCAGTTTCCTGCTCCTCTGCCCATTCCGGCATATGTTGCGTCAAGCCAGTCCACTCCGTCGCCTACTGCCTCTATCGTATTCGCGAACGCAAGCTGCTGATTATTATGAGCGTGAATACCCAGCTTTTTATTATATTTTTCGGCAAATTCCTTGTAAATATTTACCATGCGCGCGATCTGTTCCGGATAAAGCGAACCGAAGCTGTCAACGATGTAAAGCGCGTCAACAGGCGACTGTCCGAGAATTTCAAGCGCAGCCTGAAGATCGGATTCACGGGCATTCGAGATAGCCATTATATTACAGCTTACTTCATAGCCTTTGGACTTCGCGTCCTCGATCATGCTTACAGCCGTGGGTATCTGGTGCAGATAAGTTGCAACGCGCACGAGATCGATCGGGCTGTCGCTGCGGTCGTGAATATCGTTTTTGTAGTCGCATCTTCCAACGTCAGCCATTACCGCGATTTTAAGATCGGTATTATTTTCGCCTACAATATGGCGGATATAGTCGTCGTCGCAAAACTTGCACGCGCCGAACTTATCCACGTCGAACATGGATTTATCGCCCTTATATCCGAATTCCATGTAGTCAACGCCTGCGCGGATATTCGCGAGATACAGCGCTCTTACAAAATCGTCGGAAAATCTGAAATCATTAACGAGACCGCCGTCGCGGAGAGTAGCGTCCAGAACCTTTATAGAAGCTCTGTAACCCATAAGATTTGAAATTTCTTTCATATTAAACAATCCTTTCACTTTATCACTTTAAAGCTTTTAATCAACATAGTACATATTATATCACATAATTTCGAATTTGTCAAGAGTTTATTTTACTTTTTCACGAAAATCAATTTTTACTTGTGCTGCTTTATGTCAGGAACATTGCCCCCCGTACTTTCTGCATAGCGACTATTCCCTATCGTCCCTGTCAATTGCATTCCGTACCCAGATGGGTACGGAATGCAATTAATATTGGGATTCATAAGGGACTATGTCCCTTATGCAG
>DETO01000126.1:13881-22133 GCA_002362135.1 Ruminococcus sp. UBA3286 | reverse complement strand
GTTCAAATTATATTTGTACCCATTTATGGGTACAAATATAATTTAATATTGGGATTCATAAGGGACTGCGTCCCTTATGCAGGGGTGCAGGGGACAGAGTCCCCTGCATAATGCCGCACAAGTAAAAATTGATTTGCGTATGCAGCATGGGCAACTCTGCGCATGATTTCATATGAACAGGAGAAATGATATGACAGAAACTTTACTCAGATATAATAAGCCTGCCGAAAATTTCAACAGCGCGCTGCCAATCGGCAACGGGCGCATAGGCGGCATGATATATGGCAAGCCTGCCGATGAAATAATAAATCTTAATGAGGATTCGATATGGTCGGGCGGTCTTCGTCACCGTGTGAATCCTGACGCGCAGGAAGGGCTTGCCGAAGTCAGGGAACTTATACGCAAGGGCGATGTTAAAGCGGCTGAAAAGACGGCTTTTGAGAAGATGCAGGGCGTTACGCCGAATATGCGCCATTATATGCCGCTCGGCGATCTCCATATCAATATGGAACTTGGCGGAAAAGCGAAAAATTATGTTCGCACTCTCGATCTTTCAACTGCCGTTACCGATGTGAAATTTACCGTTGGCGAGCATGAATTTACACGCAGCGTATTCTGCTCCGCTCCCGACGAGGTTATGGTCATTGATATTCACGGAGATACGCCGAAAAGCGTTTCTATGGAATGCTTCATAGACGGCAGGGATGATTATTACGACGACAACCGTCCCTGCGCCGAAAATATGCTTCTTTATACGGGTGGAACAGGCAGCCGCGACGGAATATTTTTCGCAGCCTGTCTTGGCGCTTCCGCAAACGGCGGAGAATTGAGAACTATCGGTGGAAAAATCTCCGTGAAAAATGCCGATTCTGTCATGCTGATAATTTCCGTCCGCACCGGTTTTTACAGCGAAAATTATGAAGAATCTGCTGTAGTTGACGCGGAAATGGCTCTGCAATGCAGTTATGACGAACTTTACTTCCGCCATATCAGCGATTATAAGGAACTTTTCGACCGCGTTGAACTGAATCTGCCCGATAATTCGGGGGACGACCTTTCCGCGCTTTATACCGACGAGCGAATATTCCGCTTAAAGGGCGACGAAATGGACAGCACGGACTGCGCTCGCCTTATCCACGATAATAAGCTTATCGAACTTTATTTCAATTACGGGCGTTATCTCATGATCTCCGCAAGCCGCCCCGGAACTCAGCCTATGAACCTGCGCGGCATCTGGAATAAAGAGATGCTGCCAGAATGGGGAAGCCGCTACGCTGTAAATGTGAATACGGAGATGAATTATTGGTGCGCCGAAAGCTGCAATCTTTCGGAATGTCATCTGCCGCTTTTTGATCTGCTGGAGCGCGTCTGCGAAAACGGCAGGATAACCGCGCGTGAAATGTACGGCGTGGAGCGCGGTTTTGTATGTCATCACCATACTGATATATGGGGCGATACCGCTCCGCAGGATACTTATGCGCCGTCAACTCTCTGGGTAACAGGCGGAGCATGGCTTGCACTGCATATATTTGAACATTACGAATATACGCAGGATACAGAATTCCTTGCGGAGAAATATCACATTCTTAAAGAGGCTGCGGAATTCTTTGTGAATTTTCTTATCGAGGACGAAGATGGATACCTGGTTACCTGTCCGTCGGTTTCGCCCGAAAATACCTATCTCAACGAAAACGGCGTTAAGGGAAGTCTCTGCGCAGGCCCGTCAATGGATTCGCAGATAATTACGGTACTGTTTGAAGATGTTATAAAGGCTGCGGAAATTCTCGGCAGAGACAGGGAGCTTTCCGAAAAATTATCCGAACTTCTGCCGCGTATTCATCAGCCGGAGATCGGAAAATACGGTCAGATCAAGGAATGGGCTGCGGACTACGACGAAACGGAAGTCGGTCACCGTCATATTTCTCAGCTGTTCGCGCTTCACCCTGCCGATCTCATAACTCCCGTAAAAACGCCGAAATTAGCCGACGCCGCAAGAGCGACTCTCGTTCGCAGGCTTATTCACGACGGCGGTCATACGGGCTGGAGCTGCGCCTGGATAACGAATATGTGGGCAAGACTTCATGACGGCAACATGGTTTATGAAAATCTGAAAAAGCTTCTTACGAATTTCGTTTATCCCAATATGCTCGGCATACATCCGCCGATACAGATAGACGGCAATTTCGGCGGTACGGCTGCGATTGCGGAGGCTCTTCTGCAATGCGTCCGCGGCGAAATAATTCTTCTTCCCGCGCTTCCCGACGAGTGGAGCGAAGGAAGTATCAGAGGTCTCCGCGCAAAGGGCAGCTTCGGGATAGATATGGAATGGAGCGGCGGAAAACTCATCACCGCTTCCGTAACTTCGGATAGGGGCGGCGAATGCCGTCTGCGCATAAACGGCGTGGCAAGTATTATCTGCGGCGGCGAAACTGTCTGCTCCAGAATCGAGGACGGGGTGATAATTTTCCCGACTGACGCCGAAAAAACATATATTGTAAAAACCTGACAACATGATCGGAGGACATTATGAAGCTTAACAAAATCATTTCAATTGCCGCCGCTGCAATGTTCGCGCTGACTGCCGTAACAGGCTGCGGCAATAAAAAGAAGAAAAGCGAAAGCAGCGACGACATAGTTATTGAAGAAATTGAAACTACCGAAACGGACGATTCGTCATCTTCGGAAACTTCTGCGGAAACATTCCCCGACTATCCTATCTCATATCCGGAGATCGAGAAAAAGCGTACGGGGGATATTTACGAAGCGGAGGACGCAAAATTAAGCATGGGACTGGTTATTGACGGAACGCCTTTGGACGAATCGGAAGAAAGCAGCGAAAATCCCGAAGAGACCACCGTTGCGGCAGAGTCCGGAAATTCAGCCGAAAAGGATGAAAAAAAGCCGAAATACAGCGGCGGATGCTGCGTTACGGGATTCAAGCCCGACGGCAGCACCAGCGTTACTTTTGAAGTTAAAGCGCCCAGCAATCAGCATTACGATCTCGCTTTCAGCATTTCTTCCGAGCGTCTTGTGAATTGCCGCGTTTCCCTTAACGGTACGGAGATAAGCAAGTTCAAGACCATGAACGACGGCGAGTTTACGCTTATCACGCTGTACGGAGTTTTTCTTGTCAAGGGCAAGTCGGAAATAGAACTTAGACCTGAAAACGGCAATATAAAGCTTGATTATCTCAAACTTGCAAACAATACTTCCCTCAGTTCCATACGTTACGACGCCGAGGACGATCTTACCAATAAAGAGGCAGGAGAGTCCGCAAAGGAGCTTATGACGTTCCTCACGGATAATTACGGTAAATATACGCTGACAGGGCAGTACGCTTCAAACGAAAAAAATGAGGAGTTGGAGTTGATATATCGCACTACGGGAAAATATCCCGCTATCCGTTTTTCGGCGATGCATACTTCGGGAACTTCATTCGACAGCACTTTCAAGGACATTGACGCCTGCGCTGATTGGCATAGAAAAGGCGGTATTGTCGGCTTGATGTGGTATTGGGAAGCGCCCTCGAAAAAGCCCTCGGTCTACGCAAAGGATACGGATTTCAAGCTTTCCGACGCCGTGACCGATACGGAACTTGCAATGCTGACGCAGGAGGAAATACGCGGTCTCTACGGCGAGGGAAAAATCTCCGAGCAGTGCTACGGCATCATGCTTGATATCGACAATATGGCAGGTCAGCTTATGTCGCTGAAAAATAAGGGCGTTCCCGTTTTATGGCGACCGCTCCACGAAAGCTACGGCGACTGGTTCTGGTGGGGCGCAAGCGGCGTGGACGCCTACAAATGGCTGTGGAATTTAATGTATAAGCGTTACACGGAATATTTCGAACTGGACAACCTCATCTGGGTGTGGAACGGTCAGAGCGAAAGCACTCTCGTTGATAAAGATACGTTCGATATCGCTTCGCTGGATATCTATATGCAGCCCGACAAGGACTACGGCAGCCGTTACGAGCAGTTCCTCGCGCTTCAGAAGATCGTCGGCAAGGATAAGCTTATCGCCCTCAGCGAGTGCAGCGTCGTTCCCGATATTGACGCTTCGTTCCGCGATAATGCCGTTTGGTCGTTCTTTGGATTATGGTACGGAAAATATCTGCGTAATGAAGATGGCGAATTTGCCGAGACGTATATTTCGCGTGATGATTTCATTCACGTTTACAATTCCGACGGTGCGATAACTCTTGACGAGCTTATAAAACTCCGCGGCGGCGAGGAACTTATACCTGAATACGACCCTGCGGAAACCACTCAGGCGGCGAAAACAACAGCTTCCGTCACGGCTGCGGAATCAACTGAAAATACCGAAACTACCACGACTATCGAATCAGAATGAAAGGCAGGCGGTCATGCTGAATTATAGCGACATTACAAATGCGGCGGCATATAAGCAGTGCGGCGGCTCGGAGCATTTTGAAAAAATGTATGGGGAGATACAAAAAAGCGGCTGCAAAACCGTTTGTTTCAAAATGTTCGGAACGCTGATACTGCCGCCGTTTTCGGAAAGCGAAGAATTATTTCTTCTTATGGAGGAGGATTTTCGGAAAATTTACAGCGGCAGCGAAAGTTTCGTTCAGCTGCGAATTATTTCCGAAGATATTGCCCGAAAAAAATTCAGCGGAAAATGCAGCGTAACTATCGGGCAGATTTATGATATTCTTATGAAACGCAGCGGAATTTCGCAGGAAGAGCGCGATATGCTGTTGGAGCAGGAGTGCAGGCTTTTTTCGGAAATGTCCTATTTTAATCGCGGAGGGTGCAGTCTCTACAGAATGACTGCCCGCGGAAAACAGCATATTATCGTGGCTGCCGATACTATATATCCGCGCAGCGTGATTGTGGATATTCTGAAAAAGTGGCAACTTTCGGGATATGATTCGCTTATCATGACTTCGGAAACGAATATGGGCGTTAATGCCGACGAAGCCGTTTTTGCCGATATTATGAGAAAAGCCAAATGCCCTCCGCAAAAGCTTATGAATATCGGCACGGACGTTCACGCGGACGTGGAGATTCCCATAATGAATGGCGCGAAGGCTCTTATGGTCACCGCTCCCGATATGGGAATGATAAAATCGGGACGGCTTCGGGGTTATGTTCAGGACAGGCTCATATATGATCATGATTCTCCCGAATATCTTGCACTTAACGGGGCGTTTTCGATATATGGCGGCTATCTTTTTTCGCAGCCATGCCCGAAAACGGTTCACAGCGATTTTTGCGGCGATTCTTTTAAACTGGGCTACATCGTATTCGGAGCGCTTTCGCTTGCGAAAAATTTCGACCCGAAATCCGAAATTCAGCGCGCGCTTATATCCGCATTTCAATTATCCGACGAAATGAGGGCAGGCGCGGAAGCCTTTAAAAAGCAATTTTCGCTGCATTATGACGGTATCGTTGAAAAATTCGGCGCAAAAGGCTGCGAAATACCGCTGGAATTTATAGAGCGGCATTGCGATTCCGAGGACAGAAAGCTGTTCAAGGAATATTTAGAGCCGAAAATTTACGAAAAGTGGGAAAGATCGGTCTCCGAGCCGAAAACTGCGCCCGTGGGGAAAAAAGCCCCTAAACAGAACTTTACGTCGCGTCTTGCTGATAAAATGTTTCCTCCGGGAACGAAAGTACGCAATATGGCTGACGGAATGCTTATGAAAATGAAAGGCAGACGATAATTTGCGGATAAATTCGACCTGTTTCGGCGGCTGAATTTGCATTTTTCGGCATCAACAGCGCGATATGACAGTTTATGATAAGCATTCCACCGTTTCACCTGCCTTCGACTTCGGAATACATTCGTTGGTTTATTCAATATTTTCCGCTATAAACAGGCATAAAATCTTAAAATTATTTGTTGTAATATGTACCTCATATGTGATAAGATAGAAACATGGCAAAAAACCAAAAAAGATTTATTACGGAGGTAAAAAAATGAACAGCAAAATAAAGGTACTTATCGGAGACGACTCAGCAGGAACAGGAGTAAGCGTTGCAAATAAGCTTCGCGAAAGAGGAATGTACGCGTATACGCGCCGCAAGGATTCCAACGTTATCGTGGATTCTATCAGAAACGATCCGCCCGATGCAGCCGTTCTCGATATCACGGCTCAGAACGGAGACGCGGTCACTATCATGAAGAAGGTTCGGGAACTTGGGGTAAAATTCCCTGCGTTCATTATAACTTCCGCTTTCGACAACGAATTCATAGAGCGGCAGGTCATGGAAAACGGCGCGTCGAAATTTCTGCTGAAGCCCTATGACGCCGACGATCTTTTCAGCGCGATAAGTTCTGCTCTCGGCGACAGGGCTAACAGTCTCAGCGACGATATGGAGATAGTCGTGACCGACATTATACATCAGCTTGGCGTTCCGGCGCATATAAAGGGTTATCACTATCTGCGCACGGCTATCCTTTATTCAATAGAGGACAAGACCCTTCTCGAAAGCATTACAAAGCTGCTTTATCCGACGGTCGCGGCAATTTACGATACGACTTCTTCAAGAGTTGAGCGCGCTATCCGTCATGCTATCGAGATCGCATGGGACAGGGGAAACGTTGATACGCTGAATTCATTTTTCGGCTATACGGTCGATACGGGCAAGGGCAAGCCTACAAATTCGGAGTTTATTGCCCTTATTACAGACAAGCTCCGTCTGAGATACAAGTCTGTTCTCAGGAAAGTATAATATAAAACTGTTTGCATAGAATGTATAGTCAATTCTAAGTGAATTGACTATATATGCAGACATATTTTAAGGAGGAATTTTTACTATGTCATTCAGAAAAATCGATATTTCGGAACTCAGCTTCAACCCGTTTGAGAAGATCGGCAAGGAGTGGATGCTTCTGACGGGCGGCAGCATTGATAATTTCAACACGATGACCGCTTCATGGGGGCAGCTGGGCGTGATCTGGAATAAAAACGTTCTCACCTGCTACATTCGTCCGAATCGCTATACATATGATTTTGTTGAGCGTTCGGAATGCTTCACGGCTTCTTTCTTCGGGGAAGAATTCCGCAAGGCGTTGTCGTTCTGCGGCTCGCATTCGGGAAGAGACTGCGATAAAATGGCTGAAACAGGTCTTGTTCCCGTTGAACTGGATGGCTGCACCGGATTTGAGCAGGCGGATATGATCATGGTCTGCCGCAAGCTTTACAGCTACGATCTCAGGGAAGAGGGATTCCTCACGGACGACGGACTGCCCGAAAAATTCTTCGGCAAAGACCCATATCATCGCGCTTATATTGCGGAGATCGTGGGAGTTTATGTGAAAGAATAAAGTAGAAATAATAAAAGACTGCCGATATTGGCAGTCTTTTGCGTTTTATAATTTAGTTTTATAAAGCAGCCATAAGAATTCCAGAAAACCCACCCCGATAAAGGCGAGCATGGTTTTCATTCCGGGCTTTTTCACCTTGAAACGCGTGATAAACGCAATCGCAATAAGCAGCATCGCCGTTCCGTAAACCTGCGGAAAGCAATTGCCGATATCCTTATGAAAACTGTAAAGCAGCGGCAATATCAAAGCGACGCTGGTAACGGGCAGACCCTCGTAGACCTTGCGGACTTCGCTTGTTTTTTTCTGCCGCGATTCCTCTGCAACATTAAAATAAGCAAGCCTGATAACGGCGCACAGCGGAAATAATATCAGCACGGGCAGATCGACCAGATGATCGAGACCGACCGCATAGCCGATTATGGCAGGCAAAACTCCGAAGCAAACGGCGTCGCAGAGCGAATCTATCTGTATGCCGAATTTTTTTTCATCGTCGGTGCGGTCTTTTTTGGTTCGGGCAATTTTGCCGTCGAACATATCGCAAAGCCCCGCTATCATCAGGCAGACAATAGCGTAAGTCGGGCGCGATTCGCCGCCGCAAACTCCGAATGCGAAAAAGATTCCCGAAATTGCCGATGCAAGACCTATATATGTAAGAATAACAGTATAGTTATAAAAACCAATCATTTTAATCCCCTAAGGCGACCGATTCGCCTTTTATCCTAATAATTCCCGATTTTGCACGGGATAAGCGTTTCTGTATTCAGGCAGCGGAGCAGAATTTTTATGCGCTGCTACCTTTACATTTTATCACAATACGCGAAATTTGTCAAGAGTAAAAGAATTTCCATATGCGGAAATCAATTTTACTATGTTGTATTATACAGGAAACTTTGACTCCCTATATCCCGTGCAAAAATGTTACTCTATTGAGTCCGTCTCTCATATTTTTCTATCCC
>DETO01000126.1:11315-13570 GCA_002362135.1 Ruminococcus sp. UBA3286 | reverse complement strand
GGACGGCGTCCCCTGACATAATGCCGCACAAGTAGAATTGATTGCCGCAAATTAAAGCATTATTTCTTTTTGGCGGAAGATTTTTTCGAGCGCACGGACTTCATGCGTTCCTGACGCGCAGCCTTTTCTTCCAGACGGCGGTATGCTTCTTCGTAGAAATATTCCTGCGAATTCAAGGCTTCTTCGCCCTCTTTGCGCTCGACATGAACATAATTTCCGTCGGGAAGCATTACTCTTGCCTTAACGTTATCGCTCATGAGAACGCTGAACATACTGCGGATACGCTTTTTCAGCCTTTCGTCCTCGATTGGAGCGGCAACTTCCACGCGGCGAACGGTATTTCTGCTCATATAATCAGCCGAACCTATGTAAATTTTCTGTTCGTTGTTCTCCTCTCCGAAAATGAAAATTCGGCTGTGTTCAAGAAATCTGCCCACGATACTGCGCACGGTGATATTTTCCGTATGACCTTCAACGCCTGCGATAAGGCAGCAGATACCGCGAACGACCAGTTCGACTTTTACTCCTGCGCGCGAGGCTTCAACAAGCTTCATGATTATCGTCATGTCGTTGAGCGAGTTGACTTTCGCCGCGATATATCCGTTTCCGCCGTTTTTGGCAATGCTTATCTGTTCATCCATCATTTCCAGAACCTGCGGACGAAGAGCATGGGGAGAAACGAGCAGCTTTCTGGTTTTTTCCACGAAAACGCCTTTTTTCAGCGATTCGAAAACAGCTTCGGCGTCGGCTGCAATATCCCTGTCCGCCGTCATAAGCATGAGATCGGTATAGATAGCGGCGGTCTTTTCATTGTAATTTCCCGTGCCGATCTGCGTTACATAGTCGAAATTTCCGCCCTGTCCCTTGCGTGTGATAAGCAACAGCTTGGAATGCGCCTTGAATTCTTCCGGTCCGTAAATTACAGTAACGCCTGCTTTCTGCAAAATTTTTGACCATTCGATATTATTGGCTTCGTCAAACCTCGCTCTAAGCTCTATCATTACCAGAACTTCTTTACCGTTTTCGGCGGCCGTGCAGAGCGCGCTTATCACTTTGCTGTTGCGTGCAAGTCTGTAAAGCGTTATCTTTATCGAAGTGACCCTCGGGTCTGCCGCGGATTCTTCCAGAAGTCTTATAAACGACGAAGTCATCGATTCAAAAGGATAGCTGAGCAGAATATCTTTCGCCTTTACCTGAGAGAATACGGAGCGGTTTTCCGCAAGCGATGCCGATTTTCTGGGCATTCTTACATTATAATGCAGGGCAGGATCGCTGTCGAGTTCCTGAAGCTGGAAAATATATGAAAGGTCGAGAGGTATCTGCGAATTGAACACGCGGACGTTTTTCAGTTTCAGCTTGCGGCATAAATAATCCAGAGCGTCGCGGCTGAATTCGTTGGTTATCTCCATTCGCACCGCGGCAAGCTTATTGCGTTTCGCGACGAGATCTTCCATGCGGTCACGGAAATCCGCACCCTTGTTATTTACCATGATATCGGCGTTTCTCGTAATTCTCATTATCGCTCTGTCCTGAACCTTATATCCCTTGAACATGAGGTGTGCGAATTGCAGAACGACTTCCTCTTCAAGAATAAAGCGCTTTCCGTCCTTGCCGAGAGGAATCATTCTTTCGCTGTGTTCGTGGCTGACGGGGACGATTCCCACGGTTATGCCCTTTTTGGAATTCAGATTGACTGCCGCGTAAAGTTCCTTATTTTTCAGGAATGGGAACGGCAGCGCGTCGTTGATGATTATTCCCGTGATAAAAGGCTTTATTTCGCGCTTGAAGTAGAGTTCCAGAAACGCTTTTTCTTCGGGGGTCGCAGTCTCGAAGGTAACGTGTTCAAATCCGTATGCAGCCAGTTCCTGCATATTTTTGCGGTAAGCCTCGTTGACCATGGGCTGAAGCCGTCTTACCGCGGTAAATATCGCGTCAAGCTGCTGAGAGGGCGTCATGCCGGTTTTTCCGTCGATTTTCTGATTTTTCTTTTTTTCCTTATCCGTAAGCGAGCCTACGCGAACCATGAAAAATTCGTCCATATTGCTCTGATATATAGCTGAAAATGCCAGCCTTTCAAGAAGCGGCGTACTCGTATCGCAGGCTTCTTCAATTACTCTTTTGTTGAATCGCAGCCATGACAGCTCGCGGTTTTCAAGATAGTCCATATATATCTCCTGTCCGCCTGATACGCACGCAAATCAATCTTTACTTGTGCGGAATTATGTCAGGGGACGCTGTCCCCCGACACCCCCTGC
>DETO01000126.1:9088-10974 GCA_002362135.1 Ruminococcus sp. UBA3286 | reverse complement strand
CGTACCCACAAGGGGTACGAAATGTAATTTACAGGGACGATAGAGATTATTCTCTATGCAGAAAGTACAGGAGACAATGTTCCTAACATAATACAGCATAGTAAAATTGATTTACGTGCTTGATACGGCAATTTATTCTTATTTTTATTATATATCTTTTTTAGTAATATGTCAAGTCGTTGGCCGTTTTGATTTTCTTAAAAATGCGTATAATTCTTGACATATAGCAGACATTGTGATATTATAATTAAGTAATAAAATTAAGGAGAGATGACAAATGGATATGCAGAACGGCGGCGGAATGATACCCGCGGCTGACAATATTCAGGCAACAAAGAAGTTTTTCAAAAGCAAACTAAGCTTTTTGATGGGCGGACTGCTTCTGTATCTTGTTATAATGAACTGCGTGGTTTTCGCGTATATGATGATATATATGATCGTACAAGGCGTTATTGTAGGCATATCGGGAGAACCGTACAACGGCGAAGAGATCATAAACAAACTTATGGAGACCGATATGGGCATGGGTCTGAGCGTAATTATCGGCTGCATTTTTATGTGGCTGTTCAACAGAAAGCGGCTGCCGATAAAGGAAATTTTCGTCAAGCGCAAACCCATGAATGTTTCAACGTTTTTTATGATTCTCTGCGTGCTTATGGGTGTGCAGTTAATTTTCACGATTTTCAATAATGCGGTGGAATTTCTGCTGAATCAGATAGGTTTAACGGCAGAGGCGGCTATAGAATCTGCGCAGGCGGGAAGCACGACTGTTTCCATGATGCTGTACGCAGGCTTTATCGGACCTTTCGCGGAGGAATTGATATACCGCGGCTATACCATGCAGGGACTTGAAAGAACGACAAACACGATAACGGGCGGCAGAATGAGCAACAAGGGCTACGCGATGCTTGTTTCCGCGCTTCTTTTCGGCGTTATGCACGCTAATCCCACGCAGTCCGTATTCGCTTTTATGGTTGGATTCGTATTTGCATATACGGCTATGGAATACAGCATATGGTGGTCGATGCTGTATCATATACTCAACAATTTCCTGTTCGGCGATGTGATGCTCTTTGTGCTGAATAAGCTTCCCGAAAAAGTCGGGGACATAATTTCATTGGCGGTTCTGGTGGCATTTTTTGTTGCGGGAGTAATTGTGCTTATCGTCAAGAGAAAGGCTATGGTCGCGTATATCAGGGAAAATTACCGCGGACACGGGAAATTCTACAGCTGGACGTTTACGAATATTCTTTTCTGGGTGTTTATTGCTATAAACGGAATAATGGCGATATTGTCGATACAGAAATTGAAATAGCAAAAATAAAGCGGAGAATGCTTTCTCCGCTTTATTATGTTATTCAAGCCCGAAACTTATCGAAAGCGCCGTATTTATCTTATCCATAGAGCGCAGATCAAGTTCGCCCATTTTATCTTTCAGACGCTTTTTATCAAGAGTGCGTATCTGTTCGAGAAGCACGATGCTGTCGCGCGCAAGACCGCATTTATCCGCCTGAACCTCGATGTGGGTCGGCAGGTGATTTTTATCGCGCTGGGACGTTATCGCCGCCGCAATTACCGTCGGACTGTGCTTGTTTCCCACGTCGTTCTGAACAATAAGTACCGGACGAATACCGCCCTGTTCCGAGCCTACTACGGGGCTGAGGTCGGCGTAATATATTTCTCCCCTTTTAACTGACATATCCATATCTCCTTTGCGAGTATTTTCTATTGCTATTATTGCATGAAATTTTCATTTTATACAGCAGTATATGACTTGCGGGAGAAAAGAGTTTATTTATGATGATTCGACACGCAAATTAATTTTACTTGTGCGGCATTATGCAGGGGGACGCTGTCCCCCTGCACCCCCTGCAAAAGGGTGACTC
>DETO01000126.1:0-8792 GCA_002362135.1 Ruminococcus sp. UBA3286 | reverse complement strand
CACCCCCTGCAAAAGGGTGCTTCACCCTTTTGAAACCCGAAATTTCATATTTTTCTATCCCAAAGGGGATAGAAAAATATGAGAGCCGACTTCAATAGCGTAACATCTTTGCAAGGAATACAAGGGGTCAAAGTTCTCTGTATAATACAGCATAGTAAAATTGATTTGTGTGTGTTCATAATTAAACTCTTGCATTTTTTCCTTGAATATGATATAATATAAAAATAGTCTGGAAAAGACGTTTTTTAACAAGAAAGGGTGGTTTTATATGGCAAACCAAAAGAGCGGAAAAAAGATCACTATTCTCGGCGCAGGAAATGTAGGAGCTACTGTAGCATATACATTCGCCGTTGCAGGTACCTGCTCTGATATTGTTCTTATAGATATTAATAAAGAAAAGGCGAAGGGCGAGGCGATGGATATTCGTCAGGGCGTTTCTTTCAGCCATAATGTTGAGGTTTTCGACGGTACATACGACGCTGCAGCAGGTTCTGACATCATCGTTGTAACTCTCGGTCTTGCGCGTAAACCCGGTCAGACTCGTCTCGATCTGGCGCAGGCTAATGTAAATATAATCAAGGACGTAATGCCTAAAGTTGCAAAGGCTGCTCCCGACGCTATTTACGTTGTCGTAAGCAATCCCGTTGACATTATCACTTACGCTATACTGAAATGTACCGATCTCAAGCCGAATCAGGTGATCGGTTCGGGAACTGCGCTCGATACTTCCCGTCTGCGTTCTATTATTGCCGATCATCTCGATCTCAGCCCGAACAGCGTTCATGCTTACGTTTTCGGCGAACATGGCGATACTTCCATGATCCCGTGGTCTATCACGAATATTGCCGGAATTACAATGGAGCAGTTCTGCGCCGAGCATTCCGAAGCATCGCTTATCGAGGACGAAATTATCGATGAAGTGCGCAAGGCAGGCGGAGAAGTTATCAAGAGAAAGGGCGCGACTTTTTACGCTATCGCTCTGACGGTAAACAAGATATGCGACGATATTCTCAGAGACGCCAATAATATCAGAACCGTTTCCACATATATAAGCGGCAGATACGGCATTAACGACGTATGCCTCAGCCTGCCTGCCGTAATTGGCGGACACGGTATCGAGAAAGAAGTTACGCCTGCTCTTACGGAAGAGGAGACGGCTAAACTTCAGGCGAGCGCCGCTGCGCTTAAAAACGTAATCGAAAGTCTTGAATTTTAAGATAATAATACCGCACAATTTCGTGCGGTATTATTATAGGAGGTAAAAATATGTCATTGAATGATACTCCGTCGGGAGAAAGGCTTCATATCGGATTCTTCGGCGCTTGCAACGCAGGCAAATCGAGCCTTGTGAACGCGGTAACGGGGCAGGATTTAGCTGTCGTTTCCGACGTCACGGGAACGACTACCGATCCCGTCTATAAAGCCATGGAACTGCTTCCGCTCGGCCCTGTGGAAATAATCGATACCCCCGGTTTTGACGACGTCAGCGCGCTTGGCGAACTTCGCGTGAAAAAAACGCGTCAGATACTTGCGAAAACCGACGTCGCCGTCCTCGTGTGCAGCGGGATTTCAGCCTGCGAAAGGGAACTTATCGGGCTGTTCAAAGAGCGCGGAATTCCGTATATTATCGCCTATAACAAGAGCGATATCACGCCTGTTGAAGCAAAAGCCGATAATGAGATTTCGGTCAGCGCGGCTAAGAAGATAAATATTAACGAACTGAAAGAGATGATTGCTGCTGCGGCAGGTTCGGAGACCGGGGAAAGGCGTATAATCGGCGATATTCTCGACGAGGGCGACCTTCTGGTGCTGGTAACTCCGATAGACGCAGCCGCTCCGAAAGGCAGAATGATTCTGCCGCAGGTTCAGACTCTCCGCGATATTCTCGACGCGGGCGCGACGGCTGTATTCACAAAGGAATTTCAGCTTGAAGAAACGCTGAAAAAGCTTGCTGTTCCGCCGAAAATGGTGATAACGGACAGTCAGGCTTTCGGAATGGTCAGCAAGATAGTTCCCGAAAGCGTTCCGCTGACTTCTTTTTCGATACTCATGGCGCGCTATAAGGGATTCCTCGACGCTGCGGTACAAGGTGCGGCGGCTTTAAAATCACTGAAAAACGGCGATAAGGTGCTTATCTCCGAGGGCTGTACCCACCATAGACAGTGCGGCGATATCGGCAGCGTGAAGCTTCCTGCGATGCTGAAAAAATTCACGGGGGCTGAACTTGATATCGAGCTTTCTTCGGGACGGGATTTCCCCGAAAATCCGGAAAAATTCAGCCTTATTATCCATTGCGGCGGCTGTATGCTGAACGAGCGCGAGATGATCTACCGCAAAAATTCGGCTGCCGCGCAGAATGTGCCTTTCACCAATTATGGCATCGCCCTTGCAATGATGAACGGCATTCTCAAACGCAGTCTGGGTATCTTTCCGCAGCTTGCCGATCTGGTGTAACGATTATGAAAAAGAGAGTACCATATATAATATTGACGCTGATATTGATAGCTGTAGAAGTATTTATTGCAATCACGCAGCATGACAATATTCTTCGTTATTACGGCGGCGATACGATCGTTGTATGGGCGGTCTACTGCCTGTTTCAGAGCATATCAGGAGGCAAAAACAATCATTATGCCGTCCATATCGGCGTGATGTTTTTTGCGTTTTTAGTGGAATTTTTGCAGCTTATTCATTTCGTCGATCTTATCGGGCTGGGCGATATACAGTTTTTCAGAATCCTTATGGGAACAAGCTTTGCCGTGGAAGACCTTATTGCATACGCAGTGGGAACTGTAATAGCTTGTCTCGGAACTTTCGCTTACGGTAAATTTATTCGTAAGCCTGAATGAATATTTTCTCGCCATACTCATTATTTATGAATAAATATTCATAAAATTGAGAATATTTTTAATAAAAATGAATATTTATTACAAACCTATTGACAATATGGATTTATCGTGTATAATATAATTATTGAATTGATTCAGGAGGAATTTAAAATGGATAAAAAAGATATTAAAAAGGTCGTTCTCGCTTATTCTGGCGGACTTGATACTTCTATCATAATCCCGTGGCTGAAAGAGAATTACAACAACTGCGAAGTTATTGCTGTTTCCGGCGATGTTGGACAGGGTACGGAACTTGACGGTCTTGAAGAAAAGGCTATCAAGACAGGCGCTTCCAAGCTTTATATCGAAGATCTGAAAGAGGAGTTCATTCAGGAATACGTTTATCCCACTGTTCAGGCAGGCGCTATCTACGAAAACAGATATATGCTCGGCACATCTTTCGCTCGTCCGATAATCGCTAAGAGAATCGCCGAGATCGCTATTAAAGAAGGCGCTGACGCTATCTGCCACGGCTGTACCGGCAAGGGCAACGATCAGGTTCGTTTTGAGCTTGCTATCAAGGCTTTCGCACCTGATATGGCTATCATCGCTCCTTGGCGTGAATGGGATCTGAAATCCCGCGATCAGGAGATCGACTACGCAGAAGCGCACAACATTCCTCTTAAAATTAACAGAGAGACAAACTACTCCAAGGATAAGAATATCTGGCATCTTTCTCACGAGGGCCTCGATCTTGAAGATCCTGCAAACGAGCCTCAGTATGAGAAGCCCGGTTTTCTCGAAATGGGCGTATCGCCTATCGACGCTCCCGACAAGCCTACATATATCACTATCCACTTTGAAAAGGGTATCCCCACAATGCTCGACGGCAAGGAACTGAACGGTGTTGAGATGGTTTCCGCTCTCAACAAGCTGGGCGGCGAAAACGGTATCGGTCTTGCCGATCTCGTTGAGAACCGTCTCGTTGGCATGAAGTCCAGAGGCGTTTATGAAACTCCCGGCGGCGCAATTCTCTACCACGCTCACGAAGTTCTCGAAACTATCTGTATCGACAAGGAAACTGCCCGCATCAAGCAGTATCTCGGAATCAAGTTTGCAGATATCGTTTACAACGGTCAGTGGTATACACCTCTCCGCGAGGCTATGAGCGCATTCGTTACCGAAACTCAGAAAACTGTTACGGGCGACGTTCGTCTCAAGCTTTACAAGGGCAATATCATCAACGCAGGCGTAACTTCACCCTACACACTCTATGATGAGGAAGTGGCTACTTTCGACGAGGACGAAGTTTACGATCAGAAGGATTCCGCAGGATTCATCAATCTGTTCGGTCTCCCGATCAAAGTTAAGGCTAAGCTCGATCAGAAGAGAAATAATAAGTAATTTCAATAAAGTTTTTCAGGCAGGGGAGGCGAAATTCTCCTGCCTGTTGCATTTTTAAGGGTTGTTTGCAGTTCGTTAGGAGAAAAATAAAATGGAAGTAAAGTTTTATGATGAAGCACAAGATTCTCTGTTGAAATTTGCAGTAATTGTTTCAAAGCATGATGGAAAATGGGTATTCTGCAAGCATAAACAAAGGGAAACATTGGAAGTTCCCGGCGGTCACAGGGAGATGGGAGAAAAAATCGGGGAAACTGCAAAACGCGAGTTATATGAAGAAACAGGGGCTGTTGATTTTACAATAAAACCGATATGCGTTTATTCTGTTATTTCTGATGATAATGATGCGGAGGAAACTTTTGGTATGCTGTATTTTGCAGATATAAACGCTTTTGAAAGCAAATTGCACAGCGAGATCGAAAGGATATACCTGCTTGACGATCTGCCGTCCCAATGGACATATCCGCTGATTCAGCCCAAATTAATTGATGAGATTATAAGACGGGGAATCTGTTGATTTGGCATTTATATTGAATTTTGGGAGGGCAAGCAATATGATTATCAGATTAATGGCTTTATCTGATTATGAACAGGTTTATCAATTATGGCTTTCTTGTGCAGGAATGGGATTGAATAATTTAGATGATTCCAGAGAAGGAATAGAAAGATTTTTAAAAAGAAATCCCGAAACTTGTTTTGTTGCTGAAAAAGATGAAAAAATAATCGGCGTGATTATTGCAGGAAATGACGGAAGAAGAGGTTATATTTATCATACAGCAGTAAATCCGGATTACAGAAAACAGGGAATCGGAAAAAAACTTGTTGACAATGCAATGAGAGCTTTAGAGAAAGAGGGCATAAACAAGGTTGCATTAGTTGTGTTTGAAAAAAATAAAATTGGCAACGATTTCTGGGAGAATATGGGATTTACGGTTCGTGATGATCTTGTATACAGAAATAAAAATATTCGTGACATGAATAGAATAGATACATAAACATTGTTTTGATAAAACGACAGGAGAAAAATCATGTTTAAGGAATTGGGAATAAGCGGCGCAACTTTTTTGATCATTATGATAGTGCTTTATTTTGTTATAAAATGGGCTGTTAAAAACGGTATCAAGGACGCTTATGAGGAAATAAAGGGGGAAGCAATAACAGACGACGTTGAAGAATCGGATGATGAATAATTCAATAGGAGGTCGTTTATGGAGGATTACAGAACTATTGAAGGAGTTACGGCGCTGTTTAAGTCGGTGGACGGAATCTCGGCTCAGAATAATATATTTTTAGCTTTTAAGAATACAAACCGCGACGCTATGAAAGCAGGAATTGCAGGCGGACTTGCGGGAGGAATGGCTGCGGCAGGACTTACCGCCGTTGTATTAAATACGAAAAAAGCGGCGCAGAATGTTCTTGAGGGTAAATTTGCCGCGCTTCTGATAAATCAGACGGAAAGCGGATTGGGTATTATTCCGATGCACCAAAAAGGACTTCAGCTGACGTTAAATGCCGATAAGCTTGAACCCGAACCTGAAAATAATATTTTTATTCCATATGAGGCTATCGGCAGCATTAAGATAAAGAACTTCAATATTTTCAATAAAAAGGTGCAGAAAGTTAATATTGCCGTGGATAAGTATAAGCTCTATCTTACGGCGAGAATTTCGGAAAAGAGTATTCCGTATCAGGAGCAGAATTTTACGAAATTTATGAATCAATATAAAACGCAATGAGAAATTTTAAAACAGGAGAAAAATTATGGCAGATATGATGTGGGCAGGAAGATTTTCAAAGCAGGTCGACGAGACTGTAAACGCTTTCAACTCTTCCATTGCATTTGACGGCAGAATGTACCGTCACGATATACAGGGCAGTATCGCTCATGCTACTATGCTTGGCGACTGCGGAATAATAACCAAAGAGGACAGCCTTGAAATAATCGGCGGACTGAAAGAGATCCTTGCGGATATTGATTCGGGAAAGCTTGAACTCGACCCAAACGCCGAGGATATTCATATGTTCGTGGAGGCGGAACTCACAAAGCGGCTCGGCGACGTGGGAAAGAGACTTCATACTTCCCGTTCGAGAAACGATCAGGTAGCCGTCGATCTCAGACTTTATCTCCGCGACGAGATATCGGAGATATCTGATATGGTCATCACATTGATAAAGACGATAATAGGCATTGCAAAAGAGCATACCGAAACGGTAATGCCCGGCTATACTCATCTACAGAGAGCGCAGCCGATAACGTTTGCGCATCATCTCATGGCGTATGTGTGGATGCTTCTCCGCGATCTTGACAGACTGGGCGACGTCAATAAGCGAATGAATTACTGTCCCCTCGGCTGCGGCGCACTGGCAGGAACTACTTATAAGACCAACAGACAGCAGACTGCCGAATTACTGGGATTTACCGCTCCTATGGAAAACAGCCTTGACGGGGTTTCCGACCGCGATTACTGCGTGGAACTCAACTGCGCGCTGTCGCTTCTTATGACTCATTTATCGCGTTTTTCCGAGGAAATAATTTTGTGGTGTTCATGGGAATTCAAATTTGTGGAACTCGACGACGCTTTCGCGACGGGTTCGTCTATCATGCCGCAGAAGAAAAATCCCGACGTTACGGAACTTATTCGCGGCAAGACGGGCAGAGTGAACGGCGATCTCGTTACGCTGCTCACCATGATGAAAGGTCTGCCCCTTGCCTATAACAAGGATATGCAGGAGGACAAGGAAGCGATTTTTGACGCGATAGATAATGTAAAGCTTTGCGTAAAAACCTTTACGCCCATGCTCGCGACTATGCGCGTTATCAAGGAAAATATGCGCAATGCCGCCGCAAGAGGATTCATCAACGCCACTGACTGCGCCGATTATCTTGTTAAAAAGGGAATGCCTTTCCGCGACGCTTATAAAATTACGGGAACTCTTGTTGCGGAGTGTATCTCAAAGGGACTTACTCTCGAAACTCTTCCCCTTGACGATTACCGCAAAATGACCGAACTTTTCTCCGACGATGTGTATGAAGCGATTAGTCTCGATACCTGCGTTCGCGAGAGAAAATCATACGGAGGCCCGTCTCCCGAAGCAGTCGCTGTACAGATCGCGAATGCTGAAAAGGAACTTGATGCGCTTATCTCCGCAAAGGGACAGGCATGAAAAAGAAAGATTTGATTTTTACTGTCGGATTATGCCTGCTTATGAGCATTATCTGGATAAGCGGCGAATTGGTCATGGGATTGTGGATAGCCGTTGTGCCGTCTGCTCATAAATTCTGGCTTATCGGCATTGTGGCAGTCACGCTTGTGATCAATGTCTGGCATTTCATGAAGGAGGATGAATCCGACCACACAGACCCGAAACGGGCGAAATACGAAAGAAAAACCAAGAAAAAGAAATAGGTGGAAACAATGGTTAAAGTATATATTGACGGACAGGAAGGCACTACTGGTCTTAAGATCAAGGAACGCTTCAAAAACAGGAATGATATTGAACTGATGCGCATTTCCGAAGAGTTAAGAAAAGACCCGGCGGAGAGGGCGCGGCTTATAAACTCCGCGGATTATGTTTTTCTCTGCCTGCCCGACGAGGCTTCAAGAGAGGCTGTTTCATTCATTGACAGCGGCAATGATCATGTACGCATAATCGACGCTTCAACAGCTCATAGAACCAATCCCGACTGGGCATACGGATTCCCCGAACTTTCCGCGCAGCATCGTGAAAAAATTGCAAATTCAAACAGAGTTGCAGTTCCGGGCTGCTATGCAAGCGGATTCGGAGCAATAGTTTATCCCCTTGTGAGCAATGGAATAATCCCTGCCGATCATCCCGTATTTGCTTATGCAACATCAGGCTACAGCGGAGCAGGAAAAAAGGCTATCGCCGTTTACGAAAGCGATGAAAAGCCGTTTGAGTTCAACAGTCCGCGTCAGTACGCATTGTCGCAGCAGCATAAGCATTTGCCCGAAATGCAGGCTGTTTCCGGACTGAAATTCAAGCCGATGTTCAATCCTATGGTGTGCGATTATTTCAGCGGAATGGTAGTTTCCGTACCGCTTCAGACGCGCACTCTTGAAACTCCGTATACAGCCGCGCAGATACATGAAATGTACCGTAAACATTACGAGGGCGCGAAAATGGTAGAAGTAATGCCGCTTATGACTTTGGAGGAGCAGAAAGGATTTTTCCTTGCTTCCAATACGCTCAGCGGTCTTGATAAGCTTCAGGTGTTCGTATTCGGAAATGACGAGCAGGTTCTCCTCTGCGCCCGCCTTGATAATCTCGGAAAGGGCGCAAGCGGCGCGGCTATACAATGCCTTAATATAATGATGGGCATCGACGAAACTACTGGGCTTTCAGTAGATTAAAGAACGATAAATCATGCAAATTAATTTTTACTATGCTGTATTATACAGAGAACTTTGATTCTCGATAACTCTTGCAAAGATGTTACGCTCTTGAAATCGCTTCTCATATTTTTCTATCCCTTTTGGGATAGAAAAATATGAAATTACGGGTTTCAAAAGGGTGAAGCACCCTTTTGCAGGGGGTGTCGGG
>DETO01000027.1 GCA_002362135.1 Ruminococcus sp. UBA3286 | reverse complement strand
AAATTTACAAGACAAAAGAAAAAAATTATTATGGCAAAAGTCCGGTTGCCAAGGTGCTTTCAGGCACCCTTACGGCGCTGCTTATCGGCGGAATAGGCTTTCTCGGATACAGTCTGGCTGAACCGATAATCAATTACACGCAGCACAAGGGCGATAAGCCGCAAGAGATTCCAATAACAACTGCGGAGATATCTTCGACGACGACTTCAACTGAAACTGCTTCGGCGGATTCTACTGCGGAGGTCACTACTGTTACGACGGCTTCCGAAAGCGTTTCGGCGGATGATTACTGCGCCGCCGCGTTAGAACCCGGCGATATGGCGAGCCTTGAGGATATAGAGAATGCGCTGAAAAATATCCCGAAAAATGAGGGGATAGAATATATTGCCGTGCCGCTGAAAATTTCCGGAGGAAAAATATGCTACAAAAGCGGTCTTTATGAGGCTAAGACATCTAAGGCGGCAATTTCCGAAGTTCCACCCGACAAGATAGCCGAAGCTATTGTGAATAACGGATTCAAGCCGTCGGCGATGATAAGCGCATTCAACGACAATATAATTCCAGTGTCGCTTCCGGAAACGGGTTACGCTAACGTTCTGGACGGCTCGCAATGGCTGGACGCGGCTGCCGATGACGGCGGTAAACCGTGGGCGTCGCCGTATTCCGAAGCCTATGTTAATTATCTTTCAGACGTTGTGAAAGAGGCAGCGGAAGCGGGTTTTGAACATATAGTATGTTCGGATTTGTCTTATCCGGATTTTACGGAAAAAGATCTTGCAATTCTTGATCAGCGGCTTGGTCAGAATGAACGCTGCATGGCTCTTACCTCGGCGGCGAATCTGCTGTATGATGAGGCGATATCGAACGGGGCGGCAATGTGCATAGAAGTTTCGGCAGCCGATCTTCTTGGCGGAAATGATGATATTCTTCAGCCGATGCTGCTTTCGGCGCATACTGTTGTGCTGAATATAGACGTTGACGAACTCGGCGCAGGCGTGCAGGACGAACATATGCTTTATGAATTTACGGGAACTCCGACAGAAAAAGCCGAAAAATGCATGGAGCTTGTTTCCGATAAGCTTTCGGAATTTAATGTTGTAATAAGGATCTCAGGCGAATCGTCTGAGATCGGCGAACTGCTTAAAGCGAAGGATTCCATAGCTGATTACGGCTATGATTCCTTTATAGTAAAATAATACCGATATATCGGGGAATGGAGAAAAAAATGGCAGACAATTTCAAGGTTTCTCTCAGAAAGGTCATAGATGAATTTAAACTGGAAATAATCTATATACACAAGGACGCAGAGGAAATTATGATCGGCGAAACGGACGTTAATCGTCCCGGTTTGCAGCTTATGGGATTTTATGAATATTTTAATCCCGAGCGTATTCAGATAATAGGCAAGGTGGAATTCGCATACCTTTCAAGCATTGACGAAAAAACGAGACGTGAAAGACTTCAGCTTCTTTTTGCGCAGAGACTTCCAGCGCTTATAATCACAAGGGAACTTCCTTATTTTGCGGAAATGCTTGAACTTGCAAAGGAATATGAAGTTCCGCTGCTGAGAAGCAAGGAAAGCACATCGAATTTCATGTCGGGTCTTATTGCGTTCCTCAACCTCAATCTTGCTCCGAGAGTTACGCGTCACGGCGTACTTATTGAAATATACGGCGAAGGCGTTTTTATAACAGGCGAAAGCGGCGTAGGAAAAAGCGAAACTGCTATCGAACTTGTAAAGCGCGGTCACAGACTTGTTGCCGACGACGCTGTTGAGATCAGGAAAGTATCGAATATTAGCCTTGTGGGAAGTTCTCCCGATAATATTCGTCATTTTCTTGAACTCAGGGGTATCGGAATTATCAACGCCCGCCGTCTGTTCGGTATCGGCGCGGTAAAAATGACGGAAAAGCTTGATCTAGTAGTTGAACTTGAACAATGGAATCCAGAAAAGATTTACGACAGAATGGGCGTTGATACGGAATATGTCAGCCTTCTCGGAGTAAAGATACCGTCTCTGACCATTCCCGTAAAGCCCGGACGTAATCTTGCGGTCATACTTGAAGTTGCCGCGATGAATAACAGACAGAAGAAAATGGGTTACAATGCCGCAGCCGAGCTTCTTAACAGGCTTGGTATGCAGTCCGACCCAAAGGAAACCGTAAGAAATTACGAGTCATTCTAAGAACTTGTTCTCAGAATCTTTCCATCTTGTTTTCATGAGATTTCTTGCGGAGACAGGTTATAAGACAATTCGGAGGGAGAAAATGATAAATATAAGTGGTTTATCTGAATTATGTGAAAAGCTTGGCTGCGATATCAGGCAGGAATGTTCGCTGAAAGATCATACGACTTTCAGATTTGGCGGAAACTGCCGCGCGCTGATAAATGTTAATTCCGCGGAATCAGCAGCCGAACTTATAAAATATCTCAGAACTGAGAAGATAAAATACGCTGTAATTGGACGCGGCAGCAATATTATTGCGTCGGACGACGGATACGACGGAGTTATACTTCATTTTGGCAGTTCGTTTTCGGAGATCGTTATTGACGGAACTACTGTAAAATGCGATGCGGGAGCGCTTCTTGCTTCCGTATGTATGCAGGCTTGCAAAAACGGTCTCGGCGGTATGGAAAATCTTTACGGAATTCCGGGAACTGTCGGCGGCGCGCTTTATATGAATGCAGGAGCATACGGCAGCGAAATGAAAGACGTTGTGATATCTGCCGAGTACATTGACGAAAACGGCGATATACGGGCTGTTTCAGCCGATGAAATGGAACTTTCGTACAGGCACAGCATTTTTTCGGGCAGAGATTTAGTCATAGTATCGGTTACTATGAAACTTTCTCAAGGCGAACCGTCGGAAATAAAAGCCGCTATGGACGAATGCATGAACAAACGAAGCTCAAAGCAGCCTCTTGAATATCCCAGCGCAGGAAGTACTTTCAAGCGTCCCGAGGGCAGCTATGCGTCGCTTCTTATTGAGCAGTGCGGATTAAAAGGTTTTACGGTAGGCGGCGCGCAGGTCAGCGAAAAACACAGCGGATTTGTGATCAACAAAGGCGGAGCGACCTGCTCCGATGTTTTGCAGCTATGCGAAGAGGTAAAACGCGTCGTTTTGGAAAAAAGCGGATATATTCTGGAACTTGAGCCAATAATATTGAAATGAGGAACGCTATGAATTTATTGATTGTAACAGGAATGTCAGGATCGGGAAAATCCAGCGTTATGGACGTTATGGAAGATATCGGATTTTACTGTATCGATAATATCCCTCCGAAGCTTATTCCGCAGTTTGTGGATCTTTGCCGCAAATCCGAGACAGGGTTGAATAAGATCGCCGTGGCTCTGGATATCAGAACAGGCGATATGTTTACGGAGATATTCCGCGCTTTGCAGGCTCTTAAAGCGGAAGAGGACGTTGAAGTAAAGGTGCTGTTTATTGAGGCTAATGATGAAGTCCTTATCAAGCGGTATAAGGAAACTCGACGCAAGCATCCTCTTGATGATAAATTCAACGGAAATATGCATGAAGCGATATATTTTGAACGCTGTCAGCTTTCGCAGCTCAGGGAGATCGCCGATTATTACATAGAATCTTCTGAATATTCCGCCGCCCAGTTAAAGGAGCAGGTCAAGAATATTTTTCTTGATCATTCTTCCGATTCTCTTGTCATCAAGGTCATGTCATTTGGCTTTAAATACGGCGTTTCAACGGAAGCCGATCTTGTTTTTGATGTAAGATGCCTGCCGAATCCGTATTATGTTCAGGAACTCCGCAGCCATACTGGGATAGAAGAGTGCGTACAAGACTATGTAATGCTTTCGGAGCAGTCACAGGAACTTTTCACGCGGCTAAGCGATCTGCTGGATTTCCTTATTCCCCTTTACGTCCACGAAGGCAAAAGTCAGCTGGTAATAGCTTTTGGCTGTACGGGCGGAAAACACAGATCTATAACTTTTGCCGAACTTATGGCTAAATATCTTACCGAAGAAGGCTATAACGTCAAGAAATATCACCGTGATATTACAAAGGATAAAAAATTTTAAACAAGCGAGTTGATAAGATTGTCTTTTTCAGACGAAGTGCGCAGGGAGATCTGCACGTATATCACCGATAAGGATAAGCGTTTTGCCTGTCTGTACGGAATGCTGCTGTTTAGCCGTACTCTTACGCCGCAGCACATATGTTTTCAGAGCAAGAATGAAACGTCGGCGGAAACGTTCGGCAGGCTTTTCGGAAAAGTTTTTCATCATGAGATTTCGTGCAGAGAATCGGTAGGAAAAAACGGCAGGAAATTATATATTTATGACATTACTTCGGCGGAACTTGTAAAGACAGTATTTGAAAAATACAAAATAACCGAAAAACCGCGGCAGATAAACTATGAAATGATTTCGACGGGAAGTCTTGGCGTATTTGCAGCAGGAGTTTTTCTTGCCTGCGGAAGCGTGATCGCCCCTGAAAAGGAGTATCATCTTGAATTCGCAGTCCCTGAGCAGAAGCTTGCTCTGGAACTTATTTCACTTCTTAACGATATAGGAGTTGCAGCAAGAAGCGCAGTTCGCCGCGGTCAGCCGATCGTTTATATAAAGGGCAGCGAGGGAATTGAAGATACGCTTACTTTTATAGGCGCGCAGCAATGTACGCTTGAACTCATGAATGTTAAAATTTATAAGGATGTGCGCAATAAAGCCAATCGCATTGCAAACTGCGACAGCGCGAACATAGATAAGGTGGTATCGGCTGCGCTTAAGCAGATCGAGGATATATCCCTGATCGCCAATAACCGCAGACTTGACGATCTGCCTGAAGAACTCAGAGAAATAGCGCGGCTGCGTATGGAAAATCCGACTATGAGTTTGCAGGAAATAGGGGAAAGTCTTTCCGAGCCGCTGAGCCGTTCGGGAGTTAATCACAGATTCAAAAGGATAGCTAAAATTGCCGACGAGATCAGAATGGCAGGTGAAAAAATTGAGGGCAGATGAATTTGTAAATCTTCATGTTCACACGGAATACAGCCTTCTTGACGGAGCTTGCCGCATCAGCAAGCTGATAGAGCGCGTAAAGGAACTCGGTCAGAAGGCTGTCGCCATAACCGATCACGGAAATATGTACGGAGTTCCGGAATTCTGGCAAGCTGCGAAAAATAATGGTATAAAGCCTGTTATCGGCTGCGAAGTCTATGTTGCGCCGCGTACAAGATTCGACAGAGAGCCTAAACTTGATTCGCGCCCGTATCATCTGATATTGTTATGCAAAAATAATATTGGCTACAGCAATCTTGTGAAGCTTATTTCTGCCGCAAATATTGAAGGATTTTATAACAAGCCGAGAGTCGATATGGAACTGCTGAAAAAATATCATGGTGGTCTTATATGCCTTTCGGCTTGTCTTGCAGGCGAAATTCCGCGTTTATTACAAAATGGCAATTATGATCAGGCGAAAAGCAAGGTTCTGGAGTATCTTGAGATATTTGGCAGCGGAAATTATTATATCGAGGTGCAGGATCATGGAATTCGCGAAGAAAGAAGAATTCTTCCGCAGCTTTACAGATTATCCGATGAAACGGGAATTCCCCTTGCGGCTACGAACGACTGCCATTATATTTTAAAATCGGACGCAGAACTGCAAAACGTCCTTCTTTGTATTCAGACGGGTACGACGCTCGGAGAACCGAACGGAATGAGTTTTGAAACGGAAGAATTTTATGTGAAATCGGCAGACGAAATGGCGATGCTTTTTAAAGGGCATGAGGAGGCTGTACGCAATACCACGCTTATCGCCGAAAAATGCAATGTTGATCTGAATTTTGACAGTCGAATAAAAATTCCGGAATTCAAAACGGAGGGCGTGTCCGATAACAGAAAATTCCTGCGCGATCTGAGTTATAAAGGTTTATACAGACTTTACGGCGAAAATGCCGACAGTAAAATTTCCGACCGCCTTGACTATGAATTGTCCGTGATAAATAAAAAGCAGTTCACGGATTATTTTCTTATAGTTTGGGATTTTATCAGGTATGCGCGAGAACATAACGTTCCTGTAGGCCCGGGACGAGGTTCGGGAGCAGGAAGTCTTTGCGCCTATTGTATTGGCATCACGGGCATCGATCCTATAAAATATAATCTGATGTTCGAGCGTTTTTTAAATCCCGAACGTGTAAGTATGCCCGATTTCGATATAGATTTTTGCATCGAGGGCAGGCAGTCGGTGAAAGATTATGTTGTTGAAAAATACGGAGCTGATAAAGTATCGGAAATAATCGCGTTTGATACTTTGAAAGCGAAAGCGGCTGTAAGGGATATTGCGCGTGTACTTGGTCTGCCGTACAGCATCGGCGACAGAATAGCTAAGCAGATAGATCCGCGTTTCGGGCTGGAGTACGCATTGCAGGAAAGCGCTGATCTGAGATCTATGTATAATGCGGACAGGTCGGTAAAACGGCTTATTGATCTTGCCTTGAAGCTTGAGGGAATGCCGCGACATACTTCAACTCATGCGGCAGGCGTAGTTATCTCGGCTGTTCCGCTTGATGAGCTTGTCCCGCTACAGCGTAATGATAATACCATAGTTACGCAATATACCATGGCTTATCTTGAATCGCTCGGTCTGCTGAAAATGGATTTTCTCGGTTTGCGCAATCTGACTGTCATCAGAGACGCCGTCAATGAGATTCACAAAACCGAACCGGATTTCGATATAAATAAAATTCCGTGCGACGACGCAGAAGTGTTCAGAATGCTTGCTGTCGGCGATACGGCAGGAGTTTTTCAGTTTGAAAGCGAAGGTATGACGCACCGCCTTATAGAACTCGTTCCGGAGCGTCTTGAAGATCTGATAGTTATAATTTCGCTGTACCGTCCGGGTCCGATGAAGTCAATTCCGGTGTATATCAATAATAAAAAGCATCCGGAAAATATAAAATATCTGCACCCCGCGCTTAAAGACATTCTCGAAGAAACGTTCGGGGTAATGGTCTATCAGGAACAGGTAATGGAAATTTGCCGAAAACTTGCGGGATATTCATACGGTCATGCTGATATTGTACGCAGGGCTATGGCGAAGAAAAAGCATGACGCAATGCTTCGTGAGCGCGAAAGTTTTGTGAACGGCGCAGTTGAAAGAAATGTTCCGCGCGAGACGGCGGATAAAATTTTTGAGGAAATGATCAGTTTTGCTTCATATGCGTTCAATAAATCACACGCAGCCGCATATGCTTATCTTGCATATCAGACGGCTTATCTGAAATGCCACTACCGCGGAATTTATATGGCGGCGTTGATGTCGAGCGTTATGAGCGGCGGAGGCAGACTTATTGAATATATCGATGATTGCCGAACTCATGGGCTTGAAGTGCTTGCTCCCGATATAAACATGAGCCGCAGGGGATTTGCCTATGTTGACGGTAAAATGTATTTTGGTATGCTTGCGGTAAAAAATGCAGGTGGGCTTCTTTCCGATAAGATCATATCCGAAAGACAGGAGAACGGGAATTTTAAAAGTCTGCAAAATTTTTGTGAGAGAATAAATGGCAGAGAACTTAATAAAAAGGCTCTTGAAAATCTTATAAAAGCAGGAGCGTTTGACGGGCTGGGACTTAACCGAAGGCAAATGCTGGATAATTACGAAATGCTGATGAATATGGCAGACCGCGACAGCAGGGGAGTTATTGATGGTCAGATGAATCTGTTCGGCAGCGAAGTTTCGGAAGCCGCTTCGGTAAAAATTCCTTACAGAGCCGAATTTGACGTAAAAAGGCTGCTTGCAATGGAAAAAGAAGCGACTGGGATATATCTTAGCGGACACCCTCTTGCGGAGTATTCATGGTTTGCGGAACTGCTGAAAACTTGTCGCGCGGCGGATATTTTAAATGGCGGAAACGTTTATGACAATATGCCTGTAAAGCTGCTTTGCGTCGTTCAGGAAAAAAAGCTTCATACCGCTAAAAACGGCAGTAAAATGTGTTTTCTGAATGCTGCTGATGAAAGCGGAGATATCGATATTGTGGTATTTCCTGATCTTTATGCCATTACGGGTTCTCGGACAGATCCCGAAAATATACTATATATAAAGGGGAATGTTTCAGTCAAAGATGAAAGCGTTTCTGTGATCGCAACTTCTGTGACGGCAGAGCAGGAATTTCAGCGGTTTGCGGAAAATCATACGCTGTGCATTAAAACTCCGTCCGACAGCGTTCCGATGCGTGAATTGGCTGAAATTTGCAGAAAATACTCCGGAAATACCGAGATATGCTTTTATTTTACCGATGTGCGAAAAACCGTTCGCCCCAAAAATCGCCTTTCTGTGAATTTGTGCAGACAAAGCGCGAACGAACTGAAAAAAATCATTTATATTGAAAATATGGGTATCATATAGCCTATGTGAATAAGCTCTGAATTTCAACACATTATATTGTGCAAAACTACGGAAAATAAGAGCGTCGGGAAAAAATAACAGGAATTCTCTTGACTTTTATAAGAAAAAGCTGTAAAATATAAATGTATGGAGTTTAGGCTTTTAGCCATTATTATACGCAAGGTGCAGAATGGAGAATTTTTATGATCAAGAAAATTGGCGTACTTACAAGCGGCGGTGACGCTCCGGGAATGAACGCTGCTGTCAGAGCTGTTGTCAGAACTGCTATCAGCAAGGGAATGGAAGTTTATGGAATCCGCAGAGGCTATAATGGTCTTATAAACGGCGATATTATAGAAATGGACGAAAGAAGCGTTACTGATATCATTCATCGGGGCGGTACTATCCTTTATACTGCAAGATGTCTCGAATTCAAAACTCAGGAGGGCGTTGCTAAGGCTAAGGCTAAGTGCGACGAACTGGGTATTGAAGGTCTTGTTGTTATCGGCGGCGACGGTTCGTTCAGAGGTGCGGCTGATCTTTCGGCTATGGGTGTTCTTTGCGTTGGTCTCCCCGGAACTATTGACAATGATATTTCCTGCACGGATTACACGATCGGTTTTGATACCGCTATGAATACAGCTATGGAACTCGTAGACAAGCTTCGCGATACTTCTCAGTCTCACGATAGAATTTCCGTTGTTGAGGTAATGGGACGCGGCGCAGGTCATATTGCTGTAAATACCGGTATTGCCTGCGGAGCTACAGATATCATTACCAAGGAAATGGATTACGACCTCGACAGAATTGCCAACACAATGCTTGAAAAGAAGTCGAAGGGCAAGCAGAATTTCGTTGTTATCGTTGCCGAGGGTATCGGTCATTCTCAGGAGATCGCTACAATTCTTCAGGAAAAGACGGGAATCGAAGCTCGTGCTACAATTCTTGGTCACGTTCAGAGAGGCGGCAATCCTACTGTAAGAGACAGAGTTGAAGCAACAAGAATGGGTTATTACGCTGTTGAACTTCTTGAAAAGGGCATCGGTAATCGTGTTGTCGGAATCAAGGACAGCAAGATCGTTGATTATGATATTCAGGAAGCTCTCTCCATGACTAAGCCCTATGATGAAAAGCTTCATCATATTGCAGAAGAGATCGCATTCTAATCAGATTCGCAAAAGCCGTTTGTATTTGCAGACGGCTTTAAAATATATTGCATGGAGACTAAAATATGAAGATATCCGGTAAATGCCCTAAATGCGGAAGCAGTGATATTGTGCGCGTAAACGGGGAAGTCGGGCCAAGTGGTTCGGGTAACAATATCATAATCGGTAAGACTATTTTTTCGGCCGTAAAAGTAAACAGATATATTTGCTGTGAATGCGGATATGCTGAGGAATGGATCGATAAAAACGATATAGAAAAGATCAAGAACAGTAAAAAAGCAATTCGTTAGATAAGATAGATAAAGCCTGCCAAGCTTTCTGTGAGCGTTGACAGGCTTTGTTTTCAGTTAAATTCGGTAACTATCTTTCTTCCGGAACATGATGGCGAGTATTCCCAGACATCGAGATGATTGTCTTGGTTAAAATATTCAAAACCGATATCATTTCCGCAGTCCTCACATATATCGACGATAACAAGCTTCACCTTCATTTTTTCGGGAATTATCGCCTTTATGTATACGCTGACATTCTGACCGGGCTGTACGTCGTCTCTGAGTTCCGCAAGTCCCGCAAGGTTCGGAGCTAATTCGACGAAAATACCATAATTTTCAACCGAGCGCACTACTCCCGAAACTGTCTCTCCGGAATGAAAATTGTTGGCGTTTTCTTCCCATGTCCCGAGCAATTCCTTGTGAGTAAGGCATATACGCGAATCTTCACGGGAACGCACGACGGCGCGAATGAATTGCCCAACCTTGAAGCGATCGGACGGGTGAGCGATTCTTGATACGGATATGGCGTCAATGGGGATAAGAGAGGGGACTCCGCAGCCTATATCAACGAAGCAGCCGAATTGTTCAAGATGAGTTATTCTTGCTTCGATAACATCGCCGCTCTTTAGCTTATCCGAGTACTTTTCTATGAATTCTTGCTGTGCGGCAGCGCGTGAAAGTTCGACGGCAACATTTCCGTTCCCGTTGGAGGATATACCGATAACTTTGAAGCAAACTATCTTGTTGACCCGTGATATAAGGGCTATATCACGGGTTTTTCCCTCGGAAATGCCGACAGCTCCGTTTTCGCGCCGTATGATTCCGTTTGCGCACGACAGATCAACGATGAGATCGTGATTGCTGTCGCATACTGCGGCGCGTGCTTCCAGAATTATTCCGCGCTCCATAGCTTCCGCAAGTCCCTCGGCTGACGAGATCAATCTCTGGTTTTCGGCAGTTTTGAAAATGCTTCCTTCAGGTTTGTAATTCATATTTTTACCTCCGATGAATTTTTTTCATGATACATGATATTCTGTTTGGAGTAAAAATATTCATAGAAAACGTAATTCAGAATAGCGGTGAATCAATATTGCTGCCGCCCATATTGTTTAATATGGAGTGTATCTTATCTGTTCCGCTGCCGTCGCATACTATAAAAACAGTAGTTTTGCGGCTGCGCTTGGGTTCGGGAATCATTTCAGGATCGGCGGGGGAATCCATAACAGCGGTGAGATAATTATAAGTTGTAGCCGCCGTTGGCAGGACAGTATAGATCGTACTTCCGCGCAGCTGTTCCGCTTCGTTCGACGAGCGGTTGTATACAAAATTGGTTGAATACACGCCGCGGACGTTTTCTTTGATTTTCTTCAATGCAAGCTCGGCAGATTCGGGAGCTTCAAATTCAGCAGTTACTCTTGTTACCATATTTACACCTCATTATAAAATTTGTTTGATATACATATTTTTTTCCTCTGTTTTTATTATGTTTCCACAAAATAAAAAAAATATACCGACTAAATATTGATTTAATATTAATTTTGGGGTATAATTATAAAGCATGAAAATTTAAGATTAATTTCTAAAAAGGGGAATGTCTGTGGATATACGTATAAATGATATTCTTACAATGAAAAAAACGCACCCCTGCGGCGCACGTGAAATGCTTGTGCTGCGTTCAGGAATGGATTTCAGACTCAGATGTGTTGGCTGCGGCAGAGAATTTCTGGTTTCACGCAACAAGATCGAAAAAAACATAAAGAGCGTTTTCAGGGAAAATGACAGCGTCTGATAATGACAGTACATTTTGTGGGAAAGGATGAAGAATATGTTTGAAAAGCTTGCATTAATGGAAGAAAAATATGAAGAAATAAGCGCGCGCCTTTCAGAGCCGGAAACGCTCAGTGATAATAAACTTTACGCTCAGCTTATGCGTGATTATAAAAATATGACGCCGATTATCGAGAAGTTCCGTGAGCATAGAGCAGCAGAAAATGCCTATAATGAAGCGAAGGAGCTTATTGAAGGCGGCGGTCTTGATAAGGAATTCAAGGAAATGGCGCAGGCGGAAATTGAAGAAAACAAAGCCGCTATGGACGCTATCGCTCAGGAATTGAAGATACTTCTTCTTCCGAAAGATCCGAATGATGAAAAAAGTGTAATTATTGAAATCAGAGGCGGCGCAGGCGGCGAGGAGGCTTCGCTTTTTGCCAATTCTTTGTATCGTATGTATACTATGTATGCTGAATTAAAAAGATGGCAAGTAGAGTTAATAGACATTAATGAAACTGGAATTGGTGGAATAAAAGAAGTATCTTTTATGATAAAAGGAAAAGGTGCTTATAGTAGATTAAAATTTGAAAGTGGTGTTCATAGAGTACAAAGGGTGCCTGAGACTGAAGCAAGTGGAAGAATTCACACTTCAACTGTAACTGTTGCAGTTTTACCTGAAGTTGAAGATATAGAAGTTGAAATTAATCCAGATGATTTAAGAATAGATACTTATAGGGCAAGTGGAGCAGGTGGACAGCATGTTAATAAGACTTCATCTGCAATAAGAATTACTCATATACCAACTGGAATAGTTGTTGCTTGTCAAAATGAAAGATCTCAACTTCAAAATAAAGAAACTGCTATGAATATGCTGAGAGCAAAATTATATGAAACTATGCAGGAAGAGCAAAATAAGGAAGTTGCTAATACAAGAAGATTACAAGTTGGAAGTGGTGCTAGAAGTGAAAAGATAAGAACATATAATTATCC